>CAZPSM010000020.1:0-10334 GCA_964589125.1 uncultured Hyphomicrobiales bacterium | reverse complement strand
ATCCTAAAAACTTTGAGAGAAAAGGCTATGGCAACATAAAAGATATGATTCTTTTCTATTCTAAAACTGAGCGGTATATATGGAACGAACCACGAGAAGAAATGACAGAGGAAGATATACACCGGCTGTTCCCCAAAGTGGATAAAGAGGGGCGAAGATACACTACCACACCACTTCATGCACCTGGGGAAACCCATAATGGTCCTACAGGTCAACCATGGAAGGGTCTTAAGCCTCCAAAGGGAAGACATTGGAGATATTCGCCAGACGAACTTAACAGATTAGACGCACATGGTTTAATTGAGTGGTCTTCTACTGGTAATCCTCGAAAAATAATTTATGCTGATGAAGTGCTTGCGAAAGGTAAAAAACGGCAGGATATTTGGGAATTTAAAGACCCACCTTATCCAACATATCCTACTGAGAAGAATCTTGAAATGCTCAAGGTTATTATAGAGGCATCTTCAAAACCAGATGACCTAGTTTTAGACTGTTTTGCTGGTTCCGGGACAACTTTAATTGCCGCAGAAGAATTGGGAAGACGATGGATTGGAATTGATAGCTCTAAAATAGCGATAGATGTAATACAAAAGAGACTTTCGTTGATTAACAGAGCGTCAGCCTTTACATTATACAAAGTACAGGAGGAAATCGAATGAACGAATGGGTAAGAAGAAGTATTGAAATAGCAAATTCAGCGGGGTATCTGGATAAACTGCAAGATGTCTATCCCGTAGTTCAGGAAACAGAGAGGGCAATAGATATTGAAGTCAAAAAAGAATTAAAACAAAGTTACAACGCAGGGGATGATATAGCTTTAATCAAGAAGTTATTAGAGTTACCAAAATTTCCCATTAAGGACCCCTATGTAGCTTTTTTACGAAAGAACGGTATTTTCCTTGAGTATAACCCACAAACTGTTAATAGAATTACTGAAAGAATAAAAGCTATGGGTTTTAAAGCGATGATAAAGTCCATTGAAGAACCAAAAGAATTTAACAGACAAATTGGGACATTATTCAAGAAATGGCTTCCGAAAATTGGCTATCCCCTACTCCACGAATCTGAGTTTGAAGCCTACGATAAAGGAATAGCATTCCTTCAAGGAGGAGATGCACAACTAAAAGATTTTGCAAATAGAAGGCTTGGCTGTAATCTTGATAAAGGACCTGATTTTCTTGCAAGAGTGCGACAGATTTATGTTATAGGTGAAGCGAAGTTTCTTACTGACTATGGCGGCCATCAAAATGCGCAGTTTGAAGATGCGTTGAGGTTGTTAAGAGGGAAGAAAGGAAAAGCTATTCGAATCGCTGTCCTTGATGGAGTTGTATGGATCAAAGATGGAACAAAGATGTATAGAACAATTTGTGAGTTAGAAGATACAGCGCTGACGTCTCTCCTGTTGAAAAGATTCTTGGAAAGTCTAAAGAGAGAATGAAAAATGATGGCAATATTTCATTTAACAGCGTGTTCGCTATGCTTTATCCATTCCGCCTTCGGCAACTTCTTTTAGCCGCAAAACATTACGTGCAATTTGGGATGCATACATACATAGAAAAATGTTGTAAATCAATTATAAGTAGAGCGCCGATAGGACAACAAAAGCAGATATTGTTGACCAATACAACTGCTCAAAAAAGAACTCCGAAATAAAGTCATTTCCATTGCTCTTCTCTTATTTTGCTTATTGTCCCCCTTTCCCAACTTCCTTAATATTGCTTAATTTTGTATTTATTTCAACAAACGGGGTTCAACAATGGAACAATTTCGAAGATTTCGCCGATTGCGTATGAATCCAATTCTTCGTAATATGGTCAGCGAAACTCAATTAACAAAGAATGACCTTATTTATCCACTTTTTGTAATTTATGGGGAAAAGGTAAAGAACCCGATTTCTTCGATGCCGGGCGTCTATCAGATGTCCATCGATAACATAGTCGAAGAATGCAAGCAGGTTGCCGATTTGGGTATCCCGGCGGTAATTCTTTTCGGTATCCCAGAAACCAAAGACCCAATGGGTAGCGATGCATACTCCGAAAATGGAATTATTCAACAAGCAACCCGAGCCATAAAGAAGGAAGTTAAGAATTTGGTTATAATCACCGACGTCTGCCTTTGTGAATATACAAGTCATGGACATTGTGGAATATTGGAAGGCGAGGTAATCGATAACGACAAGTCAATCGACATTTATGGGAAAATTGCTCTTTCGCAAGTTCAAGCAGGTTCGGATATGGTTGCTCCTTCGGATATGATGGACGGGCGAGTCGAGAAAATTCGCAGCGTCTTGGATGAAAATGGCTATGTAAATACCCCGATTATGAGTTATTCTGCCAAATACGCTTCTGCTCTCTATGGACCATTTCGCGAAGCAGCGCAAGGGGCTCCAAAGTTCGGCGATAGGAAATCGCACCAAATGGATATACGCAACTCCAACGAGGCACTACGGGAAGTTGCCGAGGATATATTCGAAGGTGCCGATATCGTAATGGTAAAACCAGCAGGCTTCTATCTCGATATAATACAACGTGTCAAGACCGAGTTCAAACTTCCGGTTGCGGCATACCAAGTAAGCGGGGAATATGCTATGATTAAAGCCGCCGGAGCAAAAGGTTGGCTCGACGAAGAAAAGGTAATGCTCGAATCGTTACTCTCAATCAAACGCGCTGGGGCAGACTTGATTCTAACTTACTTTGCAAAAGACATTGCAAAATTAATCGACCAAGGTGTTGTTTAACAAAATGTCCATAAAAGTCCTAAAATTCGGTGGAACTTCGGTTGCCGATGCAGATGCAATGCGTCGGGTTTACGAAATTGTTCGAACAAGGTGTTCACACAAACTTATCGTTGTCCTTTCTGCATTAGCGGGGGTAACCAACCATTTAATAGAATTATCAAAATTTGCCCCAGTTAACGACAAACAACAAAAAAACGAAATCTTGAATGCCATCGAAAAATGCCACATTCAGTTGATTCAAGGTTTGTTCCAAGACGGGGAAGGTTCAAAGGAAGCGATCCGTTCATTCCAATATTATTTCGATAGTCTGAAACTTTTGCTCGAAGGTGTAGAAATACTCGAAGAATTAACTCCACGAGTAAAGGACGAAATCCTTGCTTTCGGTGAATTCTTTTCTTCGAAAATTTTCTATGATTATTGCAAATACATAGGTATGAACTGCGCTTGGCTCGATGCAAGAGAAGTAATTGCAACCGACGATACATATCAAAATGCCCGACCCGATTTACATAAAATTAAGTCGAATGCTTATAAAATAATTAAGTTGTTCGAAGACTACGATGTTGTTATTACCCAAGGCTTCGTTGGAAGTTCCGCAGACAGGACGACAACGTTAGGACGCGGCGGTTCGGACCTATCTGCCTCCTTATTCGCCTATTCTGTTGCTGCCGAAGAAATACAAATTTGGACAGATGTCGATGGTGTGCTTAGTGCAGACCCAAAACTTGTCGAAAATCCTATTACAATACCTATGATGGGTTTCGACGAGGTTATCGAATTATCTTTTTTCGGTGCAAAGGTTTTGCATCCCGAAACCATTAAGCCAGCGATGCTCGAAAACATTCCAGTCCGAGTCTTGAATACATTTCGCCCTTCGCTCGAAGGCACTTTGATTGTGAACAACCTTTCCGACTTTTTCCCCGAAGCCCCACAAATCCATTCCCTTGTTTTATTGGAAAACTGCCTTTTAATCGAAAAACGATTAAGTCCTTTAACAAAAGATTTTGCTGATTACTACAAAATGTTGCGGTTGCCCGAACTGAAAATCCTTCATTACAACGGTAATCACAACTATTTTAAATCAATCATTAAAATAGAGAGCAACAAAGAAACCATTCAGAACATACTCGAAGACGAGGGAATTGACTCCGTAAAAATAGATTTAATCGCATTTTGCGGCTCTCGACTGAATATGCCAAGCGCTCAGGTTTTTGACCAAGTAAGCAAAATCCTCCAAATTGTTAAGCCATACCCGATTTACCAATTCATTTTCCGTTCGTCGGACAATTCAATCATCCTTGCATTGCAGAAGGACAGAGGCAAAGAGTTAATTGAACAATTGCACGATATTTTAATTTCATAAAATTACCCTGCAACTACTGCGATAAGTATCGTGCTGAAGAGCAGCGACGTCATCCCGATTCCCTCCCGTTCGACAGAACGGAACGAAGAATCTAAAAGAAATGGTAGTGCAAGAGATTCTTCACTCCGCTACGCTACGTTCAGAATGACAATGGGGAACAGAATGACAAAGGAGAAAGCAATGTCATTCTGAGTTCCATTCGACAGAAGGAGAGGGAATTCAGGATAACACAGTCTAGATTTGTCATCTTGAGCAGAGCGAAGAATCCATAACACATAGGTTTAAGTAGGAAGCAAATAAATTCTGAATAAATTAATACGGTGATTTTATTTGGAGTTGGCGAAACTTAACGCGATAATGTTTATCGCATCGATTTGAATAAACGTTTTATGTATTGTTCGCTAACGCCTAACTCGCTGGCAATTTGCTTGAACGATTTCCCTCGACTTTCCCGAATATAACGCATAATAAAATGGTCGAGCCGCGAAATTCTTGGAACGTAAATCGACATCCCCGCACAATTGCGAAGAAGATTCCGAACGGTTTCGATTCCACACGAGGAAGCAACCATCTGCAAATCTTCGGTTAAGTCTTCTTGCTTAATTTGAGCAAAAATGTCTTGCATTTCAACCTCAATTTGTTTTTTAATATTTTCTTCGTAATTTTGTATTCGTAAGAAATACATAGATTTTATGTATTTCTTACTACAAAAATAAGTAGATTTTACATAAAAAACAAATTATGCAGGAAAGTGATATTGAAATAGGCAAGCGTTTAAGGTTCGTTCGGAGCATTTTCAACGAAGGCGGAAAACTTTCGGCAAGTCAATTTGCACACCTTTTAAACGAAACAGTTCATAAAATTTTGAACTATGAAAACGGGCGTGCAAGTGTATCCGCTGAACTTCTCATAACGCTTTACCACCGCGGTATTAACCCAATTTTTATTTTGACTGGGGAAGGCTCAATTTTTGCCCCTAACGAGGAGGGGGAAAAATTTGCTCGCCGACTTCGAGGGAAAATCCCCGAAAAATTCTTTGAACAAATAAACAGAGGGATTTTATCCAACTTCGATGAAATCGCACAGATGCCGGGCGAAGAGATAAAATCAATCGAGACAATAATCGAGGGCAAAAAAGTTACCGAATTGCTAAATCTTGCACATCAATTTACTGCTGCCGCCGGGGATATTATGCAGTTTTTACAGAGGAAAGAAAATGAATCGAAACGAAAAGAATAAACTTATCGAAGAGGCTGAACGACTTATACTTCGTTCGCACTTTTTGGGAACGAGCCACTCGACGGAACTGAATAATTTAAAAGCAAGGATAGAAAGTGCAAAACTCGATTTCAATGATGTTCTGACCAGCGCTTTGAAGAAATTGGATAAATTGGAGTTATTGTTCGAATCGTCGAAAGTCGATGAAATTCCGTTTACAGAAAAGTTGCTGGATTCAAGCCAAATCTACCATTACGGGCTTGGCACAATTGACTCGGGCGACCAAATCTTTTCCTTCAAAAGCGAACTCCGACCATTTAAAATTAGCGGCGATTCAATGGTCGATTTTGGTATTACCGAAGGAGATGTTTTGCTTGTCGAATCCGGAGAATTTACCAATGGCGATGTGGGAGTTGTTCGAATTCACGATAAACTTTTTGTTAAAAAGATTAATCGGTGCGAAGGCTACTACGAGCTTATATCGGGAAATTCCAATTATCCCATTGCAAAGATTCCCGATGGAACAGATTTCGAAATACTTGGCCGCGTTGTATATTTACTTAGGCAAATGTGAAGAACAATAGCCCGCACGAGTTCAGAGATTGGACATTTGTCGATTGCCCCACATCTTTTTGCACACGCAACATTAACAAAAATTAATCGAATTAGTCGTTGTATTTAACTAAATTTGCTTTTTATGATATATTCTAATTTTAAAATAAATAATTGGACGCGCCTCTTAATATTATTGTTGGGGCTATCTCTTTTTTTAATTCCAGAATATGAAGTTTTCCCTAAAATTAAGGCAAAGAAAAAAACTATCGCACCCATATCGAAGAATAAGAAAACTACCAAAGTAAAAACCAAAATACGAAAAGGGACAAAAGAACAGAGTAAAACAACAAAAAAGGCCAAAAAGAAACCCAAAAGGCAGCGAACCCCAAGAAAACGAGTTAGTCTTAATGTTTCTAAGGTTTTAGAGACGACAGAACTTACCGATGGCATCGTCTATAAAAAAGTTCAATTTGGGAATGATAATGCACGTATTGTTGCCCATCTTGTTGAAACAAACATAGAAGAGGCTTCGAGCAGTATTGCTATTTTGAAGGCAAAAAATTCTATCGATGAACTCGACCATTTAAAGAATATCTACGATGATTTCTATTTTGAACTTTCTCGAATTTACGAAGGCCATATTTTCGCACTAACCAATGGTAGTTTTTGGTCTGCTTATACGAATTACCCTATTGGGATTCTTGTTATCGATGGCGAAGTCGTTGGGATGAAAAAATATCGAAATTGGTCTTCGACTTTCTTCGATGAATCGAGCCGGCCATATATTGATAATTTTGAACTCGAAGGATACATAACCACATCGAACAAGGCAAAAATCCTAATTGATAACGTAAACCGAAGAGTCGGCGAAAATGATGTTGTGCTTTATAATGCTTATTATGGCGATACAATTCCGAAAGTCAAGAGAAAGGACGTAGAAACCCAGTTGAAAGAATATTTATCGAGATATTACCAAGAAAAGTTTATTGAAGATTCAACCGAAGCAGAGTTGGATACAGCCGAACTCCGCTCGCAAATAGTAGCTTTGAAAAGAGCGGAATCGCAGGAATTCTCTACCGTCAAAGTAGTTTGCAGTTATCTGGAAAAGCCAGTGGTTAACCGGCCGACTGATTGCAAAATCATTGCAATAGATACCGGGGTGGTTACCATTCCGGTAAATGGCTTTGTGCTGTCTATTCCGAAGCACAACTTCCTTCAATACGATTTCGCCGTAGGCGAAGTTCTTCAACTCAAGTTCGAAACAGATAGATACCGCTACATCTCGTTTAAGAATGCAATTTCGGGAACACCAAGAATTGTTCGCAAAGGTATAGCTAAACCCGAAGCATACCAAGAAGGCTCGCGCGGACGAAGGTTCATAGGTGGGCAACTACCGAGAACTGCTATCGGTACTAATTTCGCAAAAACAAAGATATATCTTATAGTTGTTGAGCCTACCAATCCTCATAACCGAACCTATGGAGCCAATCTTTCGCAACTTGCTGTGATTGTCAAGAAACTTGGTTGTTACGATGCAATGAATCTCGATGGTGGGGGGTCGAGCAGTTTGATTGTCGGTGGAACGAAAGTGTCTTCGCCGGCAAATTCCGATGGACGTCGAGTTTCCGTTGGTGTCGGAGTGGTTAAATATAGATAAACCCATTCCTTATCCAATAGGAATTTCGATAGAACAGATATTTTTGGCGAACTATCAAGTGGTTTTTATGGATTTTTCGCATTCTGTATGGGCGGTGTTACGAGCTAAACAAGAGATTTACACTTCTTTGTGCTTTTCTTGGCAAAAGAGGATTATGCTTTTGCCTTCCAGCGAGTGTTTTTTAAATTACTTTCTGTTTGGGAGTATCTTTAATTTTTTGACATCATATCCCAATTTTGATTAATTTCACTCTTTGAGGCTTAGCATAGTTTTGGAATTATGGAGAAAAAAATAGAAGGGCAATATTTCCAGATAGTTAAAGAAGCGACACAAGTCAAGGTTATTTTCTTGCGACCTTTTACTATCGATAATTTGCACGGTTTCGACCAACTAAAACCTTTCGAAAAACATTTTGAAGGTATAACGAACATACAGCTCGACTTCGCAAAAGTCGAAAAATTCGACTCTGCATTTGTTGCTTTTGTTGCCGATTTTCGAAGTTGGGCAGAAACCAATAAAATCGGGTTTGAACTTGTTTCCCTCCCGAAAAATGCAAAAGAACTGCTCGAAAATTTAGCCGATTCCCTGACACCTTGCAAAGCTACTTCAACTGATGAAAATCCGTTTATTGCTTACTTTACAAGCGTTGGCGAAAAAATATTATCGGCGTTGAACGATGTCGTCCTATTTATTGAATTTTTTGGAAATGTGCTAATCGAGATATTCGCTTCGTTGTTCCGACCTCGAAAGATACGTTGGGCAGATTTCCCTCAACTCTTTATTCAAAGTGGGGTTAACGCTGTGCCAATTGTTTCTTTAATTCTTTTGTTGATAGGTATAATTTCGGGTTACCAAGGTGCAATTCAATTGAAGCAATTTGGAGCGGACATTTATATTGCCGACCTTATTGGGGTTTCGATTACTCGCGAACTTGGTCCTTTGATGACAGCCATTCTTGTTGCTGGACGCTCGGGTTCGGCTTTTGCTGCAACAATTGGCACAATGAAAGTCGCCGAAGAAATCGACGCTCTTCGGGTGATGGGCTTCAATCCCATTCGTTTTCTTGTTATCCCCCGAATTTATGCGGTTTCTCTTTCTATTCCATTCCTTGTTATGATTGGCAATCTTGCTGGCATTGTTGGTGGATTAATTTCTGGTCTTGCATCTCTCGATATTACATCAATTGGTTATTTCATTCAATTGCAAAAAGCGGTATCGTTGGGCGATATTGCCTCCGGGCTTGCAAAAAGTGTAATTTTTGGATTCTTAATTGCTTCAATCGGATGCTATCGAGGTCTAAGGGTGCAAGGAGGAGCGGAAAATGTAGGGCACTACACAACCCTTTCGGTGGTTAATGGAATCTTCGCAATAATTGTTGCCGATACAATTTTTACATTCATTTTCGACGCAATAGGGTTGTAGTTGTCGAATTTAAAATACCTTTTTACATAATATTGCTTGTAAATTTCAAATTAATAGTTAATTTCGATTTATCATCCTCGTGGTGGTTTCCAACCCGGGCGCCTCCATTTGATTAGTTCAATATTTATACTTCCAATGTAAACGTTCATTTTGGCTTTGATTGGCACACTTGCTTCGTCGTCGCTGAACCAGCCTTCGAAATATCCCGTTAAACCATAGATTCCGGTCCACTCGGCTTTCCCATTGAACGAAACTGTTCGAACGGGATACCCAATGCTTTTAATTTCGACATTTTCCCTGCGCCCGTGGAAATTGATGTAGGTGTAGACGGTATCTTTATCCATAACTGTTGGTATCTTAATATTTTTGCCCGATTTGGTGAATTCGCGAGCAAGGAAAAAAATCGAAAGCCCATCGTTCCACTTTTTATTTGTTTTAATTTTCCGCGAAAAGTATTTTTCATCCTTCTTAAATTTTTCGATGACTATTTGCTGTTTGTCGTACTCGTAAAGCGTTTGGTCGAATAACCAATAATCTTTTTCCTTCATACTTGCTGTGAACTTATGAGAATAGGCAACCGAAGGGTCGAACCAACTGTTGAACACCGCGTGCAAATCTACGAAAGGAATCCCTTCGTATGAATCGATGAAGGCTTTAGCCTTGTAAATTGGTTGATTGTTAAGATTCCCATTGTTTTCAGTTACAATCCGAATTGTTCCAAGTTTGATTCCAAGAAATGAAACTTCGTAGAGCAATTCTTCCCCGGGATAAATCATTTTCGAAGCCTGAGCATTGATTGAAGTGGAAATTATAGAAAAACAACACATCACCAAAATAACAGTTCTTACCATAAAAGTCTACGATATGTAATTACAAAATGGTATAAATGAAAATTTTGTTGAATTATTGTAGTAGCAACAACAATTTATTGAATTCCATTCTTGATTAGGAATAGTTTAAGAATTGTTTTAATAAACTTCTTGCCTACCCCGCGTTCCTCTTGTTAGATTCTTCTTCGTCCCATCCCGTCTCGTGGGACGGGATGGGACTCAGAATGACATTGCCTCCCCCTTTGTCATTCTGTTCCCCATTGTCATTCTGAGCGAAGCGAAGAATCTCTTGCACCAGCGTTTCTTTTAGATTCTTCGTTCCGTTCTGTCGAACGGAACTCAGAATGACATCGCTTTTCCCTTTGTCATTCTGTTCCCCATTGTCATTCTGAACGAAGCGGAGCGGAGTGAAGAATCTCTTCCACCACCATTTCTTTTAGATTCTTCGTCCCATCCCATAAAATGGGATGGAACTCAGAATGACACCGCCTTGTCTGTGTCATTCTGAGCGTAGCGAAGAATCTATCTCGTTTGTCATTCTGAACATTCTCC
>CAZPSM010000019.1:32289-33596 GCA_964589125.1 uncultured Hyphomicrobiales bacterium | reverse complement strand
CAAATTACAAAATGCGAGCCTCGTCCTATTCAGACGAGGCTCGCTTGTATATGGGAAGATGGAAGGAGACAAAATTATAAATGAAATTAATTTGTGTTTGTTTCGTTTGTTAAAAAGGTAAAGTTGAAGTAAATAAAGGTGAATGGTAGAACTCGAAACAACTATTGAAAAGGTTTTGCTTGTAGCAATAATACGCAAAGGGACGGCAAAAGAAAATGTTGAAGAACATATCGAAGAACTTGCATCTTTAGTTGCTACTGCTGGTGGAGAAGTAAGGGATATAGTATACCAGGAGCTTGTCTCCTTGAACCCAGCTACAGCAATAGGGAAAGGAAAGGTTCAAGAAATAAAAGAAATTATTGCAAACCGAGGTATCGAACTTGTTATATTTGATGATGAGTTAAGTCCTGTTCAAACCAAGAACTTAGAAAATGAGTTTCAGGTAAAGGTAATCGACAGAACCACGTTGATACTTGATATCTTTGCGAAGCATGCGCGCACGCTTGAAGCTAAACTCCAAGTAGAACTTGCCCAGTTGCAATATCTATTGCCGCGCTTGACAAGGATGTGGACACACCTTTCTAAGCAGTTCGGTGGTATTGGTACTAAGGGTCCCGGTGAAACTCAAATTGAAACCGACCGCCGAATAATTAAAAAAAGGATTCAAAAATTAAAAACTAAATTGATAGAAATTGCAATGCAGAAGCAAATCGAAAGGAAGATGCGGGAATCTTTTTTCAAATTTTCTCTCGTTGGATATACAAATGCTGGTAAATCCACAATTATGAATGAGTTGACAAATGCAGATGTATTAGCCGAAGATAGACTGTTCGCAACCTTGGACACCACGACTCGGTCTTTAAATCTGCCAAATGGGAAATTGGTTTTGCTTTCAGATACGGTCGGGTTTATTCGCAAACTACCTGCCCACCTAATTGCTTCTTTTCGAAGTACCCTTTCGGAGACTGTCCGAGCAGATGCCTTGATTCATGTTGCCGATGCTAGCCATCGTTTCTTTCGAGACCAAATCTGCGAAGTCGAAAATACACTTGCGTCGTTAGGTTTGAGCGATAAACCGACTATCCTTGTTTTGAATAAAATAGATTTAATAGATGATAAAGAATATATTCGGTACCTTCAGAAAGAATTCCCTTCGGCGGTCTTGATTTCTGCTGCTCGGGGAATTAATATTTCTTCACTTTTAGAAAAAATGCGAAAAACAATGGAAGAGAATTCAAAAATTGTGAAAATTCTTCTTCCGTATAACAAAATGGAACTTACTCCAAGACTATATCAGCTTTCGAATA
>CAZPSM010000019.1:30972-32257 GCA_964589125.1 uncultured Hyphomicrobiales bacterium | reverse complement strand
TGAAAAAGCCGAAGGAATCGAGTTCACCACTAAATTGATTCAGCAAAACGAAATGTATTTCAACAATTTGTTTAATCCATATATTATAGCAAATTAGAAAAATGGAAAAGAATTCAAAACAATTCATTAATGAACAAAAAGTCGAAAATATTCTTCGCGATACCCGAAAAAATGTAAGATACATTATTCTTGCAAGTAGGGAACTAACACGCGAGGAAAAACTGCGCATACTTCGCCATTACAATTATGACCCTATGCATTTGAAAACTAAACCCAACACTACAATTGTTATTGAAAGCGATATTTAGAAGATAGTCAACGAAGCAACGGAAATAAGCCAGATAACAGCACTATTTGAAAAGTTACCCCAAACTCGAAAAATATTCGAAAATCTTTCAAAAGGTTTGGATTGTTCGATTCGATTTCTGAATGGGTCATCGCGTGCCCTTCTTGTTTCTTTAATTAGAAAATACTTTCAGAATAAGAGAATCGTTATTGTATGCCCCGATTCGGAAAGTTTAAGCAAATGGAGCCTTGACCTCCTGTTCTTTTTTGACGAGGATAATGTTCTGACTTTAATTGGCGAGCAATCGACTCGTCTACTGCAGAAGTTTCGGCAACGTAACGAAATTGCTACATACGAGACCCTTGTTGCTTTCAGCAACAATAGTAACTCTGTCCTTGTTGTAACTCCGGAAATTTTCAATATTTCGTTACCCAGTTCACAGACTTTTGAAGAAAGAAAAACACTTAAAGTGAACGAGACTGTTCCCTATGAAGATTTTATCAAAGAAATGCTTTTGAAGGGCTTCGAACGAAAGGATTTTGTCGAAGAACAAGGAGACCTTGCAGTTCGTGGTGCGATTATCGATATTTTCCCACTTGGTTTGGCAAACCCACTAAGAATTGAATTTTTTGGAGATGAGATTGAATCTATAAGGGAATTCGATATTACATCGCAACGTAGTATAAAGGGTATCCAATCTATTGATATTATTACGAATATATTTGACCATGAGGGAAAAGGTTCCTGTTTCAAGGAATATCTGCAAAACGATGATATTATTGTTTTGGATTCATACGAAGCGATTTTAAAGAATTATCCGAGTTTTGTTGCAATCGATGTCAAAAACACTACTGTTTTTTTAAATTCACTTAACCAAGCGGATGTGGAAATTTCTACAGTTCCACAACCACAATATTATAGTTCTATTCGTAATGTAGCTAAAGAAGTTCTCGACCTAATTGAAAAAAAATATTCAATTTACTTTGTTGCCGATGGTGA
>CAZPSM010000019.1:10631-30962 GCA_964589125.1 uncultured Hyphomicrobiales bacterium | reverse complement strand
TTGCTCCTTGGACGTTTGCAAGAAATTTTACGCAATGCCATTGAAATAGAATTTGAACAAAATGGGAACGAGGGCTTTCTCAACAAAACACCCGATGATATAATTGTACATTGTAGATGGGTCGACAAAACGCTTTCCGAAGGCTTCCGAATCGATGAGTCTGCAATTGCCGTCTATACAGAACATCAAATATTTGGTCGCGAAAGGGTGCGTCCAATACCACGAACCTTTAAAGGGAAAGGCTTAACGTTTAAGGAGCTTCGAGAGCTGAACATTGGTGATTTTGTTGTTCATATAGATAAAGGTATTGCAAAATTCGATGGATTGCAGCGCGTTAAGTTTGGCGAAAATTACCAGGATTGCGTCCGACTTATATTTGCCGACGACGACATAATGTTCTTGAATTTGAACTATCTTCATAAACTTCAAAAATACCGAGCCGAAGAGGGCGTAACTCCTAAATTATCGAAACTTGGTACAAGTGACTGGGAAAAGAAAAAGCAAAGAACTAAGGAACGTTTGAAGACTCTTGCAAGGGAGTTGATTCGTTTATATGCACAACGGAAATCGACACAAGGTTATGCATTTCCGGCAGATTCAATTTGGCAAAGAGAATTCGAGGCATCTTTTATTTATGAAGATACGATTGACCAAGCCGATACAACAACCGCTGTCAAAAAGGATATGGAATCGGATGTTCCTATGGACAGACTGATTTGCGGCGACGTTGGTTTTGGTAAAACCGAAGTAGCTATTCGCGCCGCTTTCAAATGTGTGCAAGCTGGGAAACAAGTTGCTGTTCTTGTTCCTACTACTGTGCTGGCAAATCAACACGAATTGACATTTCGCGATAGGTTGCAAAAGTATCCTGTTAATATCGAATCGCTTTCACGGTTTAAATCACCCAAAAAAATCAAACAAATTCTTAGCGACTTAGCAAAAGGGAAAATTGATATTATCGTTGGAACTCATAGACTTTTGAGTAAGGATGTTAAATTTAAAGACCTTGGTCTTTTAATAATCGACGAAGAACATCGCTTCGGAGTTACAGCAAAAGAACGTCTCCGACAGTTGAAAGTGAATATCGATACTTTAACGATGACAGCAACTCCAATACCCCGGACATTGAATTTCTCTCTTCTTGGAGTTCGGGACTTGAGCTTGATGGAAACCCCACCTAAAAATCGTTTACCAATTTATACGGAAGTAATATATTGGGATGAGAAATTAATCAAGCAAGCAATAGAAAGGGAATTAAATAGAAATGGGCAAGTATTCTTCGTCGTTGACCAAATTTCCAGAATTGAAAGGACTTCGATGCGGCTGTTAAAATTGTTCCCCAGAATCAGAATTGGTGTTGCTCACGGCAAAATGAGTTCTCATCTTTTGGAACAAGTTATGACCGATTTTATTGCTGGAAAATATGAAATACTTTTAACAACCAAAATTATTGAGTCGGGGCTTGATATTCCAAGAGCCAATACTATTTTTGTTCATAACGCACAGAACTTTGGTGTTGCTGAACTATATCAATTACGGGGCCGTGTCGGTAGAAGTAATATTCAAGCATATTGTTATTTGATTATACCGCCTTTGGAAACTTTGACAAATCGTGCATTACAAAGGTTACAAGCATTGGAAGAACACACCGATTTGGGTAGTGGAATGAAACTTGCACTTAGGGATTTGGAAATCCGAGGCGCAGGCGATATTTTTGGTAAAGAGCAAAGTGGTTTTATCAACGAAATCGGATTCGAAATGTTCAATAAGATTCTCGATGAAGCAATTAAAGAATTAAAACGCGAAGAGTTTCCAGAGGTCTTCACCGAAGAGCAAGATTCGAAATACCCTGCTTTTCTGCGTAATGAAGAATTGCAAATCGAAGTAGATTTCGATGCTTTTATTCCTTCGGAATATGTGCCAAACGAAATAGAAAGATTCCGATATTATAAGGAGCTTTATAATATCCGCAACTCCGATGAACTTAATCGATTACAACAAGAACTGCAGGATAAATTTGGCAAAATCCCAAACGAAGTGGAAAACCTTTTTAAAATTGTTAACCTACGCATTAAAGCCTTTGATACAGGTATAGAAAAAATCAAAATAAAAGGGAAAAACTTACTTTTAGAATTTCCCGATAAAAGTAATCAGCAATTTTATGATGTAGTGTTCCCTCTATTGCTAGATTTTGCAATGTCGATGCAGGGTGTTAAATTAATTGAACAACGCGAACGTCTTGGAATGCGTATCCCTATTGATTCATTCAATAATGTGGTGGAAATAGTATGGCGATTGAAAAGAACAATCGAACAAACGGTGGGTTAAAGGGAAATCCTACGATTCTTGCAATCGATAGTTCGACTTTCAATTGCTCTGTTGCATTGATGATGGAGAATGAAATTATCGCCGAATATTGTTTGTCTCGTCCAAACATTCACGATTATATTCTTGCTGAACTTATTCGTAGAATTTTGTCTGATTGCGAAACTAACATAGAACAAATCGATGCTCTTGCTATTTCCTCTGGTCCCGGTTCCTTTACTGGTTTGCGTATAGGTTCAGCAATTGCAAAAGGTATTTGCTTCGATAGCCGAGTTAAACTTATTCCTGTTGGGAGTTTGTTTGCAGTCGCTTTTTCTGCAAGAAATCTGGTGGAGATGCTTAAAGCAGAACGGATATTGGCTATGATTCCGGCTCACAGAGACTTATTTTATACGCAGTTTTTCTTGCCTAATGGTGAACCCGTATCGGAAGTTCAACTACAGTCTGTGGAAGAAATTAAAAAAGGAGTTACGCACAAGGATTTGATTTGCGGAAGTTCTGAAAATAGATTTTCCAAGGGAATAAATGTCGGGCATTCATTTTTTCCTTCGGCGCGTTTTGTTGCAATAGCAGGTCTACATTTATTTAATGAGAGACGGTGGGTATCTGCTGAGAATTTTGTTCCAGAATACTATCAGGAGTTTTTACCTAAGTTTGCGAAAAAATGAGTATGGTTCGATATTGCAATGGGGGTTCATAGATTGATGATAAAATCCAAGGCATGTTCACCTTGTTTAAATAATAATTTTCAGAATTTTATTAATTTACTTCTTTTAATTTAAGCGATGCAATGAAAAAGGTAATTTTCTTGCTTTTATTTGCGTTCTTTGGTTCCGACTATTTTGTTGTAGCGGAGTCTTCTAAGAGTGTAGATATAGTTACAACGAATCTCAAGAGAATATATTCGGAGATACATTCTGATTCTTCCGCGTGGCAACGCCTTTCAGTGCTTTGCGATGATTTTGGACCTCGGTTAAGTGGCTCTCGGAATCTTGAACTTGCCTTGGATTGGATTTTAAAGGAATTGTCTGCGGAAGGCTACGATAGTGTTTGGTCCGAGGAAGTAATGGTTCCAAAATGGGTGCGTGTTCACGAGGATTGCGAGATGCTTTATCCACGGCGCAAGGTTATCCCTGTCCTTGCTTTTGGTGGGAGTGTTTCGACTCCTTCCGAAGGCATAGTTGCAGAGGTCCTTGTTGTTCGTAGCTTCGATGAACTTGCGAGTAAAAAAGACTTAGCCAAAGGGCGAATAGTGGTATATAATCCTCCTTACGAAGGCTATGGGAAAACGGTGCAATATCGTTGGTTGGGGGCAGTTCGTGCAGCCGAAGTAGGAGCGGTTGCCGCTCTTTGCCGTCCTGTTACTCCAATGTCGATGAATAATCCACATACGGGAGTAATGCACTACGAGGATACGGTACCCCAAATTCCTTTCGCTTCGATAACAACCGAAGATGTATTACTTCTTGAAAGACTACAAAGGCGCGGCATCGTTCCGAAAATATTCTTAAAAATCGAAACGAAAGATGAAGGATTAGTCCCTTCGCGCAATATAATAGCAGAAATACGTGGGACCAAACTCCCAAAGGAAATTATTGCTTTTGGTGGACATATTGACTCTTGGGATGTCGGTTCCGGAGCCCAAGACGATGGTGGTGGTTGCATAGCATCGTGGGAAGCACTAAAAATCTTTAAACGTCTTAATATAAGACCAAGTAAAACTATAAGGCTTGTTTTTTGGGTTAACGAGGAAAATGGATTAAAAGGAGGCCAACGTTATGCTGAATTGCACAAGGGTGAAAACCATGTTCTTTTGTTTGAATTCGATTCCGGAGTTTTTGAACCCGATAGGATTGGATTTTTGGGTCCAGATTCTCTTTGGGAGAAAGTTAAATCCTTGGAAAGAATGCTTAAAGATTATTTTCCCAAACTTGAAATTGAAAAGGGAGGTGGAGGGGTTGATATTTCCCCGATGATGAAATTGGGTTTCCCCGGTTCATCGCTCGGCACCGATGACAAGGGAGAATATTTTTGGTATCACCATTCACATACCGATACTCCCGACAAAGTTGACCCAAAAGCATTGAACGATTGCACCGCGGCAATTGCGATGTTCATTTATTTATTTTCTGAACTTCTTTAAAGGCTGAAATAAAATGTATAGCGAAAATTTTGTTGTTAAAATAGGTAGCAATCAATTCAAAGGGTGTTTCCAAAGTGGAGACGAAACTCTGGTTTTGATAGAAAAGAAACCGTTCCGTATTGAAATTTTGAAAAGACTGGGACCCAATTTATTTGCTGTTTCAGTAAATGGCAAAGTTTGCTTTGTTGAAGCAAAATATGCAGAAAGTGGCTTATTAACTTTGACTTACGATGGGTTTGTTTATGAAGTTGAAGTTACCGACGAGAAGACAGAACTGCTAAAGAAATTTATAAAAGCATCGGAGCAAAATTCCGTTGGCTTTGTACGAATGAGGGCTCCGATGCCTGGCTTAGTTATCAAAGTCCTTGTTGAAGAAGGGGCTGTTGTTCACAAGGGTGATAAAGTCATTATCATCGAGGCGATGAAGATGGAAAACGCTCTTTCGGCACCAATTTCTGGCAAAGTGCAAAAGATTTATGTTGCCGAAGGCAATGCCGTCGAAAAAAATGCTTTTTTGCTCGAGATTGGAACATAAGTAAATTATTTCAATAAGCATTCGTCTCTAAAAATTCAAAAGATTTATTATAGGGTGATGAGATTATTTTGTTTGTTGGTTGGTGTGATTTTTGTTGCAGTTTCTTGCTCCTCGCCTAAAAAATTTCGAGATTTCGATTTACAAAAAGAGACTTGGGAGCCACCCGATTCAAATGTAGTTAAAAGCTATCTAAAGGGGACAACTACAATTGATTCTGTCAATCCCGATAATCTTCGTTACGATATTTGGCGAATTGAAATCGATAAGTATCCCGATACCGTGAAACTTTTTACTAGGGTTTTCGACGAGCAGGGGAGATTTGTTTCCCAGATGGCTGAACCATATAGGAAGTCAGATAGGAAGTATTTCAAAGCAATCGACGAATACCTTGGGAGGGTTTACAATATCCGTCATAGCCCAATTGATACATTTACTGTCCGAGAATTTGGAGCAAATGATTCTATTCCATATTATATAACTTTAACAGTAGATTATAGTGGTTCAATGACGGGGGTTACTAATGCAATTTTTGAGGGAACTGAGCTGTTTATTTCGATGAAGTACAATAACGACCTTATAGCCTTTGCTTCATTCAACAAAGATTTCACAGTGAAAATACCGTTCGAAAAAGATAAAAGCAAATTACTTGACGAATTTCGTAAACATCGTTTGGAAGGCTTTGGCTATTATTCTGGGCTTTACGAGGCTATTAATAAAAGCATTCTTATATTCGACGAGCTTCCCGATGACGGCAGTCCTCGTTTGGTTGTTGTTTTTTCCGATGGGGACGATAACTATTCACGAGTTAAGGCTGGTGAAATCATACAAAACGCTCGGAATAAAAAGGTTCGTATTTTTACCGTTGCTTTTGGGTATTCGATAGACGATAACTTGAAAGAGATTTCTTCTCAAACTGGAGGTAAATTCTACAAAGCATATTCGAAGGAAGACTTAAAATTTATTTTTTACGATATTTATTTAAGCCTACGTAATTATTATCTTATAACTTATAAGCCTCCTAAGTACTGGGGCTATCATAAAGTTGTATCGCTATTAGATGTTCGTGGAAGGAAGGATTCTCTTTTTGCAGAAGGCTTCTACGATACCTCCGATATGTGGAAAGATACAGGGGATTCTTTTGTTCGTCCAATATTTTTCGATTTTGATAAATCGGACATTAAGCCCGAGTCGTTTCCGATTATCGATGAGATTGTTGACCAAATGATGTCGCGACCTAAACTTCGATTGGAGATTCAGGGGCATACCGATAATGTCGGGACGGTTGAGTATAACCAGAGCCTTTCCGAGCGAAGAGCAAAAGCAGTATTCGATGCATTGGTGGAACGCGGCGTTGATTCTAAACGCCTTCGCTGGCGCGGATTCGGATTGTCGCATCCGATTGCACCAAACGATACCGAAGAGGGTCGTGCTAAAAATCGAAGGACACAATTTATCATTCTTGCTAAATAAGGAGATTTTTATGAAAAGCTTGCTATTTCTAATAGTTGGAATGCTTGTTTTTTCGGGGTGTGTTAAACGCGATATTGGAAAAACGTTCGAGGATAAATATGATGCAAAGTTAAAACTTGTTCTCAACGACCCAGAATATATGAAAACCGAGAAGCCTATTCAATGCGTAGTCGAAATGTATAAAAACCTTGATTTTATTTTAAAGGATAAGCTCGAAAATGTTGGTTTAAAGGTTATAACAAGTTCCGGGAATATTATCGTTGTCGAAGGTAGCGCCGCTTCGATTCGTAAAGCAGCCCGATATGATTTTATCCATCGGATGAGTATTTCAAAAGAATATACACCACAGTAGTTCTAAATTAGCAAAGAATCTAAAAAATAGTTTTTGGATTCCCAATCATTTATCTGCTATAAAAGTTATCGATGGACAATAGTTACATTTAATTGTATGATTTAGTATTTTTTTTATTTTTGTAGGTTATGTTGTTTTAATATCGGAGGTTAACAAATGCAACCATATAAGTTTTTTCTTTCGCTGCTAGCAATTTTAGTCTCGACTATAGTCTCTGCGAAGCCTTTCGGAAACAAATTGGATGCCTACTCTCTTCAAAAACTAAGTTCTTCGACGCAGTTGGATAAAAATGTTGTTACACTTGCCGAAATCCAAAATTTCCCTTTCGAACAACTCGGTAACCAAATTTTTGTCTCTATGTTGCTCGAGTTGGATGACGAAGGCAGAGTAGGTGAACTCACTAATTTGGGAGTGAAAATAAATAGTATAGCGGGTAATATTGTTGCAGTCGAGCTTCCTTTGGACCGATTGGAAAGAATTCTATCCCTCGATTTCATTTCCCGAGCATCGGTTCAACGCCAATATATGTTAAACCTTGATTCGAGCCGAAAATCAGTAAAAGCCGATTTAGTTCATCAAGGAGTTTCTTTGCCTTCTGCATTTGATGGCAAAGGTGTTATCGTTGGGATTTTCGATACCGGTATCGATTGGCAACATCCAGATTTCAGTGATGAAAATGGAACTCGTATTCTTTACCTTTGGGATATGTCCGACCAATCTGGAATTGGGCATCCTTCGGGTTATGATTGGGGTAGGGAATATACAAAAGAACAAATTGATAGTTCTCCGGAGAATGTTTTCGAAAAGGACTATATGGGGCATGGAACACACGTTGCCGGTATTGCAGTAGGTAATGGACGAGGTAAAGAGAACTTTACTGGTATTGCTCCGAAGTCTGATATTATTTTCGTTAAAGGGACTCGGGAACCCGAGGGTGGAACAACGGATGGAGATATTATGGCAGGTTGCGATTATATTTTCCAAAGGGCAAACCAAATTGGCAAACCTTGTGTCATTAATTTGAGTGTGGGCTCAGTGATCGGACCCCACGATGGCGAAGACCTATTAAGTAAGGCTTTGAGTAATCTTGTTGAAGAAAAACCCGGCCGAGTTATTGTTGCCGCAGCAGGGAACACTGGAGGGGTCCAAATTCATTCTGGTGGAAATGCTATCGGAGGTGGAAGAAATGAACTCATTATCTTTCCCCTGAATATCTGCAATTTTATTCCTGTTATGTGTCCAGACTTGCCAAACTACTTTCTTATTGGCGCCGATATTTGGTCCGACCCCAATGTTATTGATTCAGTTTACGTTGGGATATATTCTCCGTTCAACTATGAGTTTATATCGGAAGTAGGCTTTTCGATTAAAGATGGAACAAGAGAAGTTCAAATGTTCGATTTATCGAATCAACTTGCTGGAATTATTTCGTTTTCTTTCACCAGCACTACTTCTGCGGATAATGCCTTGATTTTTATTAGCAACGTAGGAAATTCGAGCATTCAAGTTGGCAACTATCTATGGAGTGTGGTCCTTACTACAAAAAATAGTGGTCGTATAGACTCTTGGGCTAGTATTCCGATTGGCTCGCAAACTCCGTTCCCAAGCCGTTTCCAGCGTTTTCCTAGCGATAATCGGGTGTCGATTGGCTCGCCTGCATCAGGCAAAAATATTATTAGCGTGGGTTCATATAATTCGAAAAATAAATTTGTGAATATCCAAGGGGATGAAATTGACAGTTCTAGTGTTTATGCATTGAATGATATTTCTACTTTTAGTAGTCGAGGTCCAACTCGCGATGGAAGGATTGTTCCAACTATTCTTGCTCCGGGCGCATTTATTTTTTCTTCGATGTCGGGTGATATCCCACTGGAAAAGATTAATTTAGCCTTTGTGGAACCTTCGGGATTGTATGTTGGAATGGAAGGCACAAGTATGGCAGCTCCACACGTGGCTGGTGCTGTTGCCTTGTTGTTGCAACAGAAACCGCAACTTAATTTTTCCGAGGTTGCTGAACTTTTGAAAAATTCGGCTAAAACAGATGTTTATACCAGCAACACACCCAATAACGATGCTGGATGGGGAAAACTCGATGTTCTTCGTTTACTTCAACTAGTTACCTCGGTCGAAACACCAGAGGAGGCTGATTATTCAATAGAAATCATACCCAATCCAACGTTGAACAAGGTTCGAGTTGGGTCTTTGTTCGCAATTACCAAACTCGAAGTTTTGAATCTTTTGGGATATAAAATGCTCGAAACCAAAGGCACGAATGAATTGGACTTATCTGTTTTTCCAAGTGGAGTGTATGTTGTAGCTGTTTATACGCCTGTGGGGAAATACCATCGAGTGGTAATAAAATTATAATTTATAATTGCAATGATTAATGAAATATATGATAGAACAAGGGGTTGCAACCCCTTGTTCAACGAAGTTAAAAAACTAGTTACGAGATAACCCTTGTTGCGTTTCAATTATCGATGATGTTATAGATTAATCTTTAAGGGGGTTGTTTTAGTTGATGGCGGGTTTAGAAAAATTTTTTAATTTTGTATTTGGTAGGCACCCGTAGCTCAATTGGATAGAGCATCTGACTTCGGATCAGAGGGTTGGGGGTTCGAGTCCCTCCGGGTGTGCAAATCTATTTAACGTTCTTTTAACAGTTTTTCAATAACTTTTTTAATTACCTCGAACGAAAATCCTTTGTTCAGCAAATAATTAATCAATTTTTGTTCCAATTGTTGAGCATTTCTTGCAAGAAGAGTTTCATACTTCTTTCGGGCAAGTTTCGAAGCATTATCCAATTCCTCATCTTCTGAAACAGCTTTTCCTATCGTTTCTTTAATGATGTCTTTACTTATTCCTCTTTTTGTTAAGTCTATTTCGATTCTTTTTTTGCTCGATTTTTTCTGAGTCTTTGCATATAACACATATCTTTGTGCATAGTGGAAATCGTCGATGTACCCAAATTCTTTTAGAAATTGAACAGCGCTATTGATTTCTTCGTTTGTAAATTTTTCTTTCTGGAGTTTAGCTACAACTTGGTATTCTGTTCGAGGTTTATAGGAAACAAAATTTAATGCAGTTTGTTTGGCAGTGATAATTCTTTGGTCGGCGATGATTTCTTGGAGCAATTGTTTAGTTATTTTCTCGCCTTTTTTAAGTTTATATTTTAAAACGAGTTCGAGCGAAAAGTTAAACTTTTCGCCCGAATCCAATTCAACGTTACAAATTGATAACTTATTGTTCGAAGTAACATTGACTACGGTGTATTCTTCAGTCATTATGTTATTGGTAGATTTAGCAATTCACGGACTTTACGCTCGATTTGCCTATATATTTCTGGATTTTCGGTGAAAAACTTTTTCAAGCCTTCGCGTCCTTGTATTCTGTCGTTGTTGATAGTAAACCAAGAGCCAGTTTTAACGATAATGTTATGTGTTGAAGCGAGTTCAATGATGTCGTTGATTTTCGAGATTCCTTCGTTGTAAAGTATGTCGAATTCAACTTCTTTGAAAGGGGGTGCCACTTTGTTCTTCACAATTTTTGCTCGTACGCGATTTCCAATGATTTCTTGTCCCTCTTTGATTACATCTTTCCTACGAACATCGATGCGAACCGAGGCATAGAATTTTAAGGCATTTCCACCAGTAGTAGTTTCTGGATTACCGAACGGTACACCAATTTTGCTGCGAAGCTGGTTGGTAAATATTACACAAGAATTGGACTTTGCTATTACTGCATTTAGTTTTCGCATTGCTTGGGACATTAGACGAGCTTGGACACCCATTTGTGGGTCCCCCATTTCTCCTTCGATTTCTACGCGTGGAGTTAAAGCAGCAACTGAGTCAATTACTATTACATCGAGAGCGTTGCTTCGGACAAGTGTTTCGACTATTTCAAGGGCTTGTTCGCCAAATTCTGGTTGCGAAAGCAGAAGAGAGTTTAAATCGACACCAAGTTTTTGGGCATAGTTAACATCGAGAGCGTGTTCAGTATCAATGAATGCAGCCAAACCGCCTCGGCTTTGCGCTTCGGCTATCACGTGTAAACAAACGGTTGTTTTTCCCGATGATTCTGGACCGAAAATTTCGGTGATTCTTCCGCGGGGAACCCCGCCAATACCTATAGCGGCATCGAGCGAAAGGCAACCGGTTGAAATAGCATCAACTTGGACTACGTTGGTATCGCTC
This sequence comes from uncultured Hyphomicrobiales bacterium, assembly GCA_964589125.1. Lineage (GTDB taxonomy): Bacteria > Bacteroidota > Ignavibacteria > Kapaibacteriales > UBA2268 > JBBIJO01. Next base: position 19,944 of record CAZPSM010000019.1, on the reverse strand, counting down.
AAACGCATTATGGAGCCTTTTCCATGCTGCCTTTCGATTTGTTCGATTGCAAGTTTAACTGCTTTTAGTTTCTCCTCGGAAATTTTCTGTTGTGTTTCCTGTTTAGTTTCTTTGCTTGCCATATTTACTCCTTGTTTATAAAAATTTAAAATTATTAATTCATAGTTGGTATTTGGACGACAAAGGTAGTTCCTTTATTAATTTCAGAATCGACGAAGATTTGACCTTTTAATAGGTTGACCGCATGCTTGACAATAGATAGACCTAAACCCGTTCCAGAAGTTGACCTTGTATTCTTGCCGCGATAAAATGGTTCAAATATTTTTTCGATTTCGTTAGCTGGAATTCCAATTCCATTATCTTTCACAGATATTTCCGTCTTCTGGTCGTCGGTTTCGACTTTTATTTCAACAGTCGGTTCTACCGTTGAATACTTAATCGCATTGCCAATTAAGTTAGAAAATATTAAAGAAACAAGTCTTTGGTCTATTTTAATTTTTTCTTTATTAGTTTTAATAGTCGCGATAATTTTAGCCTTTTGATGATAGTATAACTCGTAATCTTTAATTATGCTTTCGAAAAATGATTTCGCACTAACTTCTTCAATGTTTACCGACTCCTCGGCTTGGGTTAGTCTATTATATAGAGTTACGTGTTCAATCATACTGGACATATCTTGAATTGCCCTTCGAATTCTGTCGAATTGAATTTGCTTTTGTTCAGAGTTGAGTTTATCGAGGTGCTTTTGTAAAATTTCGACGGAAAGGATAATGGCTTGTAATGGAGTTCTATACTCATGCGAAATCATTGCTATAAAATTGGAACGCATCTCGTTAAGTTGATATTGTTTAATCAAAGCATTATTTAATTCGGTTTCGTATATAATTCTTTCGACGTTTGTTGCAATGACCAATGAAATACGTTCCAGCGCATCAATTTCTTCGGTAGCATAGTGCGTTTTTTTCCCATAGACTATCAAAACGCCGAAAGTCCTATTTGCAGAAAATACCGGGGCTATCACCAAATGTTTATTCTTTAAAGATTCAAGTTGAGCGTCCAAAGTGTCTTCGGTAAATTTTTCTACTTCGATAATTTCTTTTTCTAAAATTACTTTTCTTAAATCGGGACTATGAAAATTGTCAATCGAAATTTCTACATATAACTTGTCTTTTGTTTTAGGTGTTATATGGTAAATCGTTGTTAGTTTGGGTTGACCACTTTTGTCTTCGAATGATAAATATGCAATGCCTTTTGAAGAAGTTATATTAAGCACAATGGGTAGGATAACATCGTAAAGCGATTCTTGGTCCTTTATTAGCGTTGCAAGGTTAGCAATTGTGGAAATACGTGTGTTGGTATCGGCAATGAATTTCAATCTGTTTTCCAAATTTTTTCTTAACGTGATGTCATCAAAAGATTCAATAACACCGATTCTATTTCCTTGCCTATCGAATAGAAGGGAGACATTTTTATAGATTATTTTCTTTTCACCCGATTTTGTGGTGATTTCAACTTCTTTTGTTAATATCTCTGGTTCAACTTCATTGCTTGCTATTGGGCAATCAGTATAGCCAAATTGCTTGCACAAAAAGCACTTCCGCCCAATGACTTCCTCGTATTTGTAGCCTGTAATTTCTTCTGCACGTTTATTCCAAACTGTGATATATGCATTGTTATCGGTAGAAAATATTGCATTCGGAGTAAGTTCCAAAATTTGTTTGTTGAATTCCAATGCGTTTTGTAGTTTTGCTTCGTAGTTTACCCTTTCTGTAATATCGAGCATAATTCCAACAACAGCAAATTCGTTGGGTTCAAACAATTTTAAAAGTTTACGGATGGAATAAAATATTTTTTGATTCCTATCCGTATCTTTTTTTATTATTTCAAACTCTTGGAATCCCTCCGATACTATTTGTTCATCGGCTAATCTAATGGTTTCATATAGTTCGGGGGGAAATACTTGCTTTTTTGTGTGTCCGATAATTTCATTTCGAGACTTTCCGGCAAATGCTTCGAAGGCTGTATTGCACAAAGAAAATTTTTCGGTGTGAAGATTGAAATAGTAAATTGGATGTGGAATTGCTTCAATCAATGTTTCCATCAACATTACTTGGGAATTGAGTTTATCCTGTAATATTTTGCGCTCTAACTCAATTGCTACCTGTTCTGTTAGTAACGAAACGTAATAATAATTCACATTGGAGAAAATCTCTGGGCGTGTGTATGTATAAATGTTAATTGCTCCTAATGTTTTTTCTCGGGTAATAATAGGCAATACAATGCTTGATTGTGGGATTGGTGCTTCGTAGGTTTTCCAATATTTTGCCATTGCATTTGAATCGAAAACCATATATTTCCCACTTGTAATGGCTTGAATCAAAGGATGCGGAGTCTCTTTTACGTCAACTGGTTCTATTGAAAGCCCGTAATGGTCGAACGAAAAACGACATCTTAGAATCTTTTCTTCTTGGTCGAGTAAAAATAGAGCAAAATTAGGAACGTTCAGAAGATAGTTATATGCTTTGACTAATTCGGAACCAATGGTCTCTATATTGTCGAAATCGTTAAATGCTTTCGAAACACTCACAACAGCCGACATATAATTTTTATGCTCTAATTCATTGGTTATATCTCTCAATAGTGCTTCGGAGCCAATCATTTTTCCGTTTTTGTCTTTAAATAAAATTAAATCCCCGTTCAGAAACTTTATTGAACCATCAGCCGATTTAAATTCTATCAAGGCATTTCGGACCTTTCCCAGTTCTTCGAGTTGTTTTAATGTTCGACTATACCATTCGGGATTTCCAATTATGTTGCGGATGTTTTTACCAATAACTTCCTTCTGTGTGTAGCCAAGAATATTTTCAATTGATGGAGATACTATTAATATTGTATCTTGCGCATCCAAACGAATATATAAGTCGGTCAGGCGATTAAACAAGTTTTTGAACCGTCGTTCACTCAATTCGAGTGCTTTACGATTCTGAACTTGTTCAGTTATGTCAATAATTACTCCGTCGAAATAAATTGATTTCGTTATGGTGTCTTCTATTCTTCTACCGAAATCCAATACAAAAATTTTTTTCCCATCTTTTCTAACCAAAATAGATTCCGCTTTAATAAGTTTTTTTATCCCTTTGGAATGAATATCTAATATATGCTGGCGTTCTTCTTGTTTTAAATAAAAGTTATTAGCCGAAACTTTCATTAACTCGTTTACCGATTTAAATCCAAGCATTTTTGCAAGTGTTGGATTAGCATATATGAACTTTCCTTCGGGGGTTGTTCGGTAAACCCCAACAGGAATCTGTTCCAAAAGAGTTCGATATTTTTCTTCGCTTGCAGAAAGGGCATTTTCTTGTTCCTTTCTTTGCTCGATTTCATAGGAAAAGATTTTATTTAACTCTTCGAGTTTGATGTTCGCTTCTTTGAGCTCTTTGGTTCTTTGTTCTATAAGTTTTTCCAGAAGACCACTGTTTATATTATTTCTTTTCAAGTAACGACCAATAATGAAGAGGATTACTAAAAAAACAACAGAAACGAGAATTCGATAAAATATGTTGAAAGATAGAAAGTAGTTGTTTAGAAACTCATTAAAAGCGAGGTTCTCTCTATAAGTTAAAAGATTATAAACGAAATCTATTAACCACAGCACAATTAGTATGATAACCCCAATGATTTGAATTACTTTCCGTTTAGCCATTAACTTGTGAACCCTATTTCGTCTTCTTTTCCTGCATTAACGAAAGTATGTTATTTATCGAATTATAGAAAGCATTTTGAAGATTTTCCCCTTCGACGAAACAATTTCAACAATATATGAGCCAATTCCTAATGAACTAATATCGATAGATTCCGCTATATTTGCAAGTTGATTTTGCAGCATTACGTTTCCGAGCATATCAATAATCCTAACTACAATCGGAGATGGTGTATCTATCTCGACGAAAAGTTTGTCGGCTGCTGGATTAGGATACAACGCCGCGGTAGTTTCTGGTTTATCGTTTTCAACTGGACTACTTGGGTCGGGGGGATAAGGACACATCATCCAATCGAGTATTTCGTGGATTTCGACAGCACAGCCTGTTGCGGAAGTGAAGCCAACATAAGCGCGATAACCACGTTCAAGGTTAATCAGTGTCGATAAATCGAAATTTTCGATTTTGAGAACTGGCGAGTTAAATTGTTTGGTTGTATCGAAATACACTTCTAAAGTTTTATCTTTTTTTTCGTAAATGATTTTTACGAAATAAACCGTTCCATTAGTTAGAAGTGGCATTATATTGGTATTGATACCTAAAAGTAACCCTAGCTTATGTTTCGATGTATTTGCAGAGGAATGATTCGTTTGAACTGCAATATGATTACCGTTCGGGTCGAAGTAATTTTCAATTTGAGTAGAATCGTTGGAGAAGGTATCGAATTCAATAGCAACGCTATTCGGTATTCCTTCGTAACCAATGCCTCCTCCGCTTAAGCCAATAGCATAGGGTATAAAGTTTTGAACAACGAAAGCCAGACCATCGGCTCCTGGGAGTGAATTGTCTGTGCAGTTGTTATTCGAACCTTCGCGAAGGCGGAAAGAAAATTCGGTTTTGAATCCAGAAATAACCGGTATGGGTTTATTATACCATACCGCTCCAACACTATTGATAAACGCAGGGGTCAATTGCAAGTATTTTACATTAACTTTGGCGTTTCCAATGATATTTAAGTTGACCGGATTGGTAAAATTGGGATATTCAAATTGAGTAACGTCGCATTCAGCCCTTGTAAACAATATGGTTACATAATTACCAGTGAAACATTCATCCTCTATTCTAATGAAAATTGTGTCGCTTGCACTTGGATTATCATCGAGTGTGAATACAAGGGAATCTATCGTGTTTCCTAGGAGTGTTAGTGGTAGCGTGTTCTGGAGTTCAAATTTCAATGGGGTTATTATTTGAACGGTAGTTATTGTTTTGGGGTATGTGCTGTAATTTTGTATTGGTATAGTAAATGTGTTCGTTGTGTTTGGAATATAATTGGCTCGAATGTGATAATAATTATTCGTGTTTCCATTCGGATGCTTGAATGTAAAACCTGGAATTTTATAGGTTTCTTGGCTTATAAATCCCATAGAATCGCGAACAAAGAGTGTGAATTCAGCATCTTGGAAAATATCTTTTAGTTCAAACGATATATTGGCTGTCTTAACATATTTAACGAAATTAGGGTCGGGGTTATATTTTATATTATCATTTGTTTCTTCTGCATACCAAATTGAATCAATGCCGGAGTCATACTGGCTTGTCTCTGTAATTGCAATGTTTACTTTAAAGCATTCCTTGTTCGACGATATTTTGGGTGGGTTAAAGTCATAAGGATTAAAATACATCCCGCCTATATATCCGTAGGAGTTTGCTGGCCCATACCCATAGGCATAGACTCCAATTTTATCCTTTGCATTGATACTGTGCTGACCTTCTTGAATAGATATTGTAGTATAGTAATATGAAGAATTAGGAATGGGGGAAAACAAAGAAGGGGCTATAGGGCTGCCATCTAATGTTACAGACGTTATTGCAGATACAGGAACGACAAGTGTGATGTAGTGTTGTTCATAAACTTTCTTGAATCGTAAATCGGGTTGTAATTCGTATGCCTGGATATTTATTATTTTGCAACTATCGATAAATTGTTCTTTCGGAGGGATAATCATCATAAATGGGTCGCCAAGGTAACTTGAACCGGCGAAATTGGATGTTGACTTAAATGCAGCTACTAATATTGGAGCGGAAGCAGTAATGGTCTTAGGCGTTTTTTTCAGTGTATCTTGGATAAATTCCCCTTTATTAAAGATTCCTCTTGATTTTCCATTAATGAAAACTTCGGTTCCGTCGAATGCTATAAGTATTCTATATACGTCATTAGTATCGACAAATTTGGGCTGTGGAAATGGTACTACAAAAGCATTCTTACCCCAAGCCTGAACAGGTGGTAACTGCTCGCATAGAAAATCTCGTGACGGATTGGATGATGGAGGAATTACATCGTAGAACGCTTCAAGCGGTAGGGCTGCACGTTGATGGCCACCAAAAACAGCAATCGGCTTGGTCGAAACAATATGAGTTCCCGTTAGGTCGCCAGTTTGATTAACATTGTCTATTAAGGCTTGAACAAGATATACCTCGCCTTTGTTGAGCGTTATTGTTTGTATGTTTCGTCCATTGGCATAGGTTGGAGCAGAAGGCTCTATAGTAACTATGGTGTTATCTTCTGTTGCAACGATTCCGAACTGGGAAGGTGTTCTCCCCGAGGGAGAATTGAATCTCCCGTCACTATTATATGACATTACATAATATTCAGTTCCTAATGCGGGTTTAGGTAAAAGAAGGAATGCATCGGAGGATTTATTCCCTTGACTATGCGCATAAACGGTAACGGGTGCGTCTGTTGTTATATGAAAAGACATCTTGCTAACTATTTCGTCTTGATTTTGGTGCCAATCATTCGATGCCATATCGTTGAATCCAAGTAGTTCAAAATCGTTGAATGGCATTTTGAAAGTAAATATTGCATTAGGGTCCGCTATGGAAAAGGTTCTTAAATATCTGTTTGAATTAATGTCGTAGTATTCAATTGTTCCATTTGTTGGTTGTTTGGCAACAATGAAGATATAAATCGAATCACTATACTTATAAATATCGGCTGGTTGATATTTATATATGTGAAAATTAGGGAGATAGGTTAGCCAAAAATCAGTGCCTCTATTATCGATAAATTGCGAGAAGAGAACGGTTGGGCTTAATAGAACGAAAGCCACAACAAAAAGTAATGCTATACTTTTCATATTTAAAACCCTTTTTTAATGTGATATTTTCTAAATTAATAAAAAAATACTGAAATAGAATAAAGTAATTTGTAATTTTTTTTAGTGTTTATGGGATTCTAAGTATCAAACCTTTCAATATACCTTGATATTGTGAGTTAAATTTTTTGCAGAATTCTGCACTCAACAGAATTTTATTTGGAAATAGTGTTGAGTTTCTATTCATTTTGTCGATACCTACTTTTCCAAATTTCAAATAACCTTTCGCGAAGTTTTTTTTCGCGTCCCTGTTCGGTAGGAATGTATAATGGTTTTGGTGAGAAGTCGATAGGGAAGTAGTTTTCGGGAACAAAATGCTGGGGGAAGTCATGGGGATATTTATAGCCTATTCCATAGCCGAATTGTTCCATAAGGCGGGTAGGAGCATTCCGTAAATGTAAGGGAACTTCGAGCGATGGCGTTTCTTTTATCGCTTTTAATGCCGACATTAACCCCATGTATGAGGCATTGGACTTTTCAGTGGAGGCAAGATAGGTAACTCCTTGTGCGAGATTGATTTGGGCTTCGGGCATTCCGACCGATTGAACTGCATGGAAAACTGCAACTGCCAAAGGTAACGCAAGTGGGTCGGCATTTCCAACATCCTCGCTTGCAAAGATAATCATACGGCGGGCAATGAAAAGTGGGTCTTCGCCTGCTTCGAGCATTTTAGCTAACCAAATGAGTGCAGCGTCGGGGTCGGAACCTCGTAAGGATTTTATAAATGCAGATATTGTGTCGTAGTGGTAGTCTCCATGTTTATCGTATTTTGAAGACTTTTGTTGGGCAGCTTTTATTACAAGTTCTTTCGTAATTGTTATCCTACCGGTGTCTTTCGAAGCCAGCATAAAAGAAATTTCTAAAAGATTTAAGGCTACTCGAGCATCACCACCCGAAAGTGCATAAAATATCTCGAAGTCTTCAATTTGAATTTCATGTTGGGTAAGGACAGAATCATTTGCCAAAGCCTTTTGCAAGACATAAATAATGTCTTGGTTGCTGAGTGAGTTCAGTTTGTAAACTTGGCATCGCGAAAGTAATGCGGGGATAACCTCGAAAGAAGGATTTTCTGTTGTTGCTCCGATAAGTGTGATAATCCCTTTTTCTACAGCGTGTAGTAAATAATCTTGTTGTGCTTTATTGAAGCGATGGATTTCATCGATAAAGAGGAGCGTTTTTTTGCCTTTGGAAAGTAGGTTTTTTGCCTTTGCAATTATATCTTTTACTTCTTTTACTCCTGCTTCGACAGCAGAAATCCGAATGAAGTTGTAATTTCCAGAATCAGCAATTAAAAAGGCAAGAGTAGTTTTTCCAACCCCGGGTGGACCCCAAAAAATCATTGAAGGAAAATTGGAACTTTCGAAAAAACTTCGTAGAGGTGCATTTTTGCCAAGAAGGTGAGTTTGACCAAGAACTTCATCTATATTCTTCGGACGCATACGCTCTGCCAAAGGAGGCAAGTAATGGGTTTGGGGCTCATTTTCTAAAAATAGATTATCCATATTAAATAAGTTCAATTATTTCGAAAAGTCCGGTTTCGAGCTTATAAATACCAGCTAAGATTCTGACTTGCCTTTCTTGGAGTTTGTGTTTTATCATTTGATTTCTGTTAAGTTTTAATAATTGATTTTTTAAGTTCTCGATGATTGCAAATGTAATTGCGGCTTCTTCATTATCAGCAAATAATGTTTTTGCCATTTCAATCGGTAACTGAATTTCAGAGCTTATGGTTGGGAATTGCGATTTGACTCGATGGTTATTATAAACCATTCTGATTGCACCGCAATTGGTATGTCCCATAAGGATAATTTGTTGGATAGGTAAACTACTTACAGCGAACTCAATACTTTCTAATGCGAGAGAGTCAATTATGTTTCCAGCAGTTCGCACAACGAAAATTTCACCAATACCACAATTGAAAATAAATTCAGGACATACCCTTGAATCGGAACAACAAATTACAATAGTATGGGGTTGTTGAATATTCGACGTGTCTTTTCTTTGTTGTACAAGGTTATGTCGGGAGAATTCGCCTTCGGCAAATTTTTTGTTTCTTTCGAGCAGTTGTTCAACCATAACTTAGATAATATCAAGTATATTTTTAAAAAAAATCAATTTACAAAGATTAATGAATTTTATAATAATAAAAATCAACTGTGGCACAAAGTGGATGCTGACATAATCCAATGACTAAATTCAGGTACTGCGGTGGGTGAGGGACTCGAACCCCCACAGGCTTTCGCCCGGCGGTTTTCAAGACCGCTGCAATACCATTATGCGAACCCACCACAATTACAAAATTAATGAATTTTTTTCAGAGTAATTACCAAATTAATCTTCAAATCGTTAAGATAAACTAAATCACCTATCCAGTATGAATTCTAATCCATCATACGATAAAAACATTCTTTCGGGGAGTTCTTTTTCGCAATCTGAATGTTTAATTTGATGTGCAATGTG
>CAZPSM010000019.1:4377-10594 GCA_964589125.1 uncultured Hyphomicrobiales bacterium | reverse complement strand
ATTGTTCTTGCTATTTCGATTGCTTCTGCAATATTGAAATGGGTATTATGCTTGTCGTATCGTAAAGCGTCGAGAATAAGAATATCGAGATTCGATAGCTTGTCCAAAGTTTGCTTGGGTAAACTATTGGTATCGGTACAATAGGCAAGATTATGTATCCTAAAGCCAAGCACAGGTAATTTCCCATGGAATAGAAGCAAAGGTTCAAATTCAATGTCTCCAACAATAAATTTATCGTTCTCGATTAAATAAATTTCTAATAATGGAATCCCGCCACCTTGTTGTTCTTGTTCTTCGAAGATATAAAAGAAAGTGCGTTTAATTCTTTCCAGAGTAGATTTATTAAGATAGATTTTCATCGGCTTATGTGTAGTGTAGTTGAAAGCTCGGACATCGTCTAAACCGCCGATATGGTCAAAATGTGCATGTGTAAAAACAATTGCATCGAGTTTATCTATACTGAACTTGAGCATTTGTTGGCGAAAATCAGGGGTTGCGTCTATCAGCACTGTTGTCGTTGGGGATTGAACTAAAAGAGAGGTGCGTAATCTTTTGTCGTGTAAGTCATCGGATGTACAGGTTGGACATTTACAGGAGACTGTTGGAACTCCCGAAGAGGTTCCGCTGCCAAGGATAATAAATTTAAGCCATTTATTTGACATGCCTTTCAGCGTGATATGAACTGCGAACTAACGGTCCCGATTCAACGTGGCGAAAGCCAAGATTAATGCCAATACTACGGTACTCCTTGAACTCTTCTGGTGTTACAAATCGGTCAACTGGTAAATGTTTTGGTGTCGGTTGTAGATATTGCCCGATAGTAAAAATATCCACATCAATTTTTCGAAGGTCTTTCATAACTTCAACAACTTCATCGAAGGTTTCTCCGATTCCGACCATTATTCCTGTTTTCGTGATGAAGCCCATTTTTTTTGAATATTCGAGGACATCGAGTGAGCGTTTATATTTGGCTTGGGGTCGAACGATACGATAGAGTCGAGGAACGGTTTCTATATTGTGGTTTAAAATATTAGGTTTGGCATCGAGAACCTTTTGAACTATTTCAAGTTCGCCCTTAAAATCGGGAATTAGTACTTCTATGGATACATTTGGATTTAGTCTCCTAACTTCGGTGATTGTTTTTGCCCATATTGTTGAGCCTTGGTCGGGAAGTTCATCGCGGTTAACCGATGTAATCACAACGTGGGAAATTCCCATTTGCTGAACTGCAATAGCAACCTTTAATGGTTCCTCCGGGTCAATTGGGTCGGGGCGCCCAGTTTTAATCGCACAAAACCCACAAGAGCGTGTGCAAACTTCGCCGAGGATAAGAAATGTAGCAGTGCCATTTCCCCAACATTCGCCAATGTTTGGGCATCGTGCTTCTTCGCAAACAGTGTGAAGAGTTTTCGAGCGCATCATCGACTTGAGCTGTGCATACGTTTCGCCCCCAGGTGCTCGAACTTTTAACCACTCGGGTCTGCGGTAAACTTTTGTTGCAGATGGTTCACCATCGGTAGGGTAATCTATTTTATGCATTGTTTATCCTAAATATGCTTTTAAGGCTTTGCATTTAGAAGAATGCCGCAATCTTCGTATGGCTTTTTCTTTGATTTGACGAACTCTTTCCCGCGTTAAATTGAATTTTTCTCCTATTTCCTCCAGTGTCAAAGGAGGCGTATCGATACCAAAGAAGAGCCTAACTACATCTGCTTCGCGTTCTGGTAGAGTTTTTAGTAAGTTATTAATCTCGATTTTCAAAGATTCTTGGATTAGATGTTGGTCCGGAGATGGTTGTTGTTCATTTGGTAGAACATCGAGCAAACGGTTGTCTTCTCCTTGAACGAATGGAGCATCGACCGATAGATGGCGCCCAGCTATCTTTATGGTTTCGGTGATTTCGAGTACAGACATTTCGAGTTGTTCAGCAAGTTCGGAAGTTGTAGGCTCACGCTCGAATTTTTGTTCTAACTCACTGAACTTTTTACCAATTTTATTTAATGCTCCGACACGATTTAAAGGTAAACGAACAATACGAGATTGTTCGGCAAGTGCTTGGAGAATCGATTGACGAATCCACCAAACAGCATAAGATATAAATTTAAAGCCTTTCGTTTCGTCGAAACGATTAGCAGCCTTGATTAACCCGAGGTTACCTTCGTTGATAAGGTCGCCCAAAGTCAGCCCTTGATTTTGATATTGCTTTGCGACAGAGACAACAAATCGTAGGTTAGCTTTGACAAGGCGTTCCAAAGCCTTTTGACCCTCGGGACCACCTCTCTTGATCTTACGTGCTAACTCAACTTCCTCCTCTGGTTCAAGTAACTCATATTTTCCTATCTCTTGTAAATATTTGTCAAGCGATTGACTCTCGCGATTAGTATATTGTTTAGTAATTCTCATAAATCTTAATTTAATTAATTACAACATATCGACTAACTTAAACGAATATATTTTTTTTATATTGTTTATTAGTTGTTGTTAATACTTATTGATACTTTTTGTTGAGTTTTTTGGAATAATCGGCAGGTGATTTTAGTATTTTAACTGATTCTTGAAAAAATGGGTCGTTTTCGACCGACCTGCTTCGAAATTCTATAAAAGAAAGTTGTCTTTTTTGGATTTCGGTCTCTATCTCGTTGAGCAATTCGGATTTATTAGCTATGCAAAGTCCTTTTAGGTCTTCTTTGAAAATGCTTTTAATTTTTTCAAGGTTCTTGATTTTCGATGGTGGGAGAGCGTTCTTTTTCGCACACGACAGAGCAGAATCAATTATAACATCTAATTCAGACACATATTGGAATTTGATGCTCTTTAAATAGTTTATAAAATCTTCAATTAATCTGTCTTTATAGCCTATGCCTGCTGTGATTTTGTCGAGTTTTCCAGTATTGTCTAAGAAAGAAACATATTTCAAAAGCACATATTTTTCTTTTAATTGCTCAATAAATGGGCTTTCCGACTTTTTATCAATAGTTATATCGGGTTGGATTCCGCTCGATTCAACCACTTCACGGTTATGTAAGGTATGATATGAATTTTTTTTATTTTTACTGTCTACTAGTTTGTTATTTGCTCGTGAAGGATAGCGTAATCGGTGCAAACTACGTCCCGAGGGTGTAAAGTATTTTGCTGTAGTAATTTTCAAATAAGACGCGTACGGTAAAATCGCAACACTTTGGATTAACCCTTTACCAAAAGTAGGTTGTCCGATGATAATTGCCCGGTCGTTATCTTGAAATGCTCCTGCAAGAACTTCACTTGCACTTGCACTTGATGAATTTACCAGAACAACTATTGGGGTTGTTGTATCAAGTGGGTTAGTTATGTTTTTATAAACTTTATTTTGATACTTGTTTCTCCCTTCCATTGATACTATTGTTGCCCCCAAAGGCAAGAACATTTCGCATATACTAACCGCAGATTCTAATATGCCGCCCGGATTATCCCGAACATCTATAATTATCGACTTTTGAGCCTTTGATTTTAGGAAATTGGAAACGATATTTCGTACTTGGAAAGGCGTTTCATCGCTAAAACGGTCGAGTTTGATATAAAGGATTTGTAACGAGTCGATTTCATATACATTCGAAAATGGAACGTCGGGGAGTTGAATCGAGCGACGAGCAATTGTGATTTCAAGTGTGTCTTTCTGCCCTTCCCGAAGGATTGTAAGTGTAATGTTTGTATTGGGCTTTCCAGTAGTAAATTTCTTTAAAGTGTCTAAATTGGGTGGAATTTGTGTTGAGTCAATTTTTAGGATTTTATCGCCTATTTTTAAGCCCGACGAATCTTTCGCAAAAGAATCAGCGAAATCGATAACCATCAATAGGCTATCGTCAATTCCAACAATTATTCCCAACCCTATATATGAATTATGTTTGATAACTTCATCTAAATCCGTTTCTGTGGGAAAGAAATTCGTATAAGGGTCAAGGTTTCGCGTTATTCCATTAATTGCATCGAGCATCATCTCTTCGGGGTCGAGTTTGACCACGTAATTAACTATAAGTTCACGAAAAAATGCACCGAATATATCGAAACTTTTGACTATTTTGAAATATAATGAATCTCTGTCGTTTTTTCTTTCAGTTATCTTTTCTATTCCCAATTGATTTATTAGGCTGTCTAATTCACTTTCACTTTGGATATCGAGTGAATCTTCGGTGGGCTGAAACGTTGTAAAGTTTTGTTTGGTTATATCTTGCGATAGCAAGATAATATTAGATGCAACCAAGATAATATAAAGAAGACAAATTTTAATATATAATTTCATATTAATTTAATGTTTTATATCGTTCAAATTTTCGAATAGGTATCGATTGATTTGGCTAATGTCAATTCTGTCTTGTATCATTGAATCCCGCTCACGAATTGTTACTGTGTGGTCTTGGAGTGATTGTCCATCGATTGTGATACAATACGGTGTTCCAATTTCGTCTTGCCGACGGTACCGACGCCCGATTGCACCAGAGGTGTCATACATTGCCATAAAATTCTTGCGAACGTCGTGATATATTTTTTCACTTAATTCTGGCATTCCATCTTTGTTAACAAGTGGGAAAACCGCAACTTTTATAGGGGCAAGCTTCCGATGAAAACGCAATATTGTTCTTTTTTCGAGTGTTCCTTTTTCCGAAGGAACGTCTTCTTCGTCGTAAGAATCGCACAATATTGCCATAAGCGAGCGAGTTACACCTCCGCTCGTTTCAATAACATACGGGATATAACGCTCGTTGTTCACTGTATCTACATATTCCATTTTTTTGCCGCTATACTCTTGGTGATTCCGTAAATCGAAATCTGTTCGAGAATGGATACCTTCAATTTCCCCCCAGCCAAAAGGAAACTCATATTCGATATCGACAGCACGACTTGCATAGTGAGCGAGTTTATCGTGCTCTTTGATTCGTAGTTTGTGCGGTTTAAAGCCAAGAGATAAATACCAGTTCATTCTTTCTTCGAGCCAGTAATTGAACCAATGGTCTTCGGTTCCGGGTCGGACAAAGTATTGCATTTCCATCTGTTCAAACTCACGGGTTCGGAAAAGGAAGTTTTTTGTATTGATTTCATTGCGAAATGCTTTGCCAATTTGTGCAATTCCGAAAGGAATTTTTTGTCGGGATGTGTCGAGAACATTTTTGAAATTGAGGTAAATTCCTTGTGCTGTTTCGGGACGAAGATAGATTACACTGCTCTCGTCTTCGACTGCTCCAATGAAAGTTTTAAACATTAGGTTAAAGTTTCGAACTTCTGTCCATTCAGTTGTTCCGCTTATTGGGTCGGGGATTTTGTATGTTACAATAATGTCGTAATAGTCCGAAGGGCTGTTTGCTTGTGAAAGTTTTTGTTGGATTTCTTCGGCTAATTCATTTTTTTTCTTGTGGATTAACCTTTCAATGTATTCTTCGATGAGATTATCGGCACGGTAGCGGGCTTTGCTTACTTTGTTGTCTATCATTGGGTCTGTGAATTGTGCAACGTGTCCACTTGCTTCCCAGGTTCGCGGATGCATTAGAATTGAAGCGTCGAGCCCTTCAATATCGTCGCGATAGGTCATTGCTTGCCACCATAATTCTTTCAGATTTCGGAGCAGTTCAACCCCAAGGGGACCGAAATCCCAGCAACCATTCAAACCACCATAAATTTCGGAGGATTGGAAAATAAAACCCCGGCGTTTTGCAAGCGAAATAATCGTATCGAGTTTTACCATTTTAGACGATTGATAAATTTTAAAAGAAACAAAATTAACGAAAAATAAGGAGGTTAAAAAAATTAATGTGTTAGATAGTAAGTAGGTTGTTAAATTTGTTTCTGCTATTGGGATAACTTCTACACTAAATTATATCTTGTGAAAAATGCGACTCTTATTATTTCCATTGTGTTATTGTAATCTATATTCGAATCGTAAATAGTGGTTCTTAGTATAATAAATGACTGATACAATTATAGTGACCAAAAAAGCCGAGGGCAAGCGAATGTCCTTCGGCTTTAGCATTTAACAGATTCGATAATCCTTTTATTTAACCTTGTTCATAGGTAAATGTTATTGCAGAAATTCCTTACCGGAAAAAACAATATTCCCTTTTGAGTCTATTATTTGGATAATTGCAACGCCATTCGAGACAGCCGAACTTGGTAGGACAACTTTGTTTATTTTCTCTTCCAAGATAGAGAAAGGTTGCGATTCCCACAGCAAATCCCCAAGTAGATTGAA
>CAZPSM010000019.1:0-4367 GCA_964589125.1 uncultured Hyphomicrobiales bacterium | reverse complement strand
CTTTATCCTACAATTTTCGAAATTAGTTTTTGAGCGGAATACAAAGGTTTTTGTTTCTACGTCATAAAAGTAGGTAATTTCGGGACCTTGTGGGATTTTTGATGTCCTTATATAGTTCCTCCGGTAACTCCAATCCCCTGTGCGAGGCACCATGGTATCATTTCGTTCAATCCAGACATAATTTGTGTCGTTAATGTAGAATTTATCGAAATACCTGTTGTTAAGGGAATCTGCGAGGTCGGTGTTTAACCAAGAACCATCGATTGGAAGGTCGTCGAATTTTAATGGCCCACCTCGGGAAACAACTATGCTATCCAAATACTTTATTAGGCGAGGGAAATAGTAATTCCTTTCGAAATCACAGTAATTGAAATTACAAGCGAAAAGCGGAAAGCAATCGTTCTCGACATACTCATAGAAGGTTGAGAAGGAATAGTTTGAGGGGGAAAGATATAGCCACATTCCAAATGGTGTTGGGCCATATCTCCGAGTGGAAATTCTTAGGTAAACAGTATCGCCCGCAAACTCATTAGGTAAGTCTCGAATTTGGTTCATTCTTGTAGGATTGGTTCCGTAATAGCGGGCGATTGGTGAATCATAATTTGTTGCTATCCCGACACTATCAATGGTCCATAGAATCTCGTTCGTATTTGCATCAACCAATTGGATTACCCATTCACTTGTATCGAGGATTACATTGGGGAAGCCAACCCAGAAGTTGGCATCGTCTCCATAGTAAAGGTTAGTGTCTCTTGGAGGTGGATTAAGTCCACAAGGAATACCAACAACCAATTCCCTGAAAAAAGTAACTCTTGAATTTGGCTGATAGGTAAAATTCAGAGTTTTGGCAATTTGTGTTAAAATTGTGTCTTCGCCGGGCGCATTTTGTCCTAAAATTCGCCAATTACATAAATATAAAGAAGGTTCAATATAGGGGAAACATTTTCTTTTGATACCGTTGTTCTCGATATAAAATTCGCCAACGGTGCATTTAACAGAAGCGGAATCGAAAATGTTATAGAATGTAAAATACAGGAGAAAACGTGAATTCTCGGGGGTCGTAGCAAGAAGTGCACGAGAATAGTCGCATTCAGGGCACTCGCTTAAAAGTTGCTGGTGAATTATAAGAAAGAAATAAAAAAAGAAAACCACCAATATAAATTGATTTTTTTTTTTTTTTTTCTCCCTATTGTAATTGAACATGATAATTGTTTGCCCCAACGACAACCAGCAAAAAGGTATGCATAGCAAAAAGTATAACAATACCCGTCGGCTTGGTTCTCTATCTCTTGTCTTGCGATTTCGATTTCATTAACGTCGCAACCAGTAGTTCCTCGAACTTTCTCGAATTTTGCGCAAAGTTCGGTCTCTACTTGGTAATTTCCACAGGAGTAGTAAATGTTACCAAACTCTGGATGAGGGCACTCAGCTTCGCAAAGAACATTACATCTTATTGTCGAGGGGAAGCAATAGTAGAAAATATACCCTTTTATACTAATACAACATTCGGGTTCGCAAGGCCTTTGGGCGGGTGGTTTAGCAGTTAGTGCAAATCCACTGTGAGAAGCAATAAATAACCAAAGAATCACCCATTGAAGAAAAATTGTTTTCATAGTTTTACCTTATTCAAAATATTTAACATAAAACTATTTACAAAATTTAATGGAAGAAAGTAACTAAGATTTGGAATTATTTATTGCTTGAATTTTTCAAAGAACTTTTGGATTTTTTCGCTTCGCTGTCGATAGTCTTGCTTTAAACTGTTTTAGGTGGTGCCCGACATTGTAAAGAAAATCGCTTTATCCAATGGAATGAACTTGTCGAATTGTATAGAAGGTTTCTCCCCCCCCCAGCAAATCATTGAATTACAATAGGTTACATTAAAATTCCTAATAAGGGTAAAGTTTCCCGCTTGAAGAGGCAAATTGAAAAGAGTTATTTTGCTAAAACAAAACATACCGTTTTGCAAAAAACAAAAAAGCAATATAATAAAAATTTTTAAAATGTCAAGGGGTAAAACTTTAGATTCTTCATACCGTTCCTCTGTTCATATAACGGTAGAAGACGGGGCTATTCAATCACTAACTCTGCAGTGGATGAGAGATTCTTCGCTCAGAATTACATCGGAATAGATGGAATGAACAAGGGGGTTGCAACCCCTTGTTCAGTGTCAGTAATGGGGACGTGTCATTTTAAAATAGAAATTGCAATATGGGATTGAATTACATAATTTTTCCCTAACCTAATGTTATAACTATAAAAAAACATTTGATTAAATATCGACTTTGACTTAAATTGCAGTATTTGTGTGTCAAATTTTTTTGGTTTGGTTTATGTTTTCGTTTCAATATGATGAAATTCATGAACAGATTAGAGAGATAATCCGAAAGTTTGCTAACGAGGAGATTGCCCCTAGTGTGATTGAAAGGGACATTAAACAAGAGTTTCCTTATTCTATAATTAAGCAACTTGGCGAACTCGGCTTTTTAGGAATGATGGTTTCCCCCGAATGGGGTGGGAGTGGTTTAGATACGATAAGTTACACAATAGCAATGGAAGAGATTAGCAAAGTTGATGCTTCGGTCGGTGTTATTTTCTCTGTTCACAATTCGCTTGTCAATTGGATTATCGAAAAGTATGGTTCCGACTATCTGAAGGAAAAATATCTTCGCCGATTGGTAACTGGTGAACTTTTAGGTGCATATTGTTTGAGTGAGCCCGAAGCAGGTAGTGACGCCCGTCAAATCAGAACTTTTGCTGAAAGGAAAAATGGGTATTGGGTGATGAATGGAACTAAAAATTGGATTACAACTGCTCAAAATGCAGATATATATATTGTATTTGCAAGTACGAACTTTGAACTAAAACAGCATGGGATTACTTGTTTTGTAATCGAAAAGGGTACACCGGGTTTCGAGCCTGGCAAAAAGGAAGACAAAATGGGGCTTCGTTCGAGCGACACTTGTTCGATTGCAATAACTAATGTTGAAGTTCCAGACCAAAATGTCATAGGAAATGTAGGCGAAGGCTTCTATATTGCGATGCGTGGGTTGAATGGGGGACGGATAGGTATTGCTGCGCAAGCGTTGGGAATAGCCCAAGGTGCTTTCGAAGCCTCAGTTCGTTATGCTAAGGAACGAATTGCATTTGGTCGACCAATTATCGAACATCAATTGATTCAAGCAAAACTTGCCCAAATGTCGATGAAAATAGATGCTGCAAGACTGTTGATTTATAAAGCTGCTTGGCTTCGGGATAATGGATTCGACCATATTCAAGAGGCGTCGGAAGCAAAACTTTTCGCAACAACTATTGCAAATGAAATTACTCGCGAAGCGGTGCAGATTCATGGAGGCTACGGTTATGTCCGTGAATACCATGTCGAACGAATGATGAGGGATGCGAAAGTAACGGAAATTTACGAAGGGACTTCCGAAATTCAACATCTTGTAATTGCCCGCGAAATTATGAAAAGGATGTAAGTGTTAAGGCTGCAATTTATTTTTCCAAATTGCGATAATAATAATAATAATAATAATATTAGTTTGGTGATTTTTAGCCATTTGAGTTCTATGAAGTACTATGCGATATATTAGTAATTGTTATGTTTTTTCTATAATTTAGCGTAATATAACTTTGGCATAATTTTTTATTTTTGTATTTTTGATGTGAAGGGGTGTGTATGGCAAAAGAAGAAAACAATATTGAAAATGGTGCCACAGAGCACAAAGTAGAAAAGCCAGTAAAATCTGATGGTGGCGGGTTGGGATTGATACCTATTTTAGGTATTGTCTTTGGTTCGCTTCTTATAGTAATCCTTGCAACGCGTTTTTTGTTCTTACCTTATGTAGTAGATAATCTTGGTGGGGAAAAGAAAGAAAAAGAAGAAGTAAAAAAAGAAGGGGGTAAAGCCAAAGAAGGACCTTTTGCTGGGATTGATAAGGAATTAATAAGATATGCGGAAACTGGTAGAGTCACCACTAATTTATTGAACTCGGATAAGTTTATTGTTGTCAATTTGGGTTTAAAGTTTTTTGCAAGGGACAAAGAAGTGTTAAAAGAACTTTTCGGGGGAAGTAGCGAAAGTAGTTCCTTGCCACCTGAATTAATGGCTCGTATCCGTGGTGTCCTCAATCAACTTCTTGGTTCGATGACAGTTGCAGAGATTCAACTAAAGAGAGGGGAATTGGTCCAAATTTTTAAAGATAATTTGAGCAAGGTGTTTAGCGAGAACAATCTCGTGTTGGGGGAAGTATATTTGAATGAATTTATTATCCAATAGTTAAAGATGGGTTATGGCCGATACATTATCGCAATCGGAGATAGATAAACTTTTGAGCGAAATGTCGAGTGGTTCGCTCGATGTG
>CAZPSM010000018.1:31717-33918 GCA_964589125.1 uncultured Hyphomicrobiales bacterium | reverse complement strand
ATTTATTAACCGCTCATTAGATACTGATTCAGTAAGATGGTATTTGGAATTGCGTATTCGTTAGTCTCGATATAGCTTTTATCAAGTGGTGAGGCGGCACCCCATTCTGAATTTTATTTTTCAGAGCCTTGTCTTTTTCCATTAAATTACCGGGGAATTACTAATTTTCGGACAAAAGTTAATTCGAAAAAGCAATTTAAAGAGATAGAATTTCGAAAATCAAACCTAAATTCCGATTGTTTGAGATATAGACAGAAAGTTTGTTAATATACAACAGGTTAACTGGTCCGAATTTTAACTAGTTCCGTTTAATTGTAATCATTACCCTCTCAGACTCATATCTTGTACTCCTTGTGACCTTCGAAGATACAATAGTTTGGCACCACCTGCACACGATTGTAATTCAACCTTTCTAAAAATTACTTGAGCAGATGAACTTTTCCCTTCAACGAACTGCGTAGATTGTTCATTGCTTCAACAAGTGTAATTAATTTTTTAGTTATAGAAAAGAGGTTTTCAACAATGAAAATGTAAAGGATTGCCCGCTTCGTATTCGCACCGGGCCGTTTCATTGCTTTCATATAGGTTTTATTAATCCTTCGAATTTCCTTACTGAATTCTTCTTGGTGGATATGAATATCGGGATCGAGCAAGGGATTCCCCTCGAAAAGCTTAATTATTCTTTCATATACATTATTAAAAAGTTTGGCTACTGTCTTTAAATCATCTATCTGATTATTTGTAAGAGCTCGTTGGCTGTTGCTTACATAAGAATAGCAGCGGTCGCAAATATCATAAATCTGATTAGATATTATACTCAAATCACTCATCGAAGAGGCATAAATATGAGCAGAATCGAATGTTTCATCATCGAATGCTTTAATACTTTTTGCAAAATCCGCATAAATTTCTTCTGTTTTATGTTGTAACTCGACGGCTTGTTTCCGAGCCTTCCTTAAGTCTTTAAGTTTATATTTGGAAATACCTTGCAAGCAAAGATTTGAAATTGATTTTACTTGATGCAAGAAGTCGGAAACATCTTTAACAAATATTGAAAAACTGGTTTCAAGGCTATCAATTTGTAATCGTAATTTCTCTTCCGCTTCTTTCCTTTCTTTGTCTCTTTTTCGATGTATAATCGCAGTTCTGGCAAACGAAAAGACTATCAGAGCAACGAAGAACAAAGCACCAAAAATCCCCGTAAAGTATACAATAGAGGCAATTATTCCCGATGCAATCATACAAATTAATGCCGTAAGCAACCAACCCCCGATGACCGTGAGGATTCCCGATACACGATATACTGCATTATCGACACCCCAAGAACGGTCGGCAAAGGCTGTGGACATTGCAACAACAAAAGTCACATAAGTGGTTGACAGGGGCAATTTGAAAGACGTTCCAAAAGATATTAAAGCCGCAGAAATAGCCAAATTAACTGTTGCTCTAATCAAGTCGAAAGATGCTCGCTCGCCATTCGCATCTTGGAGCAATATAACATTGGAAGTATTGAATCTACTATTAATCCAATTTCTTAACTTAGCAGGAGCTAATTTGGAAAAAAATGAAGCGATATTGATAGCCATCCTAACAACAGCACGTGCCACTGGTAAAGATTCAAAGGCTTCATACCCTTCGGTTTGCCTTCCAAGGCTAACTTCTGTCGATGTTACCGTTCGAGCCTTCTTGGAGAGAAACAATGTTGCCACCATTACAAAACCGCAAAGTAGTAGAACGTATGTCGAAACTTTTATAGGAGCCGCCAATCCTTCCATTGTCATATTCAAAGGGTCTATATGCCCATTTGCTAATTCAAATGCAGAAGCCGAAGCTAAGGTGGGACCCACAAAATTAATCAAATCATTCGAAGCAAAGGCAAGGGCAAGAGCGAATGTCCCAGTAAGAACAATAAATCTTAATATGTTTAATATGTTGGTTTTAAAGAAAAAGATAAAGAAATAGAATACTATCGTCCAAAAAATAAAATTGTATATCAAAATCAAATGCTTATTCTCGTTGATAAATTTTATCATCGATTCATCTGAAAAAGAAGCACCCTCTAAACCTTTTACAATAATAAAGAACAATATGAATGTTATTGCAAAACTTCCCCAAAGTGGACCATATCTTTTAAAATATTTACGAAAATCAAAGGAAAAAAGAATTCGAGAAAAGAACTGGGAAGCAAACCCAACTGAAAA
>CAZPSM010000018.1:16119-31696 GCA_964589125.1 uncultured Hyphomicrobiales bacterium | reverse complement strand
CAACTACAATTGAAATTACGATTGCAATGTATATCTTTGTCAATCCGGCTAAATTCAAAAAATGGGCTAAGTCCTTCCCATTCACCGTTCCAGTTACCATATACACAATAGACAATGCCAAAGCACCTCCCGTCATTGAAGAAATCATAGAAACTGTGGTAGATGTAGGGATGCCATAAGTATTAAAAAAATCTAAAAGTAAAATATCGGTAAACATTGTTGCAAGGAAAATAATCAATACATCGTAGAGTGAAAAAGCCGAGGGGTTAAATATACCCTTCCTTGCAACCTCCATCATACCACTCGATAGAGTTACTCCTACAAGCACTCCAAGTGCTGCAACAAATAAGGCAG
This sequence comes from uncultured Hyphomicrobiales bacterium, assembly GCA_964589125.1. GTDB lineage: Bacteria > Bacteroidota > Ignavibacteria > Kapaibacteriales > UBA2268 > JBBIJO01. Next base: position 31,342 of record CAZPSM010000018.1, on the reverse strand, counting down.
TTTTAAATGCTGCAACTTTTGAACCAACAGCACTATTTAAAAAATTAACTGCGTCATTGGCTACACCAACAGTAAGGTCGACTACAGCTAATAATATCGTAATAATCACAAAAATAAATGCAATTTCCACGTAAATCCAATTTTGTCCGACATAAAGTTTCGAATTATGCAAATTAACAATATATTCATTTCCATAATATTTTTGAATCATATCTGTAAAAATTTTGTTCCTATGTTGAATAGTTATTCTTAATTTTGTTTTTTTTAACAATCGCTATGATAGAAAGATATACATTACCCGAAATAGGCAAAATTTGGTCGGACGAAAACAAATTCGCTATCTGGCTGGAAATTGAAATACTTTCGTGCGAAGCTCTTGCCAACTTAGGTATTATTCCGAGCGAAGTTCCTCCTTCAATCCGTAAAAAAGCCACATTCGACGTTCAAAGAATAAATGAAATCGAAAAGACAGTCAAGCACGATGTGATAGCATTCCTAACTAACGTTGAAGAGAATATCGGAGAACTTGCAAAATATTTACATTTTGGTATGACTTCGAGCGATGTGCTCGATACCTGCTTGGCTGTGCAATCTAAGCAAGCAGGCACACTTATTTGGGAAAAACTTAAACAATTGGCTCAAGTTCTTGGTGAACGGGCCAAGGAATTTAAATACACTGTTTGTGTTGGGCGTTCCCACGGGGTTCACGCCGAACCTACAACTTTTGGGCTAAAACTTGCTCTATGGTTCGATGAATGCCAAAGAAATATTAAGCGACTCGAAAATGCTATCGAGGAGATTTCCTACGGTAAAATCAGTGGTGCTGTTGGAACTTTTGAACATATCCCACCATACGTCGAAGAGTATGTTTGTAGTAAACTCGGTTTGAAGCCTTCGCCAATCTCTACTCAAATTGTTCAGCGAGACCGGCATTCCTTTTTCATTAGTACGCTTGCAATTATTGGCTCGATGCTCGAAAAAATCGCAACAGAAATTAGACACCTTCAACGCACCGAGGTGCTCGAAGCAGAAGAATACTTTTCAAAGGGCCAAAAAGGCAGCTCTGCGATGCCCCACAAAAGAAACCCAATAACAAGTGAAAACATCTGTGGTCAAGCAAGATTATTAAGGTCCTACGTAATCCCAGCAATTGAAAATAACACACTTTGGCACGAACGCGATATCTCCCACAGCAGTGTCGAAAGAATTATTTTCCCCGATGCAACTATTTCTCTTTACTATATTCTTACCAAATCTGTTGAGCTAATAAAGAACCTTGTTGTATATCCCGAAAATATGAAAAGAAACCTTGAACTAACAAACGGACTGATTTATTCGCAAAAAGTTCTACTGGCTTTGATGAAAAAAGGAGTTCAAAGGCAACAAGCCTACCAATTGGTGCAAAGCTCTTCTCTTGAATCTTGGGAAAAACAAATTCCTTTCAAAGCCACTCTCTGCTCAAACAAAGAAGTCATTAAATATTTAAGCATAGATGAAATCGAGGGACTGTTTTCCTACGATGAAATATTCAAGAACGTAGACTATATCTACAAAAGAGTTGGTATCGAGTAATGCCAAAGTTTCACTTCTTGAATTAGTATTTACTTGACCGATAATGTAGTACAAATCGATTTAATTTTTTTCAAAATATTAATCATCTTTAAGTGTCTAAATAATCGGTTTTTTTGGAGATTTGAAAGTTATATTAAAAAAGCATAAATGAATTGGAAAAACGAACTAACGGACAACGACAAGAAAACACAAACGGAACTTATAAGTAATTTTAAAATTCCGAAGCATATTGGAATTATTATGGATGGCAATGGACGTTGGGCTTTGGAACGAGGTCTTTCGCGAACCGATGGACACCGCCAAGGAATTGAAAGCGTCCGCGATATTGTGAAGGCTTCGGCACAGATAGGAGTTCAATACCTAACTTTGTATGCTTTTTCGCTTGAAAATTGGAAACGTCCCTCGAGCGAAGTTGGTATGCTGATGAAATTGCTCGAACATTATCTTAAAAAAGAAGTAGAGGAACTTTATCGAAATAACGTCCGAATATTTGCGATTGGGAAATTAAGTTCACTTCCAAAATCCGTTCAACGGTTGTTATTTAATGCCATTGAATTAACATCTAAAAATACCGGATTAACCTTAACTTTAGCGCTGAGTTACAGCGGTCGCTGGGATATAGTTCGCTCTGTCCAACTTCTTGCTCTCGACGTCCGTCGTGGTAAATTATCCCCGGAGGATATAACCGAGGAAGTGCTTGCAAGTTACTTACAAACTGCTAACTTGCCCGACCCGGACCTAATAATTCGAACAAGTGGAGAAATGAGGCTTAGCAACTTTTTGCTTTGGGAATCAGCATATTCAGAGATTTATATTTGCAATAAATATTGGCCAGAATTCCGTCGCGAAGACCTTTATGCGGCAATCCAAGATTTTTCCCAACGAGAACGACGTTTTGGAAAAATTTCTTCCCAAGTAAAAACCGAAATATTGTTGAACCCAATTAATACGATAAAAGCAAAGTGAAAGTAGTTAGATTTGTTTTACTTACAAAAATTTTCTTAATCATTTTTTCTATATTAGTTTCCGGTAGCAACTACATTTTTTCGCAAACCGAAAAACAGACTAACTACGTTATAGCAGATATTACGGTGGAAGGCAACACATTTTCCGACCCACAAACTATAATAACAATATCGGGGTTGAACCGAGGCGAAAGTATATCTTTGCCTTTCGATGCAAAAATTCAAAAAGCAATCAAAAATCTTTGGCAACGACGCCAATTCGAAGATGTTCAAATTGTTATAGATAGAATCACGCTCAATGGAGTCTTTCTAATAATCAAAGTAAAAGAATTCCCAAGAGTAAGTGAAATAAAAATACGAAACAACAAGGATATTTCCACCGAAGATTTGTTGAAGGTAATCAATAAAAATCGTGGCGATATTATTTCTCCTTTCGATGTGTATCAAATCAAACAAAGAATCAAAAAGAAATACAAAGAAGAAGGTAGCCCTTTTGCTCGCATCGAAGCTGAATTAATCCCAACCGATACTCAAAATTATTTTCAACTACTAATTAATATTGACGAGGGAATAAAATACAAGGTAAAATCTATTGAATTCATTGGCAACTCTGCTTTCGATGACGACGATTTAAAAGGAATTTTCGAGGAAACCAAAACAAAATCTTGGTGGCAATTTTGGCGTTCTTCAAAATTTGAACCCAGCAATTACGAAAAAGACAAAGAATTGCTTGTAAATTTCTATCGGAACAACGGATTCATCGATTTCGAAATCCTCAAGGATACGATTATTTACGATGACACAAATGAATCTATTTACATTAAAATTTTTGTTAATGAAGGGAAGAAATACTTCGTTCGAAATATACACTTTCTTGGGAATTCGGTTTACCCCAACGAAGTCCTCCTTCAACGATTGGATATTAATAAAGGCGAAGTCTTCAACAAAGAAAAGTTTGAAAAAAATTTACAAGGCAACCCGGAAAACACCGACGCTATGAGCCTATATTTCGATACAGGCTATCTTTTTGCTCGGAATGAAGTTCAAGAAATACGGGTCGAACCCGACTCATTAGACATTTATATAAGGATATTCGAGGGCAATAGAGTTACCATCAGAAAAGTCGATATTGTTGGCAATACTAAGACAAAAGATAAGGTAATTCGCAGAGAACTTTATACGTATCCCGGCGACTACTTCAATCGCTCCGCTATAATAAAAAGTGTAAAGGCCTTGGGTTTGCTCAATTATTTCAACCCCGAGACCCTACGCCCCGACGTAAAGATGATAGATAATACACAAGTCGATATTTCTTACCATGTCGAGGAACGCTCCACAGATACATTCAATGCATCAATTGGTTTTGCAGGCTCTTTTGGTTTAACCGGAGCAATAGGCTTTTCTTTTAACAATTTCTCTATATTGGAACCACTAAAAGGTGGGGCTGGACAAATATTTAACTTTAATGTTGAGTTTGGACAAGCGAACCGATATCAAACCTTTTCTATTGGCTTCACCGAGCCATGGCTTTTCGACGACCCTACAACCGTTGGGTTTAATCTCTACGATTCTCGTATCAACTATCAGTTCGACCTTCGACGAACTGGATTCGGAGTAAATATTGGGCGAAGATTACGTTGGCCCGATGATTATTTTAGAGTTGATTTCGGATTACGATACCAAAGGAACAATGTAGGCTCGGGTATTTCCCAGTATTATAGGCAGGGAATTACTACCGAATTCACAGTTAGTCAATCTATTTCACGAATCAGCTTGGATAACTTGTTCTTTCCTACAAGTGGCTCGCGATTCTCAATTTCAAACGATTTTGCAATGGGGGCATTAGGAATAGGAACGACAGATTATTTTAAATCCCAACTAAAATTTGAAATCAACCAAACCATTATGAAAATCAAGGACTTACCTCGAGTCGTTTTGAATATTTCGTCCAATTGGGGTTATATCGCCAGTTTTAAGTCCGATACTACTATTTCCCCTATCGAGTTGTTCTATATGGGTGGAAATGGCTTGAGTGGTTTCGCAGTTACTCCTTTGCGAGGCTATCCAGACCAATCTGTTGGTCCGCGTGGTGGAGGTAAAGTAATGGCTCGACACTCCGCTGAACTACGTTTTGCTCTAACACTCGACCCTATGCCAATTTACTTTTATGGATTTGTCGAGGCTGGAAATGTTTGGAGCAAATTAAGTGCTACCGACCCATTCAATTTAAAGCGTGCCGCAGGCGTTGGAATACAAATATTTCTACCCCAAATCGGTATAATAGGATTCAGTTATGGTTATGGCTTCGACAAAACAGATGATACCGGGAAACTATCCGGCTGGAAATTCCTTTTTCATCTTGGACAATAAATAATTTGTTAATTTTGTATTTTGTAGAATTCATTCAAAGGAAAATTATAATGAAAAAGTCTTATGAGGGAATCCTCGTTGTATTGTTTTTCTTGTGTCCTTTTCTCTCTTTTGCTCAGAAAGCCCCAACCAGTAGTGGCACACTCATTATCGGTGTAGTCGATGTGGAGTATATTGTCCGACAATTACCCGAGGCAATCGATGCAGATACTAAATTAAAAGATATGCAAAAGGCTTTGCAAGACACAATTATGAAAATGCAAGAATCGTTGCAGAAGAAAGCCGATAGCTACCTTAAACAAAAGAGTATGATGCCCGCCGAGCAACAACAAAAGCAAGAACAAGCATTACAAGAAGAACAGCAAAAACTCCAGCAGTTTTATAATGATAAACTCACAGAAATACAAAACAAACGCGAAGAATTCCTGGACCCGATAAGAACTAAAGTTAGAAATGCTATTCAATCGGTTGCAAGGGAGGAGAATATGAGCTTCGTATTCGACAAAGGAAACCCTTCTGTTCTTTTCTCCGAAGAAAAATACGACATCACTTTTAAAGTTCTTGATAAAATAAAAAGAGGCAGCAAATAAAACGAATTTACTCCAAAACTACAATTCGGAGTTATTTATGAAATTATCGAAGTTCTTTCTTTTATCGATTGTTTTTGTTGTCTCGACTTCCACTTTGTTTGGGCAAAGAGTAGGTTTCATCGCGACCGATTTAATTCGCGAGAAGTTTCCCGAAGCAAAACAGGCTGAACAAAGAATACGCTCAATCGTCGAAGAATGGAAACGAGAATTAGAAGACTTGGACAAAAGAATAGAAAATCTAAAATTTGAAATAAGCAAAAATCGACTAATCTGGTCCGACGAAGAAAAACGATTAAAAGAAAAAGAACTCGAAGATTTAAATGTTCAGAAATTAATGTATTCACGGAAAAGATTCGAACCCGGTGGCGAATATGATATGGTCGTCAAAACAATAATGCAACCAATCGAAGACAAAATATATGCTGCTATTCAAAAGGTTGCCGCAGAAAACGGTTTCGATATTATTTGGGATAAAAGCAATGAGCCTCTTGCTTATGTAAATTACAAATACGATTTAACCTTGAAAGTCCTTCGAGAATTGGGTGTCGATGTTGCAGAAATGGAACGAGAATTAGAAGAAAAAATCGCCAAAGACCCACGCAACAAAATCCAAATCGAAAAAGACACACCATCGTCTATTAGAAAAAAACAACGAACCAAAAAAGAAGTCGAACCTAAGCAACCCGAAAATATACAAAAGGAAGAGGAACAAAATCCACAAGAAAGAAAACCAGAATAAATTACATTTGTTTTATATGAAACTTAATTCTCCTATTGCTTGTGAAGAAATTGCCAAAATTGTGGATGGTAAAATCCAAGGCAATCAAACTCTACTGGTATATGAACTAAATAGAATCGAGGCAGCAAAAAAAGGTGATTTAACATTTTTCGCAGATAAAAAATATGAAAAATACCTTCAAACAACGCAAGCAACTTGTGTGATTGTTCCATTGAACTACCAGAACGACCCTTCGTCGGAATGGCAAGTTTTTATACGAGTTGCAAACCCATATTTCGCTTTTTTTACACTTCTTAATCATTTAGACACTTATTACCAAAAGTTTGTTTCGTTCATTCATCCGTCCGCTATTATTGGAAATAATTGTTCTATACATCCAACAGCATATATAGGACCTTACTGCATTATTGGAGATAATTGCTCTGTAGGTGAAGGAAGCAAGTTGATGGGTAACGTTGTTCTCTACGATAATGTCGAGATTGGAAACAACACGCTCATCCACTCGAATGTGGTTTGTTATTATAATACCAAAATTGGAAACGAATGCATTATTCACGGTGGTGCGGTAATTGGTTCCGACGGATTTGGATTTATTGAGAACAAAGATGGCTCATATACAAAAATTCCCCAACTTGGGAATGTTGTTATTGGCAATTCTGTCGAAATTGGTGCCAACACCACAATCGACAGAGCAGTGGTTGGAAGTACGATTATAGAGGACGGGGTCAAAATCGACAATCTTGTACAGATTGCACATAATGTTCATATTGGCGAAAATAGTGCTATGGCTGCACAGGTTGGAATATCGGGGAGTACAAAAATAGGAAAACGTAATCGACTTGCTGGTCAAGTAGGTATCGCTGGTCATCTCGAAATTACCGACGATGTTACTATTGAAGCAAAATCTGGGGTTCCGAAGTCGATTTTAGAAAGCGGAGTTTATTTCGGGGCTCCACCGAAGAAAAAAGCCGAAGCTTTCCGTATCCTTATGGCTTCGAACGAACTCCCCGAACTACTCCGCCAGTTTTCCAAATTAAAAAAAATCCTTAAAGAAAAATTCAATATTGAACTCGAATAGTTATTCGAACCCTAGTAAAACTCTTTCAGAACACAACAAATAATAGTAGTGGTTTAAATTGGTAAAGGAGAGCGTAATTATTCAAAAAACACTATTTTACAACAGTCAAATCTATCTTTGTACCTTTATTTACTAATTCACCAGCAGCAATGCCTTGCCGAAGAACAGTGTTCGGCAAATACGTCTGATTTTCGGAATAAATTATAGTCCCAACATCGAGTTCTGATTCTCGAAGTAAATTCAATGCATTCTCCAAATTTAACCCTTCTAGATATGGAACTTTAACTTGATAAACAGAACCACTACTAACAACTAAATCAACAGTTTTTCCGTAATTTGTTTTAGAATTAGGCAAAGGGGTTTGAGCAACTACCGTATCTGCGCCATATCGCTCGTCGTTAACATAACTGATAAAGCCAACTTCTAAACCCTGATTTTTAATTAAGAAACGGGCATTTCGAATGTTCTGTCCAATTAAATTCGGAACATCAACTTGGGCTACGCCTTTGCTAATCGTGAGATAAACATCCCGACCTTTCTTAATCGTTTGCCCTGCCCTTGGAATTTGATTAATGACAACCCCATTGTCGAACTGCTCGCTGTAAAGCTCATTTACTTTTGCAAGATTTAAATCTAAATTTGAAATAATTCTTTCTGCCTCGCCTATCTTTTTCCCAATTAAATGCGGCATTTTCACAGTCTCTTGACTGTGAATCAAGACAGGAAATAACACCTTATCGACAACAAGAATAATGACAACAATCGTCAAAGAAAAACCAAGCAAAACATAAAAATAGGGAAGTAATTGTCTAAACTTCGATTCCATTGAAAAGTATACTTATTTGCTCTATATTAAATACAAAATACAAATTTGCAAAAATTTGTTAAATAAATCGAAGGTAAATTCGTAATTATCTTTTTAAACATGAGTTTTAGGTATGAGAAAAATATTTTTTTCGGTAGCAATTTTAATTGTTTTTTTGTTACAACTCAACGTAAATGCAATGGCAGACAACAACATATACTCTCTTAACTTAACACTTTTGGACATAGATAAAAAGCCCGTAAAACTTTCCGATTTCAAGGGAAAAGTCTTGCTGATTGTCAATGTTGCGAGCAAGTGCGGCTTTACACCTCAATACGAAGGATTGGAAAAAATATATAGAAAATATAAGTCGCAAGGGTTTGAAATTCTTGCATTTCCTTGCAATCAATTTGGAGCTCAAGAACCAGGGACAAACGAGGAAATCAAAAACTTTTGCTCAACAAAATACAACGTTACTTTCCAATTATTCGACAAAATCGAAGTCAACGGTCCAAACACTCACCCCTTATATAAATTTTTGAAGGAAGCAAAACCGGGGCTTTTAGGCTCACAAGATATAAAGTGGAACTTTACAAAATTCCTAATCGATAGAAATGGAAAGGTTGTCGAGCGTTTTGCTCCACAAATTTCCCCAGAAAGTATCGAAAAAGATATAATTCAACTTTTGAAAGGAAACTAATAACGCTTTATCTTGCAAATTGCAGAATAATCACAATAATTGCAGACTCGTCCTTGTGGTTTCACCGGAAAATCCATTTTTTGGGTAATAGATTGTATTATTTCATTAGCATTTAATATTGCAATATTAATTAATTCATCTAATTCATTTCCTCCGTTGGTTTTTTGAGTATCATCCACACTATCCTCGGTATCTTTCTCTTCAATTGCTCTCCCAGCAAGTTTCTTAACCTCTTTTGATAAAATTGAATTAGGGGCAGTATAAAAAATTTTGTAATTCCATAAATAACCTTTTTTATTGTCGGTAGGTTTCTTTTTAAAATCAAATATCTGATAAGCAAGGCTAATATTTGAAAGATTCACTTTTATATAATGCTGAAAAATATATTGAAGGGCATAAGCATAGAATGGCATCTGAAAGCTTTCGCCCTTCTTAACCGTATTTATGCTTTTACATTCAGACTCGGTTAATTTGTAATCTATTATCAAAGCCTCCATTTTCTTTTCGCCAGTGGTTTTGTCGGTTGTCTCGCATATATCAATTCTGTCGATTTTACCACGGAAGCGAAATAATTCACCCCCACTTTCTAAAAATATCGGTATTGGAGGTAACGAGTTGTAATATCGAAAGCCGAAGCCCAATTCAAAAATCGTCGGTAAATAGGACAAGTTTCTACGTTGCAACTCATAATTTAACCATTGCCGAATGTAGCCACTACGTTCGCCTGTGGTGGCAATAAACCTTTCTTTATCAACTTCAAAAAAGTTTGTAAAAGATTCAAAGTTACTAAGAATTTGCGAAGTAATTTGCTCAATTTGTTGCTCATATTGTTTCTTTTCCGATACATTCAAGAACACGGGTGCAAACTTCGTATCATCGATAGAAAGCGTAACGTCTGTTATGCCGCTGGTAAGTTGCTGGTTAACTAAGTTTTTGTAGAAGTTAGAAGTTATTGAGTGAAGGATTTGTCCTTTTTCCAAGTTACTCAAGAAAATTTCGATTTCCGAGAGTGCTTCCCAAACCTTTAAAATCCTACTTACAAAGAATTTATATGGGCATTTTTTATAATCTTCCAGAAAAGATACCGATATTGGCTCGATAGTCAAATTATTCAATAATGATTTAGTATTATTAGTCAACTCAAAATGATTAAATTTATTAAAATCATACCTATCAAGAAATGGAATCCCATAATACTTATGTGAAAGAAACTCACCAATAGCGCCTTGACTAAATTTTCTAATTGCTTTTGATTCTTGGATAGTAAAATATTGGCGCCACTCCAAATCGAGGTCGCCTGTACCAGCGAAATGTGTATAAGGAATTTTATAGCATACTTCTTTTTCGGGTGCTCCAATAATGTCCAGAAGATAATTGATAAAAGGACTTCGAAGAAATTCCTTTTTTGCATCACTTTTCGGATAAAAAATATAGATTAATTTTTCCCCATTATCGAGTAACATCGGAGCATTTACTAAAAAATAATAGAATTCGAGTCTTTCATTTTCGAAATGCCTTTTTTCTGTTTTGCCGAGTTTTTTGCCAAGGAATTGTTCAGGATTGTAGCGGTTTGGAATTTCACCGTCGATAGCACCACAAAGAATCATAACTTTGAATGGAATGCCACGTGTTTGCTCGATTGTTGTAATTGTTACACCATAATTAGGTTTCCTCGAAATCTGGAATTTTTCGTCGTAAATTGTAACTTTTAGTAATTCAACAAGTTCATCGAGATTAAACTTCCGATTACCAAATCTTTGGGAATGAATAAAAGTGAATTCGTCCAAAACTTTAAGAAAGCGAGTCAAGGCGCGTGAGTCGCGTTCAATTTCTTCGAGACGATTAATTCTGCTCGCAATATCCATAAATTTAACTTCAACCAATGCCTTATCGATAACTTGTTTCAAGACATTATAAACCCCGAAGCGCTTAATTATTCTATTCTTTATCAACTCTTGGAATTCCTTTATTGTATATTTTCCATTATGGAAATCGAAGTAACTCAACAAAGTTTTCAAAGTTTGTTCGGCTTTAATAAATAGATTTAATGTAGAAGATGTTTCTTGAATTTCCATCTCGTCTGGATTAAGCGTTTGTTTCAGTTGCTCAAGTCTTGTTTTTAATGAATCGATACGGTTAGCAAAGCGCATCAGATAGTATTCTTTGCCAAATCCTCCAATCAGTTTCATTCGGATTGCTGCTTCCAGAAAATTATCGATATTAACCAAATAAGATTCACCAGTGGACTCGTCTATTGTCTCGAAGCGGAAGTAGAAACTTTGCAATGCCTTTCGTAGATCTTGAAATCGAAAGTTATTTGCAACAACATCCAGAACAGCAAGGATTGAAATAACAAGTGGCGATGTACTTAATTTGAAGCGTTCAGTAACGTTGACTGGCACTTGTTCTATTCCAAATACTTCCCTAAAAATAGGAACATACTTCGAGGGATTTTTTGTAACGATGCAAATTTCAGATGGCTTAAAGTTCTGCACTTGAATCAGATAGTTACAAAGCCTTGCAATTTCTTTTGCTTCGGCAAATCTATTCTCTACCTCAATAATCTTTATAAAATCCGACAATCGAGGCATCACTTTATGCTTAAAATTGTTAAATAAGTATTTCTTTAAAAATATTGATGGTTTTTGCTCGGCTGTGAAATCGGCAATTTCGGGAATACTAATTGTCAAAAAGCCTTTGCTTTTAAACGCCAAGACAAGGTCGATAAAGTTACCGAACAAAGGACCATTATTTTCATCAAAATCTAAATAAATAGCCACAGGATTGGAAAATTTGCCCAATGCAGTTAAAAATTCGATTTCTGGACCCTTGAAATCAAAAAATTCAAACAGAACAATCGCTTTGCTTGGCGAAATAAACGGAAGATATACGGGCTGAGCTTCGATATTGCCGCGTTCATCGAAATACTGGAACAACCTTTTGGTTGCTAAATTAATGGCATCTGTAACATCGAACAATTGATTTGTTTCTAATAATTGCTGATAATGCTCGAAAAGTAGAAATGTGTCTTTAAATTTTGGACTATTGGTAATGCTTGGATTCGAGGAAACAAGCTCTTCTTTTAGTTTTTCCGGGGTGATACCATCTTCCTTCAATCCGAAAATAATATTTGAGAGCCATTTCACAACATAAAATGGTTGTTTTTGTGGCGAATTTTTCTGTTTGAAGAACTCCAAGTCTGCATTTTCGAATGCTTCATAAAACAAAAGAAAGCGGTAAGCATCGGAAAGAATCTTATTGTTACCTTTCGGGACAAAGTAGCTGAATGCTTTTCGAACAATCCCATCCAAATTTGTAACAACGAGATTTGTCGCTGGGATACGATACATTTCGAAATACCTATCTACCAACTCTAATTCAAAGTGGAGTGCTAAACGATTCGTTGCCGCAACAAAAAGAGAATTTTCAAGAGTTTTCTGCTTAATGTTGACTTCAATATATTTGTCAAGTTCGATTTTCCCATATACTTCTCGAAATGCATTGTTACATATCAAAAAAGCCATACCGATTATGCCCTTGGGTGATACAACTTATGGACTTCAACAAGATACTCTCGCGTTAGATGTGTGTATATTTGTGTCGTGGAAACATCTGAATGCCCAAGCATTTCTTGAACAATACGTATATCGGCTCCTCCTTCGATTAAGTGAGTAGCAAAAGAATGCCGAAAAATATGGGGATGCATCTTGCTTTCCAATCCGACCAAAATAGCATACCTTTGAAGAATTTTCCAAATCCCCATTCTTGTCAATTTTCTTCCCCGAGCATTAAGAAACAAAATGTCCTTCGTATCTGAGCCACCTGCAAGTACATCTCTGCTAAATTCTAAATAATGCCGAACCCATTCAATTGCCGACTGGCCAATAGGAACAATGCGTTCTTTCGAGCCTTTCCCAAAAACTCGAATCACTTCCAAATCGAATAATAAATCTCGCCGTTTTAAATTAATCAATTCCGAAACTCTGAGCCCGCAAGCATAAAGAGTTTCCATTATTGCCCTATCACGTATCCCAATCGGGTTCGAAGTATCGACGCATTCAAGAATGCTCTCAATTTCGGGATAAGTCAAGACTTGTGGTAAACTTCTACCTAATTTAGGTGTATCGATTTTTTCGGTTGGATTATTTCCAATTATACCTTGCGATAAAAGAAATTTAAAGAAATGTTTCAGCGATGAAATATACCTTGCTTGCGAACGGGCAGCGAGTTTACCTTTGTTCAAAACTGTTATAAAATCCTCCAAAGTATTTTTATCTACTGCCCTCAAATCGGAAACCTTTTGCTCTTGTAAAAACCCAAAGAATTTTGTTAAATCACTTCTATACGACGAAACAGTATTGTGCGAAAGACCTTTCTCAATAGAAAGGTATGAGGAAAATTCATCGAGCAAGTCATAAAAATTGTTCACATTTACCAAGCTCATTGACTACTTTGGACATAGTTAGGTGGAATTTCTTTATATTCAACCCTCGGATGAGCAATACCGTAAAGATGACGAACACAAACTTCCAAAATAGTATTTAAGTCCTTCATAGAAATGTTGGATTCATCGAACTGACCATCTAAAAGCTTATCTTGTATGGATTTTTGAATTGCCTTTGTAAGTTCTTCTTTGTTCTTTTTAGGAAGCCTGGACATTGCCTCCGCAGAATCGCATATCATAACAATCGCTGTTTCTCTACTATTTGGTTTAGGACCCGGATAGCGGAACTCCGCCTGGTCAATTGGAAATCCAGCACCTTCCTCAACTGCTTTAGCATAAAAATGCTTAATTAATGAAGTCCCATGGTGCATAGGAATAAAATCAATAATTCGAGGAGGTAACCCATATTCCTTCGCTATCTCAATGCCTTTAGTAACGTGTTCTCGGATAACTTCTGCACTCCTTTTAGGCGAGATAAACTCATGCTTGTTTTCTATATCCATTTGATTCTCGGAGAAATATTCTGGTTTATATATCTTGCCGACATCGTGGAAATAAGCTCCAACGCGCGTAAGTAGTCGATTAGCCCCAATTCCTTCTGCACACATTTCTGCAAGCATTGCCATTGAAAGTGTATGCTGGTATGTTCCGGGAGCAACTTCACTTAATCTTTTTAGAAGTGGATGATTTAAATTGTCAAATTCTTTTAATTTCAAGTCGGAGGTAATATTGGAATATCTTTCCAAAATAAAAAGAATGCCATACGTTATAATCGGAGAAAGGATAGAGTTTAATGTTACAAAACTTAGAGATTCAAAAAAGGATTTAAGTTCGGTTGACCTTTGTAGTGCAAATGCTACGATTGGAACAACAAAAGCAATTTCGATATACACCATAGAACGAAACATTTGTGTTCTACTTTGGATATCCCGAACTGAATATGCTCCCACTATCCCAGCAAACATCAAGGTCAATGCAGTTTCAAAATCGTTGCCTCGAATTGAAGCAACAAGACAAGCCATCGTAACAGTAGAATAAAAGGCTGTACGCGAATCGAAAACAATCGCTATCAATAGCGAAAGAGAGGGCAGAAAGATAATATATCGCAATGGTAAGTCGGATGTAACTGAAATACTTAACCAGCTAAAAAAACCTATTAAAAGCAAACAAAGATTTATGATTGCAAACTGCCAATCGTCGGCAAAAATCTTTTTTCGTAATATCACTAAATAAATCAGTATTATCGCATATATAAAAAATATATTCAGAAAAGAACCAAAAAGCATCCAAAAAGAAAAAGTTTCTTTACTACCCAATAGCCTTACTTTTTCATAAGAATTAATTTTTAAAAGAATGTCTTCTGTTATTCTCTTGCCTTTTTCGACAATTATTTCGCCCGATTTAACAAAGCCTATTGTTCTTGGAACCGATTGTTCCGCCAATCGAATCTTGTTTTCCGTAAGTTCCTGCGAAAATATCAATGAACTATTTATAGACTTATTTACTAACTCCAAGCCAATTTCGGGCAATTCGTTTTTAAAATTATTTCTAAGATAACTTGACAATTCATTGATAAAGCGATTTTTATCGTAAATGTATCTTTTAGGAATTATTCTTTCGACGTTGCTTTGTCGCGACACCACGGCAATTTCTTCCGATTTTAAACTACTCAAATCGATATTCAATATTCCCTTCGGCAGCACGTTCGATATAAATCGATGCAAAGTAGCGACAAGCCGCTGCATTTCTTTAATCTTCTCGGGGGTCATCGATGCAAAAAAAGTTCGAAAATTAGGAGTAGCAAAAATTTCTTCTACAATATTTAATGAGTAATTGTTATCCGAAAGTAATTTATAAATCGAATCTATTTTATTTAAAGTGCTTTGCAATCTTTCCGGTTCATTTACGAACACCGGCAACACCCTATTCCTCGCTTTTTCTACATCTTTTGCATATTGAT
>CAZPSM010000018.1:15169-16101 GCA_964589125.1 uncultured Hyphomicrobiales bacterium | reverse complement strand
ATTGATTCCTGCTCTTGTAAATAGGAAAAGAGTAATCGGCAACCAACGTTTTATGTGGCCAAATACTTCCTATTTGAACAAAAGTATTGGAAAAATCTTTCTCTTCGTCAAAACGATAGACGTGGAAAAAAGTTAAAAGAAATATCGTTAGAAAGGCAATGAGTATTTTAGACCAATACTTTAGAAAAAATCCAGGCTCTTCATCTTGTTGTTCAGCCTTTTTAAGTTTTAATTTGCCAAACAAAGTCAATCTTTTTTCGACCATACTTTAGCTTTATTTTGAATACTAATTCTTGCTAAATTAATCTTTTTATTTAGATAAAACAATAATTTTGCAATTTTCAATTGAATTAGAACTTGAAAATAAAAAATTATAAAAAAATTGCTATAATTAATACAGCCTTCATTGGAGACGTTGCCCTTTCCGCGTATCTCGCCGAAACTATCAAAATTAATCATCCTAATTCACAAATATTATTTGTAACAAATCCCAGAGCTGTATCCCTTTTAAAGATAATAAAGTCGATAGATGAAATTTTAGTTTTCGATAAAAGGAAACAGCAAAAGGGAATCAAGGGCATCTTACAAATTAGCAAACAAATCAAAGATTTCGGTGCCGAAGTTATTCTTTCCCCCCATCGCTCCGCAAGAAGCTCGCTAATAACTTATCTATCGCGACCAACCATTTCGATTTCCTACAACGTTTCTGCTTTAAAATTTCTATACACAAATAAAGTTCAATATATACATTATCAACACGAAATCGAACGCAACTTGGAATTACTACAACCATTCGAAGATGTTGAGTTACCCAGTTCTCTTCCCAGAATTAATATTGAATTTCCTACAAATATATCCAATAAATTTAATCCTCTATTTTCGAGTGAAAGCAATAGCGGAAAGAAGATAGTTTGCTTTGCACCGGGTTCGAT
>CAZPSM010000018.1:13477-15150 GCA_964589125.1 uncultured Hyphomicrobiales bacterium | reverse complement strand
AAAGAATGGGGAATTCAAAAATTCATAGAACTTGCTAATTTATTAAAACAACATAACTGTAAAATTCTTCTACTCGGCGGGGAAGATGACGCCCAACTCTGTGAAAAGATAAGTTTAGCAACACAAGCCACCAACCTTGCGGGAAAAACCAATCTTGCCGAAACTGTTTACATCCTTTCAAAATCTGCTCTTCTTGTTACAAACGATAGTAGTCCAACACATCTTGCCACATTAGTCGATTGCCCTTGTATAACGATTTATGGACCTACGATACCCGAGTTTGGATTTACTCCTCGGAGTTCACGAAGCGCTATTATTCAAGTGGAAAAACTGAGTTGCAGACCTTGTTCAATTCACGGCTACCAAAAGTGTCCTTTAATTCACCACAAATGTATGAACTTAATAACACCCGAAGAAGTCTACCACAAAGTTTTGGAATTTATCTAAGCCAAATTACACATTAGAAATTATGCAAATATCATTCCAAGCATCCCCTTCTGTCATTCCAAGGCAAGCATATGGTAGAACAGACATTCCTGTCTGGTAAAATCGTGGCATTCTTACCTGTTGTTTTGATGCAATTATATTCTTCGCTAATCTTCCAATACTTTAAAATTAAAGAGCAACATACCACGACAAACAAGCCGGCTGTAAGAAATGAAAGAAAGCAAGTACAAACCGACACTGAAGAAATTCCGTTTATGTAAAAGGTGAAGATTCTTTCAATATCCAAAATACTTTAGCATATTTTTATCGCTGCGCCAATGCTCTCGCACTTTAACGAATAGGTCGAGGTAAACTTCGTGCCCAAGATGAATTTCAATTTCTTTTCGAGCAAATTCACCTAACTGCTTGATTCGTTTGCCCCCTGCGCCAATAATAATAGGTTTTTGGGTTTCTTTTTCAACAATAATTTCGGCGGAAATATACCATTTCCCCTTTTCGCGTTCTTTAAATTCAACGATATTTACTTCCGTTGAATATGGAATTTCATCCTTGTAGGAAACAAATAGTTTTTCGCGAATTAGTTCAGAAACAAAGAAACGTTCATTCTGAATGCTTATTAAATCGGGGTCGTAAAGGAATTCTCCTTCGGGAAGATAATGCTTGATTACCTTTATTAGTTCGTCGATACCTGCCATTTTTTTTGCCGAAACTGGCACACAATCAATAAACACACCGCTTTTCGAAGCATCCTCAATCATTGGCAATACTTGTTTGGTATCCGAAAGTAAGTCTATTTTATTAAAAATCAGAATCTTGGGCTTATCTGCCGATTGCAGTAGTTCTGTAATTTCTTTACTTAAACTTTCGGTGATGTTTCGGTAGTTATAAGAGTCTATAACAAATCCTATCAAATCGGCTTCCGCTGTTGCGTAACCAACAGATTGGAGCATCAATTGATGTAACTCATAACGAGGCTCTACGACACCCGGGGTATCGAGGAAAATAATCTGGGAATTTTCGTCGGTTCGAATACCGACAACTTTTTTTCGCGTGGTTTGTGGTTTAGGAGTAACAATCGAAAGCTTTGCTCCGACAAGTGCATTTAGAAGTGTGGATTTTCCAACATTTGGTTCTCCAATTAAAGCGACAAAGCCACACTTTTTATTCATCTGTTGAGTTCTTTTTTCTAAAAGTTTTCAAGATAGCGTAAGGAATTATAATCAAAT
>CAZPSM010000018.1:0-13459 GCA_964589125.1 uncultured Hyphomicrobiales bacterium | reverse complement strand
AATAGGAGCAACTACAATAACAAAGGGATTGTTCCATTTGCCATTTGGCACAGCCGGTTCTTCCGTAATGCCGGTAGCTGTAAGGATATATCCCAGAGCAATAACCCCTAATCCGATTAGAAACCATTTGGTGTTTTCTTTCCCAAAAGGGAAATGCCATTCGGCGGCTTTTTTCTTTTTTGCAGAAACCTTTTTACCTCGCTGTTGAATCTGTCTTGCCATTTTTTCCTACCAAACTTATTTTTAAAATTCAAATTTAACACATTTAAACGAAAGATTTTAAAAACGGAATAGTGTAGTTATAAAAATCATCTTAAAGTAAGCAATTAGTTAAACAATACCCCCTTTTTAAACCAAAAGTAACTTTTCAATAATTTAAACAATATTATACATCATAGTTAAAGTTGTTTTAATTTTTTTGTATTTTTGTAATTTACTCTATGGATTTGTAGTTTGTTCTATTGAAAGGTGTTTATGAGACTATTAATTGCAATATTATTATTTCTGTGGGGGGCTCAATACTCTTATGGCCTGAATTTATCTTCACCGGTGAACAATGAACCCTGCCAAGACAATGATGTTACTTTTGTTTGGGAAGCAGTGCCGAATGCTTTGAGTTATTCTATTAGGGTTTCGCGTTACTCCGATTTGTCGAGCCCTTTCTTCGATAGTTCTGGGATTACAACGACACAGATTCAGAAGTACCTTCCCGGCTATAATGTTCGTTACTATTGGCAAGTTAAGGCACTGATTAGTATAACGCCCTTACGGATAGATTCATCGCAAATTTGGAACTTTACAACGGTTACTTCTGCTCCAATACTTTCGCAGCCAAGTAGCAATGCAACTTGTCAACCATTGGCTTTGACTTTCCGATGGAGTAATATAAATAACGGAATCGGCTATAGAATTCAGGTCTCGACAACTTCTTCGTTTACTGCTATTGTGAAAGATACGAATGTTAATTCTACAAGCGTTTTGCTTAAAGTCCCAAATTATTATACAAAATATTATTGGCGAGTATATGGTCAAACAAGCGAAGGTTGCACAACCCGATGGTCTGCGATAGATTCATTTAAAACGAATCGAACACCTCCAACATTGGTTTCACCGAGCAATGGTCAATCTGGTTTATATGGAAATGTAACTTTCCAGTGGAGTGCGGACCCTGGTGCAACTCAATATGTTCTACAAATTACGACCGATTCGACTTTTTCAGTAGTGCTCGACGAAACTGTTGTAACCACAACATCGACAACAAAGACCCTAAATTTTAACAATCAGACGCTTTTCTGGCGGGTTATGGCGAACTATTCGGATTGCCAAACAGATTGGTCGGAAGTGTGGCGATTCCGTACTATGTATGCACTACCCGACCTTTTGCAACCACCAAACGATACAACTTGTGTTAGCAATACAGTAAATTTCCGATGGTCAAGTGTCAATGGTTCTACCCAGTATAGAATACAAGTTTTTGAAGGCGATATAGATGCACAGAATAAGGTAGTCGATTCTCTTGTAAAATCTACGTCGTTTACCTACTATTTTCCGAAGAGCCTACAATATTATTCTTGGCGAGTTCGAGCCGAAGACGCTACCAATACGGGTTTATGGTCCGATACATTTCGGTTTCAAACTACTTTCGCATCGCCTAAGCATTTAACCCCTACGAACGGAGCTCAAACGCCAATAAGTGTTGTTTTTAAGTGGAATGTAGATTATCCTTTGAGTTATTTTCATATTCAAGTTTCCACTACTGCCGATTTCCGAGATTTTCGCGATTATGTTTACGACATAAAAGACTTGACCAAGGATTCAATCGTTTTGAAGATGCCAAATTACTTCAAAAAATACTATTGGAGGATTTCGGTCTACGACATTAATTGTAAGTCGGATTGGTCAACCCCAACTGAATTTACAACTATAATGTTTCCCCCAACTTTAACTTATCCACCGAATAATGCGACGAAGATGCCTTTGAGTTTTACGTGCGAGTGGCAAAAACCCACAGGGGCTGAATCGTATGACTTTCAGCTTTCCAAGAATATACAATTCTCGCCTCTTGTTTATGGACGTGTTGGTTTGACGGCAACATCTCTTCTTGTGCAAGATTTAGAACCGAACACAACATACTATTGGCGAGTTAAAGCAAAAAACAGCGAAGGCGAAAGCCAGTGGTCAACAGTTTTTTCGTTTACTACCTCTACGAATCCACTTCAAATTCCGAATCTGATTGCACCAGCCAACAATTCAGTTGAGCAACCTGTTAATATCTATTTTGTGTGGGCTTCTGTTCCAAGAGCAACCTACTACGAATTACAATTATCGGAATTCCCCAATTTTTCTTCACTTCTTAAGTCGTTCAAAAATATAACCGATACTGCATATTTTGTTCCAGATTTACAGAACAATAAGGAATATTTTTGGCGAGTTCAAGCATACAACGATTCAACATCGAGTCCTTGGTCTTCGGTTTGGCGATTTGTTACTCAACCGCCGGCTCCAACACAAATGGTTCAACTTCTATCGCCTTCGAAAGAATATGTTGGAACTGAACTTTCGCTCACACTTTCTTGGTCGGCTGTTCCTTATGCTTATTATTATCATTTACAACTTTCAAAAGATGAAACATTTGCCGGTAATGCTATCGTTCTCGACGATTCCGCTCTTACCGGAAACTCCCGCTATATAACTAATTTGGAATACAATACCACTTATTATTGGCACGTTCGGGCATATAACTCTGCCGGTTCAACTCCTTGGAGCGAAACTTGGTGGTTCAAAACTATTGTTACCTCGATTGAGGATGGCAAAGATGTCCATTCGGTTCCAATTCGCGTTCTTTTCGACCCACTTTATCGGCAAATATTGGTCCGGGTTCTCGACAACGAAATTTCTTTGGATAATGCAAGAGTTGAGTTGTTCGATGCAATCGGAAGGATTGTGTACCGAAAGGAATACGAATCGCTGGCGACCGAAACCATTATCCCAGCCGATAATTTATCGAACGGTGCTTATTTTATTAAATTTACATTGAACAACAACACTGTAGTTGAGCGCGTTCAAATTATAAGATAGGAGAGAAAAACAATAAAGTCGAATGTTATCGACAATTGAATTTCTCTCAATGGTCGGGAGGGTTTGATTTACTAAAAATGTTTGATGAAACAGCGTCTTCTTTTGTGTTGCCTTGAATCGAAGTAGCGCCAGAAGCCTTGAACCGGTAGATTTGTTTCTAATTCCGGATTGGATTCTGCATCGACAATGCCCCTTCGGATACAACTCTTAGTCAATTCAGTCATTAACAAAGCGTTGGCACCTCTACCTTGATACTCTTTTCGTATAGCACCAAGATATAAATCCAGTTTTTTAGGTTTCCGTAAATTTATTAGGATACGAAGAAATCCGAAAGGAAACAATTTGCCTCGACTTTTTTGTAATGCCCGGCTAATAGAAGGCATAGAAATAACAAAACCAATTACCCTATCGGTGGAATCGACAAGTATTTTCAAAAAATCGGGCGATACTAAGGGAAAATATTGTTTTGTATAAAGTGCGACTTGCTTATCGGTCAGGGGAACAAATCCATACAAACCATTATATGCTTCGTTTATAACTTCGAACAAACCTTTTGCATAAGGTAGTAAATCTTTCGATTGTTTGGCCTCGACTACTCGAATATTTTTCCGTTCAGCGATTAAATTGGCAATTTGTGTTGCCCTTTCGGGAATTGTATCGGGAACTTTAATATGATATTCAACCCAATCCACATCTTTTTTATAACCTAATCTTTCCAGATGTGTTGGATAATAAGGATAGTTATAAATGGTTGCGAAAGTTCCCACCTCTTCGAAACCTTCAACAAGCATTCCTTCGCGGTCGAGGTCAGTGAATCCAAGAGGTCCGTGGAGCCCTTCCATACCTTTGGACTTAGCCCATTCTTCAACGGTTGCAAAAAGGCTATCGACCACTTCCTTGTCGTCAATAAAGTCTAACCAACCGAAACGAGCAAGTCGGTACCCCCAAATTGCTATGTAGCGATGGTTAATAATTCCAGCAATGCGCCCTACGGTTTTTCCGTTTATTTTAGCAAGCCAATATTCTGCTTCACAATATTCGAAAGCAGGGTTCTTTTTCGACAATGTGTTTATTTCGTCGAGTATCAATGGAGGAACAAAAAAGCGATTTTTACTATATAGCCTAATAGGGAACTTCACAAATTCTTTTAAATCGCTTTTGGAAACAACTCTTTTTATTTCGAGTTTCGACATTTAACCATCTACAACATATTTTCCAATTCGCAATATAAATTTATTTCTTGAAATAGTATCATTTGGTATAAAGTGGTGGCGACCATTTGAAACCCATAAAACAAGTAAACAAACCGATAGAGAGCAGTTCAACATTTCATAGCCTTTAAATTATAGGGAGATATGTAAAAAAACAGTAGTTGATACTTATGGTCGAAGTAACAATATTTCCAAAATTTCTCTTCGATAAACATCTTGATAATTATAGTTTATATGAACAGCCCGAATTTAGAATTACAAAGAAATTGCCCTACCATTTTTGAATTGTACTTACTCCTTTTTACAGCAAATTATTATCGATAAAAATATTTCTCTTTAGTTCAAAGTCGTTTTCTGTTAAAATTTAGTAGCCAATGAAAGTAAATCCCAAAAGCAAAATCATTTCCAATTTGTTGTCCGGTAAAATATTGATAGATTGGAACTTCGCCGAAGAACGACACCCCAATATTCTTGAATTTATAGTTGACTTGTGGATTGAAAAACAAAGTTGAACTACCAGAGTTTGAATATAGAGTATCGTGGTAATAGTCGCGAAAGTGGAAATCGCCTTTTAATTCCGCAATAAAGACGAGATTTGGAAACAACTCTTTCGAGGTAATAAGAGAAGTTTGAATAGAAGGAGCAAAATAGTAGTTTTGGTTGTTTTCGAAGTTATAATCGGCACGAGAAAACAAGGCGAGGTTGATACCAAGATTCTGAAATGAAATTTGTGAAAAAAGCAATGCAAAGATACCTACTGCTCCCGTCGATGGCTGAATTACAATTGGATAGTTTTCAATTTCTTTAAATTTCATAAGAGGTAGTCTTGTTCCAAAACCAACGTTAATCACAAAATCTGAAAGTTCGGATTCAAAAATATTTTGACGGAAGCCCAACCCAAGATTAGAAAATCCCATCCCACTGGACTTAAATCCGTATTGGTTTAGTATTCGGTAAGAATAGGAGACATCAAAGTCAAGCGTGGTGTAGTGAGTCAACCCATAAGAGGCAATTGCTTGTATGAAATTGCTTTGGTAATCGACAGTGCTACTAATTTGCCTGTTCCTTTCGAAAAGAGAGGAGCCAGTAGAAAAACGATAAAACATAGCAATCCTTAACCTTTTTTTAGGGATTAAGCCGTTATCGGCGGCACCAAGCCACTGTATCGGAGGAGCAAACATTGGAGCATTCGAGCATTCACATTGCGAAAAAAGTTCAGCCGATACAAAAAAGACCATTAAGATTGAATAAATGATTTTCATTTCCAAAAATTCAAAAAAAGAAAATTAAAAAAAATTTACATATAACCTTGAACAAAGGGTTGCAACACCTTGTTCAAGATTCATTGTTATTCTGAATTTCGTCCCGTTTCCTAGAACGAGACGGAACGAAGAATCTCCTACTTCACACCTCTTTTTTAGATTCTCCGCTTCGTTCGGAATGATACAAAAAATTGCGGAACAACAAAACATAGAAAACACAGATATTTCTATATCAGTATGTAGGCGTTGATACAAATAATTTAGATTAAACTAAATTATTTGTTTGTTTGATAAAATTTATTAATTTTGTTTGTGTGTTTTGGAATAGTTTTATGAAAATGAGAAATGAATAAATATATCAAAAGTAAAGTAATATGGGTTTCCATTGTTTTGGGTGTCCTCGCTTTTTCGTGCAAGGAAATATTACCTCCATTGCCAAACGACGATGAGATACTCGATGGTCCTATCGAGGGACTCAATTTTTCGCAATTGTCCCAATTTTCGATGGGCGACAAGGCTTTTCAAGAAGTTTTTACGAAGGAAACAGGTCTGGGACCTCTTTTTGTCGCTACAAGTTGTGCGAGTTGTCACGCGGGCGATGGCAAAGGACATCCATTTACGACCCTTACTCGCTTTGGACAAATCGACAGCAGTGGGAACAAATTTCTTCACCTCGGTGGTCCACAACTGCAAAACAGAGCCTTGCCAGGATTCACACCTGAACAAATACCAATAGGTGCAACATTTTCCCGTTTTACACCTCCAGCGGTAACCGGACTTGGATTACTTGAATTAGTCAGCGATGCCGATATACTTGCTATGGCTGATCCCAATGACGAAGATGGCGATGGGATATCTGGTGTTCCCAACTGGATTGAAATACCTTGGTATGTTATTCTAAGGCAGACATCAATAGAGCGAGAGGGTCGATACATTGGACGTTTTGGGAAAAAAGCTTCCATTTATAATCTGCTTCAACAAACTGTTGTTGCATATAATCAAGATATTGGAATTAATTCTGTTTTTGAACCGATTGATGTCTATAGCAATCTCGAGACAGAACCCGAAGTTTCTATTCGAACAATTAATAATGTAGTTTTTTATTTGCAGACTCTTAAGGCCCCACCCCAAAGAAATCAGAACAATAGAGAAGTTGTTGAAGGAAAAAGAATTTTCATTAGAATCGGTTGTGCTGGCTGCCATCGCCCTACTTTAAAGACTGGTTATTCCCCAATAGAAGCACTTTCCAACAAAGAATTCCATCCTTATACCGATTTGTTGTTACACGATATGGGAGCCGAGTTAGACGACGGATATACAGAAGGCACAGCAAAAACGTATGAATGGCGAACACCCCCACTTTGGGGGCTTGGGCTTGCTCCGAAATCTCAAGGCGGTAGATACTTCCTAATGCACGATGGTCGTGCTAAAAGTATTGAAGAAGCCATCTTGATGCATAACGGTGAAGGGACAAATAGCCGAAGGAATTACCAGAAGTTATCGCCCTCGGAAAAGCAAACATTAATTAAATTTCTGGAGTCGTTGTAATCTATGGAAAGAAAAGAATTTATAAAGATTGTTTGTTCTACTATTTTGGGTAGCACATCATTAGGAACAATTGTTCAAAGTTGTGCAAGTACCAACTATTTTGTTACAGCAAATACAATAAATAATAAAATAGTAATAAAAAAGGAAGCATTTACAAAACATAGAAGTGCTGTATCATCGAGTGGCCAAAAGTTTTTATTGGTAAGGACAGAATTATCTATATTCCCAATTTATGTCTATAAATTTAGCGAGGAAAATTTTTCGGCACTGTTGATGAAATGCACGCATTTGGGTTGTGAATTACAACCGAATGGGGATTATTTGGTGTGTCCTTGTCATGGAAGTGAATTTACAAATCGAGGTGAAGTTCAACATCCCCCAGCAGATAAAAATTTACAAAAATTCAAAGTAACAACCGATTATGAAAACATTTATATACATCTTTTTTAATATCATTTCAGTTTTGATTACCTGCTTAAGTGCGCTGGGGGTAGTATATTCACAAACCGATACCTTGGCTTCAACAAAACCAACTGAAATCTATGCTCCTGATTCGATATTGAATATGGATGCAGTTTATGCTAGGCCCTTTTTGGAGTTAGGAAAATCCCAGATTGCAATAGGTGGGTATACAGAGGCAAGCTTGGAATATTCACAATCCGATGGAATTTCAGAAGGTCTTTCCTTCGTTGCGAAAAGAACAACATTGTTTCTATCGTCATCGATTACTTCTAATATTAGATTTCTATCAGAAATAGAATTTGAAGATGGCACAAAAGAAATAAACATCGAATTTGCCGCGATGGACATAGAATTTCATCCACTATTAACTTTACGAGGCGGAATCATTTTGAACCCAATAGGTGCTTTCAATCAGAATCACGATGGTCCAAAATGGGATTTTATTGAGCGTCCTATTTCTGCGACAACAATAATACCTTCGACTCTATCGAGTGTTGGTTTGGGCATCTATGGAAAGCATTTCTACAACAATTGGGTCTTCGGTTACGAAATGTATTTGACGAATGGCTTCGACGATAGGATTATTTCCAACGAAGATAACAGAACTTCTTTGCGGGCAGGTAAAATCAACCCAGCAAGATTTGAAGAGAACTTCAGCGGACTTCCTATGTTCACTGGGAAATTGGCGGTTCGGAACCGACAGATTGGAGAAATTGGATTTTCGTATATGACTGGGGTTTACAACAAATGGCAAGACGATGGTTTAATACTTGACGACAAACGAAGTATAAATGTTGTGGCTCTCGATTTTAACATTACCTTATTCAACAACCGATTAAGTATTCTTGGTGAATTTGCAAAAGTCTTCGTCGATGTTCCCAGAACCTACACACAAGCTTATGCCTCGGAACAGTTTGGATTTTTCATCGATGTTGTAGAAACAATCCTACAACACCAAATTTTAAATTGGGAAAAAGCACAATTTAATTTAGGTATTCGATTAGAATATGCAGATTACAATCAAGAAGTGTTGAACGAAACAGGTACGAATATTGCTGACGACGTTTGGGCTATTGTGCCTTCACTCGCTTTTCGTCCCACGGGCTCCGCCGTACTACGGATTAATTATCGTTTCGAACGACAGCGCGACCTGTTAGGTAATCCTCCAGAAAAAACTACTGTTTTTCAAATAGGGTTTTCAACATATTTTTAATTGCTTCCCTCGATAAACTGGAATAAAATATATTTATTACTCCATTATTCATTTTTTTACTACCTACCTGAAAAACTTACTTTGCATTTCCTATGATTTCTTTATATTTATCGAAGATTATACGAAAATTTTTTTCGGCTGAGTGGTTATGTTCAATAAACCGACGAGCATTCGAACCATAATATCTCGATTCAGAAAAGTTTCTTATTAAATATATAATAGCCTCTGCAAATTTATTTGGTTCATTTTCAACGAAAAGCCCATCCTCTTTTCGAGCAGTAATTCCTTCGGCTCCAACACTAGTCGAAACAACTGGTAGTCCCATTGCCATTGCTTCCAGTATTTTTACCCGAACTCCTCCACCAACAAATAAGGGGGATATACTCAAATTAGCGCGATTGTAATATGGTTGAACTTTATCGACATAACCTTCGACGTTGATATTAGTATATTTTTTAAGCCATAAGGGTGGGTTCTTTCCCAAAATAGTTAGTATCGCTTGCGGAAACGATTCCAAAACGATAGGAAAGACTTCATTCAAAAACCATTTCAATCCTTCAACGTTGTGTTGCCACGAATAAGTTGTTGCAAAAACAATTTCGTAAGGATTCCTTCGAATCGATTCATCAATTTGCCAGGAATTTAGGTCAACCCCGAAAGGAATAATCGAGACTTTGCTGCCCGGGGAAAGTTCTTTTGCCCGCAGATAGTCGTTTTCGGTCAATACAAAGTTGATATCTGCAATCGAAATGTATTTTGCTTCACTATCGCGCAAAAGATTTGTCTGTTGTTTCAAGAATAGCCAGGAAGGAGTAAAACGAATATGCCTATCGAGATATCTTTGCCAAATAATCCATTCTACATTATGCAAAAATAAGCCCAGTGGCTTGTGGGTAATCTCCTTTAACCACATACCCAACGACATAAGCGATGTGTGGTCCACGTGGATAAGGTCGAATTCCAAGGAAGGTAACAATTTTTCAAAATCTTTTTTTACCTTGTTAGTAAAGTATTTTTCGATAAAAATTGGCTTGTTCAAAATAAAGTATTTAATAATTTTTGGGATAGTGTTGCTTGTATTGTAGTAGTACGGGATAAGATTACAGAACTCTTGCAGGTGGCTAATATATTCATTGCGGGGTTTCTCTTTAGTAAAAGCAAACAAAGTTATGTTTGCTCCATTTTTCGATAACTCGCGAATTACATTATACATCCCAATTTTTCCTCCACTATCGGGTGGAAAAGGCAATTGAGGTGAAAGTTGCAAAATTTTCATTTACCTTGCTTAAATTTTCTTAATAATATTGCTTGATAATCCTTAATCCTATTGTATAGTATACCACCCGATATTGTTAGTAATTTCAGTTTGTCTTTTGGAGCGACCATACGCTCGGTGCGATAGGTATGAATTGCAGTAGAAATCATAGATAAGAAGCCTTCGACAAAGCGAAGGAAACCAACTTGTTGGATTACCCCTTCAAGCAATTGAAGAGTAATTATGACAAGCGAACGACCAATAGCATGCCAAAAAGGGAAAAACCGCCAAGAATACCGGATAAATTGAATAGAGGAATGTAGCCAACGTTCCTTTCTAAACCGTTCAGACTCGGAGGCAAAGTGTAGCGAACGAATATTTGGAAAGTAGCGGATGTTGAAACCGGCAATGATTGCACGAGCGGAAAAATCGAATTCTTCGTAGCCGAAGCCATTGAAACCGCCAATTGTTTCGAAAACCTTTCGTCGGATTGCCGCCCCACCACCCGAAAAACCAGCCGAAGGGTAACCTTCCGGTGGAACGTTCGTCTTGTCAACCGGTTTTTTATACCAATGCCATACCTCGTAGCCACGTCGAACCTCGATATCATCCCCGGCAATGATATCTATATCGGGATATTTCTGGAAAATATCGACCACTTTCTCGAACGTATCGGGACTTTCGGGGAACGAATCGCTGTCGCAACGCCATATTATATCACCTGTGGACTTATACACACCCAAAATTATGGAGCGTATGTCGAAATTTTCCGGTATCCATTCGTAATACACCATTGGAAACAATTGTGGTATTGTTTCCTTGGTCCCATCGGTAGAACCATTATCTATTACAATAATTTCTTTATCCCGATAGGTTTGTTTTAAAAAACCGTAAATCGTCTGGATTAAATCATCCTTTCGATTTCGGGTCACTATTATAACGCTTACTTTCATTAAACAACTTCGAAAAAATATAAAATTTGTAATTCATAAAATTAAAATTAATATTTTTCAACGAAGCGAGATGAAGGAAATTCGGAATATTGCATTCTTTGGAGACGGGAACTGTCTCGAAGGCTCGAATTTATACCAAGAAGCAGGGTTGGCTGGACACTTGGTTGCTTCGCGCGGTATTGATACTGTTACAGGTGGATATGTTGGAATTACGTATGTTTGTTCAAAAGGTACAATCTCTTTCGGTATACTCAGAATTCACATACAACGATAAGATACAAGAAAGATGGCTGTGTTGTGTCGCTATGTTTTCCGTCTTCAAACACTATAATATATGAAATTACAATGCTTTTAGGATTTTAATAACAAAAAGTTTAATTTTTCGTCTACTATCACTTGACTGATTAATTGTAAATCTGATAGAGATTAGAATATGGAAGATGGTAATCCTAAGAAACCACTGAGACAAGCAACAAACAAGGAAAAAGACATTTACAATACCTACGTTCGGCACGAAGGAGGTAAAGCAATCCCAATTTCGGGTCAGAAAGAAGTAAAGCAAGAAGTCGAACGAAATGACGATGTAGTTTCGGGGGCGGAAACATTCCACCAAGAGACAACTACCGAAAACATCGAAATAGAGAATTTGAAGAAAGAAGTCGAGGCACTTCGAGCCGAAGTAGAATCCTTGAAAAGCGAAAAGAATGAACTTTACGACCAGTTGCTAAGAAAAGCAGCAGAATTTGAGAATTTTCGCCGTCGAACACAAAAAGAGAAGGAAGATTTGATACTATATAGCAACGAAAAGTTGCTACAAAATCTACTGCCAATACTTGATGATTTGAATAATGCTGTTGCTGCGTCGAAGCAATCGTCCGATTTCGATTCCCTTGTTATCGGGTTGGAAATGATTTCACAAAAGACAAAAAAATTATTTGAACAAGCAGGTGTTTCCGAAATAGATAACCCAGTTGGCAAGCCGTTCGATTTTGAATTACACGAGGCTCTAATGAACATACCATCGGAAGTTCCCGAAGGCTATGTCGTTAAGGAACTACAAAAAGGGTACAAACTGTTCGATAAAGTCCTCCGCCATACAAAAGTTGTAACTTCGGCTGGTTTACCTGAAAATGATAAAACTCCAAGCGATTCGTAAAATGTTGAAGTAAAATGGGGCAGAAAATGTCGAAACGTGATTATTACGAGGTTTTAGGTGTTTCTAAGAATGCTTCCGTCGAGGAAATAAAATCCGCTTATCGGAAACTTGCATTGAAATATCACCCGGACAGGAATCCTGATAATAAAGAAGCAGAGGAGAAGTTTAAAGAAGCAGCCGAAGCCTATGAAGTTTTAAGCGACCCAGAAAAACGTCGCCGTTATGACCAATTTGGCCACGATGGATTGCGAATGGGCACCGATTACCATACCTATTCTTCGATTGACGATATATTCTCTGCTTTTGGGGATATCTTTGGTGGCTTTGGCGGAAGTATCTTCGATGAATTCTTTGGCACACGCAGTTCAACCCGCCGAACTAGAACTACCGACTTTGGGGAGCGGGGTTCGGATTTAAAAATACGCCTTCCGCTAACGCTCGAAGAAATATCCACCGGGGTCGAAAAAACTATAAAACTGAAAAAATTTGTAAAGTGCACAGAATGTAATGGCAAAGGAGCAAAACGAAGTTCCGATTTCAAGACTTGCCCCACTTGTGGCGGAAGTGGTGAGGTCCGGCAAGTCAGCCGTATGATGTTTGTTCAATACGTAAGTAGTTCGACTTGCCCCACTTGTGGCGGAAGTGGACAAATTATCACCGAGAAATGCCCAGTGTGTCAAGGCGAAGGAAGGATAAATGGCGAAGACACAGTGGTTTTGAACATTCCGGCTGGCGTCGAAGATGGAAATTATCTTTCAATTCGTGGAAAGGGAAATCAAGGCAAACGAGGAGGCGACGCAGGTGATCTGATTGTTATAATTGAACAACACGAACATCCATACTTCGAACGTCAGGGCGACGATATCTATTACCACTTGCTAATCAGTTTCCCCGATGCAGTCTTGGGAACGAAAGTTGAGATTCCTACCTTGTTCGGTAAAGAAACTATCAAGATTGAACCGGGAACCCAACCGGGAACACAAATTAAATTGCACCAACGAGGAATACCCCATTTAAATCATTATGGAAAGGGCGACCAAATAGTCATCGTCGATATCTATGTCCCAAGTTCCGTTAACTCAAAAGAGAAAACTATTTTGAAGGAACTCCAAAATAGCCCGAATATTCAACCAACAACAAATAGCGGCGGCAAAGCAAAAGACTTCTTTTCAAAAGTAAAAAATGCATTTTCATAGATTTTAGATAATGTTGTTTGCTCCTTGTTAATCGACTTCTCATAACGAGGGAAAAAATTTATCTCGTCCTTGTCATTCTGAGCGTAGCGAAGAATCTCTTGCACCACCGTTTCTTTTAGATTCTT
>CAZPSM010000017.1:30126-35380 GCA_964589125.1 uncultured Hyphomicrobiales bacterium | reverse complement strand
AAATTTCATTATATTACCCCTATAATATGTTATTTAGACAACACAAAAATAAAAAAGTTTAATGGAAAAACAAATTTTTTTTATATAATTGAAAATCGCCGTTATAAAATTTGTGAAGGTTTGCGAAAGTCGGAACGAGTCAGCAGTTTTGTTATTACCCCGCTAATTTCTTTGGAACGGAATCACCGCGTCCTTTTTTAGTTCTTCACTGCGTTCGGAATGAAAAAAATACTCAGGATGAAATGTCCAGAGTTTCAGAACAACAAAATAAAACGAACAAGGGGTTGTAACCCCTTGTTCGATAAGGATTTATAGGTTCTTTATTTAGTGGTCAAAAGAGCGTGTTTCAACGACATATAGCCAACAGTTCCGAATCCAAGCAAGAAAAGGAGTTGGAAAGGAATTGCTGCAAGTTCGACGTAATAAATTGATATGCCTATCCCAACTAAATAATACAAGGCTAAAAGTAACTCGAATATGACGGTTGGGCTAATTCGACGTTGGACGTATTTTTTAAATTTCCAATCATCACTGTTGGAAACAATGCGATATTTCGGGGTTCGGGTAAAACCTGATTTTTTCCCAATTAGTGCTTCGATTACCGCTTTCGTATTGTTTATTGCAAATCCCATACTCCCGGCAAGAAAGACTGGGAACAAAAGAATTCTGCCTCGCCAATCCGAATGAATGGCTTTTTGCGAATACAAATAGAACAAGAACGACGAAATCGAAGCCAATACAAAAATCGACATTAGATTATAATACACATCGAAATGCGAAAAAGTATTTTTTATAATAACAATCGGTATATTGAGAAGCGCGACGACCAAAATAAATGGAAAAACAATGTTGCTGGTTAAATGAACAATGGATTCGAGTTTAACCTTTAAAGGCAGTTTGGCTTTTAAAACTTTGGGAAGAATCTTTTTTGCTGTTTCGACCGCACCTTTCGTCCAACGAAATTGTTGAGTTTTCAAAGCGTTGATATCGGCTGGAAGTTCGGCGGGCGATACGACATGATTTAAAAAGATAAATTTCCACCCTTCGAGTTGTGCACGATAGCTTAAATCGAGGTCTTCGGTAAGTGTATCCGGTTGCCAGTTCCCGGCATCGAGAATCGCTTGTTTTCGCCAGACCCCGGCTGTTCCATTAAAATTAATAAAAAATCCTGCCTTGTTTCGCACTTGTTGTTCAATTACGAAATGACCATCGAGCGAAAGAGCAACAGCCTTTGTCAGAAATGAATAATCTTCGTTGATATGCCCCCAACGTGTTTGAACCATACCCACTTTGGGATTTTGGAAACAATTGTTTGGAGCAAGAAATCTTCTTGAGGAGTAAAATCAGCATCGAAAATAGCAATAAATTCTCCTTTGGCGAATTCTAATCCATATTTCAAAGCTCCAGCCTTGAAACCTTCTCGGTTGTCCCGATGGATATAATGAATATCGTAACCTTGTTCTCGATATTTCGCCACAATCTTTTGTGCAACCTCCTGGGTTTCGTCTGTGGAGTCGTCGAGAACCTGAATTTCTAGTTTATCTTTGGGGTAATTGATTTTACAAACGTGCTCGATAAGTCTTTCGACCACATACACTTCGTTGAAAATTGGCAACTGAATAGTTACCATAGGAAGCTCGTTGGGTAGTTCATACCGAGGTGGAACTACCTTTAAAGTTTTGTGATAATAGTAAAGCAAGAATAAACCGTGAATGCCAAAGCCGAAAAGTATCAAAAGAGCAATAAAATAAAAAATAAGTATAATGTTTTCCATACTTTAATATTATACCCCATATTTATTAACATAATTTTTTGCCATTTGTAAAAAGTAGAAGCAATAAGACGAACCAGAAAAAATTAATTGCATATTTTCCTTGTATTTTACCATCCGGAAACTGTAGCCAATAAAATGTCGTTTGTGAGTTTAGAGATGACTTCCCTAATAGCATTGTCGCGAGTCGAAGGAATACCCTGAACACTATAAATCGAATAATTGGAGAAGTTCTTTTTCCAAATAGTCTTTTTCTTAACTGCGTCATAGAATTCACAACTCAACTCCATAGTGATTTTTTTCTCTTTCTCGAGTTCCCCGGGCTTAACAAAAGCAGTTTCATCGCGAATAGAATTTATCGTGAGAGTCAACTTCGCATCGCCACTTGTTTCAACGATTCTCAATGTATTGTCATTACGAAACTGCCTAACTAATTCATCCAACAACATATCTTTATACAATGGATTGCCATAATTACTATTATCGACTATGGGGGTAAACGATAACGTCTTCAAATGCTCCGGCAATATCCCCCCACGAAACGAATAGCAACCAATTGTCAAAGAAAGCAAAAGCAAACTTATAAACTTTTTCCTAACAAAACGATTAAGGAAAGATGAAAAAAAATTCATAATTCAATCAAATATTAAACAACAAGCATATAAGGGTTGAAAGACTTTTCGAATCCAACCGTTGTTGGTCTATCGTGCCCGGGATAAAGAACAAAATCATCGGGAAGCCGAAATATTATCTGGTTTATGCTTTGTATCAGAAGTTCGGGATTGCCCCCGGGTAAGTCTGTCCGACCAACTGAAAGATAGAAAATTGTATCGCCGACGAAGGCACAGCGTTCAGATTCAAGCACATAAATCACTCCACCTTCGGTGTGTCCCGGTGTTGGTATTGCTTCTAACTTTGCAGTTTCGAAAACGAGAGATTCTCGATGAACAATTAGATGGTTCGCTTCGGCTGATTCGATGTCAAAATCGAGTTGCACGAGAGTATGTTCCAATGGGTTCTGAATGCGATAGTAATCGTTCTTGTGGACAAACAAATTTGCTCCCGTAGAACGCTTAATTGGGTTTGCATCTGCAAAGTGGTCCCAATGTGAATGTGTAAGTAGTATCGCTTCGAGTTGCACTTGCTCCTTTCGAAGAGTTTCGAGTATATAGTCTTTTGAATCGGGAGGTGAATCAATAAGAATGGCTCGCCTCGCCTCGGAATTTATGATTAAATAACAGTTGGTAGAAAGCAACCCAGCTGTTATTCGTACTATTTTCATAATACTTTTCTAATAAATAAATAAAATACGAGTGCAAAATTACAATCATTTTTTCTAAATTAGTACATATTTATTTAGGCAATTTGTATGGAATTTTTATATTTTAGATATGTTATTTTTTGCATCATTCTGTATTCCATAGGCTTAAATGCTCAAAAGCCAATATCTTTGCCAACACTTTACCAGCCACAAGCGTTTGACGTTCTCCACTACGATGCTGTTTTAGACTTGCGACAGGGTTTAGCAAAATACATTTCGGGGCGATGCTCGATTCGCTTCGTTTGGAGTGTCAACTCTTTAAACGAAAATTTCTATTTCCACCTTCGCGATTTAAAAGTTGATTCGGCTTTCGTCGGAGAAAAGAAAGTCGTTCCAGAGTTCCGTAAGGAACAAGATATTGACTATTCATATTACCAGATTAACTTTTCTCCCGTTACTGCTGGGGATACACAAACCGTAGAAATTTATTACTCGGGTTATATGACTGCCGAAAATTTTAATCCCCCGTTCGGTGGTGTATTTTTGAAAGATTCTGTTCTTTTTGCAATTGGGGTCGGTCTGCGGAACGAATACGTTTCGACAACCCAACATTGGCTACCCGTTTACGACCATCCTTCGGATAAAGCTACGTATAGCATAAGATTTAGGGTACCACCGGGGTATGTAATTGCCACAAATGGTAGGACATTTGAAGTGCCAACACAAGATACTCTTGTAGAAACTGTCTGGGCAACCTCGTCGAAGTTCCCAATAGCAACCTATTTGCTAACTTTTGCTATGGGTAAGTTTAAGACAACAAATGTTGCTTCTCGGTATTTACCCAAAAGTATCGAATTTGTAGTTTATTACTTACCACAATACGAAGATGCGGTGGTTCATTCTTTTAAGAATTTTCATCACACATTCTTTGCCTTTCAGAATCGCTTTGGGCGGTATCCTTTCGAAAAAATCGGTTTTGTTCTTGTTCCTTTTTCAGCAGGTGCTATGGAGCATCAAACAATGATTACAATGCCACAATCCGATGCTCTAAACCTTTTTCAAAGGAAAGATACTGTCAATTTACTTGCTGCACACGAATTTGCACATCAATGGTTTGGCGATATGGTTACCCCACTCGATTTCCGCGATGCTTGGCTTTCAGAATCGTTCGCAACTTTCAGCGAATCGGTTTTCCTCGAAATGCTATTCGGATATGACAAATATTTAGCAAGACAACTCGAAAAGAAAAACGATTATTTCAATAGAATTGTTCTTTATGAAGGTGTTTTACCTTTGTATAATTTTCGTAGAACACCCCCATCGTCGAATTATCCAGGGACAATTTACAACAAAGGTGCTGTTGTTGTCGGTATGCTCCGATACTTACTCGGCGACGATAAGTTCTTCGAATTACTTAGAACATACTTGGATAGCAATGCATATAAGTCCAAAACTACACAAGATTTCGAATTGTTTTGCAACACTTATCTTGGTGAAAATATTTCCTGGTTTTTCGAACAATGGGTTTATGGAAAAGGATATCCAATAGTGGAAACAATCGTTTCGAAATTTCCACGTAGCCCAGATTCAGTCGATGTGTTGGTGAAAGTCAAGCAAGTCCAAAATGACAACTTAGGACGATACATAAACCTTCCACTTGAGTTAAACTTCAAAACCGGAACAAAACAATATTTCGATACTGTTCTTGTTATGCGCGGTGTGGAACAAGAATTTCTACTTGAAGGTATCCCAGAATTCTCCGAACTCGAAATTAACCGTGGTGCAAAAGTAGTTTCGCTATTGCAATACTCTGTTTATTTAGATGTTATAGAACTAAAGTCGGGCACATCGACGGGAAAAATATTTCAGATTCTCTACTCGAACTGTAATGCTGTTACTTTAAAGTTTAACACTCAGCATAAAGATTATCGTTTTCGGATTTTTGATGTTTTAGGTAGAGTTGCTACCGAAGGAAAAATTAAGGTGGAAAAAGAAATCGAGACCATTAATTTCCCCGAGTTAAATAGAGGGCTTTATTTAATCCAACTTACGGATGACGATGTAACACAAATCGAAAAGCTTGTAATTAGGTAAGTAGAGACACAGCAATTCGTGTCCATATTACTGACCTGAAAAGAGATGCACAACAACAGAGTTGTTTGTATTATTCTGAACGAATTCCATTCCACCCAAAGGCAATTAATCGAAGTGTAGCAACTATT
>CAZPSM010000017.1:13674-30093 GCA_964589125.1 uncultured Hyphomicrobiales bacterium | reverse complement strand
CTTGTTGTATTCCTTCGGTTGCCTTTGTTTCCAACTACCTTTGTGGTAAGCATAAGCAGCTAGGAGCGGAAATGCGATGGTTGCCTCCGAAAATACCATTTGTTCATAGGTGGTTTCGACTTTCCCCCATGAACTTGCTTCTTTCAAAGTCGAGCCGCTTAGACCACCATCGCGTTCATCGGCAACAGTTATTTGCACGGCATATTTATGCATTTTTGATTCGACACCGAGAATATCGCAAGCAACAACCACATCTTGGGTAAAGTTCTTTGGAACTCCACCACCAATCATCACAATTCCTGTTTCCTTCGAAGCGATTTTAATTTTCGTTAGTTCAAGAAAATCTTTCGCCGAATCGATTGAAACAGTCGGTCCAACTGTATGATACTGATGGTAAACCAATCCGAAGCCAGCGGAACAGTCGGAAAATGCAGGAACGAAAATTGGAACGCCCTTCTCGTAGGCTGTTCGGACAACTGAATTCTCGCCTTTGTCGTTTTCGACCAAATATTTACCCATTTCAACGATAAATTCACGGGAACTGTATGGACGAGGCTCTATTTTCGATGCAATTTCGGCAATTGTCATATCACACACACGCAACTCCTCTTCGTCGATGTATGTGTCGTAGATTCGGTCAATCATCAATTCGCGGAGTTCATTATCATCGACGAACTGCGTTCCTTGGTAATGTTTGAATCCAAGAGCTTCGAAGAAGTCTTGGTCAACAATAATTGCACCGGTGGAGACGATGGCATCTACCATATTATTTCGGAGCAATTCGACAACGATATTTTTCAATCCGGCACTGAACAAAGAACCAGCGAGCGTCAAAATGACCGTACAATCTTTATCGGCAAGCATCATATCGTAAATTTTCGAAGCCCGATAAAGATTACGCGCTTGGAAAGCCATACTTCCCATCGCCTCGACCAAATCTACCACATTATATTTTGTAATATCAATGTGTTCGACTGTCTTTTGTGGATTAAGGAATTCACTTTTTCTATTTTCCATAATATGCCTTTATACTATTTAACTCTTTTTGAATATTCACGGAGGAATTGTAATTCCTCTTTTGTCAACGATTCCTTGCCTCTTTCATTTATTTTATCGAGAATTTGGTTAAGTCTTTCCTCGGTAAAGGAATACTGCTCTATATATTTTTCGGCTAAAGAGAACAGTTGTTCTTCTAAGTCATCGACTTTTGTTTCGACGTTTCTTTCCTCGAGTTCCATTCTTTCGAGTTCATCGAGGCGTTTTTTAAACTCTTGATAACGCTGATAGCGACGGCTTAGCATATCTTCGGTAAACGATTTTACTTGTAAATAGGTCATAAGACCGATGAATATACCGCTCATTGCAAAGGCGAATGAATTAACAAGGGTTGACCTTTGGTAAATAAATGAATCGACAGTAGCAGCCATAATCCAGAAAACCACTACAAAGGCGGTTTGAATCATCGAACGAATTGATACAGGCTCATATTGGTTGACGATTCTAATATATATTAAAAAATATAAAGTAAGTATAAAAAACGATAATCCTTCCGTTCCAACAAGGTAGAATTTCTCGCGTGCGAACAACCCGGTAACAATCAAACCTTGGAATGGAATGTATGCAACCAAAGCAATAGGGAAGTAATTTTCGCGGAATGTGGATTCCACCTTCGGTCCGATAAACCAAAAAGCGAAAGCAAACAAAATTGCTTCGGCAACCGAAAGCGACACAAATGGATAAGTAAAAAGACGCCATATTTGCAAATCATAGACCAGCATTTTGGGGTTCAAGGCTAAAAATTCATAGACTTTCGACCCTAAAAAATAAATAACAATGTGACTTAAAAGAAAAAATATTAAAAACAATCGAGAAAAGAAAAATCGACTGCTTTTAACTCTGTATTCCATTACCATTTTTCAACCTATGCAGTATGTTGTCAACCTTTTCAATATTCAAATTTTCATAGTAATCTTCGTTAATTGCAAACATTGGGGCGCCACCACAAGCCCCCATACATTCAACTTCTTCGAGCGAGAATAAGCCGTCGGGCGTTACCTCGCCGTTCTTTATTCCTAACTTATTGGAAACATATTCGAAAATCTCTTCGCCACCCTTTAGCAAACACGATACATTAGTACAAACTTGGATGTGGTACTTCCCCATCGGCTTTTTAAAATACATCGTATAGAAACTCGCTACACCATTGATGTGAGAAGGAGGCAAGTCCAACAATTTCGCAACGTATTCAATTACTTCGGGCGAAATCCATCCGAATTTTTTTTGTGCCATCCACAATGTCCCCATCAAAGCAGCCTTTGGTTCGGGGTAACGTAATTTTAACGCTTCAATCTTCTTTAATTCACTTTCGTCGAACTGAATTTCCATTGTCAAGTCGAAATTTAATATTCTAAAAATACAAAATTATCAAAAAAACAGCATTAAACCAATTTGGTAAAAGGCTTAATGAACAGTACAATCGATAGCCAGTGTTTTAGTGCTATCGATAACTTATGTAGATTCGAGACTCGTATTTCGCGGTCGAAAACACGGAAATTACTCAGTTCAATTTTTTCAAGCAAACGATAGTATATCTCGTCCATAACTTCTGTGGAAAATATGGAAACTCGCTCCTCTGGATGTAAAAGTGTGCGTGCTTTATGGAAATATGCTCTGGTGCGTTGTGTTTCGAATCGCATTAACTCGACAAAATTGTCGTTATAGACTTCGGCAAGGAGCTCCTCTTCGGTATAATTGAAACGTTCAAGGTCTTCCAGTGGAAGATAAATATAGCCTCGTTCTTTGTCTTTTTTAATATCGCGGAGAATATTTGTCAACTGCATTGCATACCCAAGGTTGATTGCATAGTTCTTGGTCTCTTCGTATCTATGTCCAAAAATTTCAATAACAATTAGTCCGACGACGCTTGCAACACTATAGCAATAATCTTTAAGCTCGTTGAAAGTCCTATATCTCTTTTGGAAAAGGTCTCTTCGACACCCATTAATCAGGGTCTGAAAAAATTGCTTTGGAATTGAAAATCTTTTTATCGCAAAATAAAACGGGAAGAGCAAAGGGCTTGGCAATTCGTCTGCATAAATTTGGTCAATTACACGTGCCCACTTGTTTAGCCTATTGTTCTTCTGAACAATAGCATCGAGTTCATTTGTCGGGGTTTCGTCAACTATGTTATCGATATAAGCACAAAAATTATATACAGAGTTGATAGCACTTTTTTGGTCCGAGGGTAGAATCGAGAAAGCAAGCGAAAAGTTCGACCTCTTTAATTTCGGAGGCGAAACATTTTCGAAGCGTGCTAAATCGAAAACTGTCAAATATTCCATATTAAATCAATGCCTTAAAGAAAATCCTTGCAAAATCTATTCCATTCAATTTAGGGCGCTTCTGCAGAATTTTTATTCCCAACTTACTTTCCTTTTTCAAAATTCTCAATCCAGCGAAAATAATTGCATTAAGTTCAAATTTTAGTCGACTATCAGAAATGTAAATTAATATTTGCCATCCATTTAAAAAATACCATCTTGTTTTTTCTATTAATTCCTTCAAACATATTTCAATGTTCTCCCTTTTTCGCATTAAGAGTAAATCTTCTGTAGATAGTTTCACATTGTCGAGCACTACTTTAGGTATGTAAACTCTTCCGATGGGTAAATCGCGAGATAAATCCTGCCAAAAATTTGCCAATTGGAGCCCCGTGCAAATCATATCCGAAAACTTCGCAGACTTTTCGTTATACTCATTGAATAATCTAAGAACAAGTTCGCCAATCGGATTTGCTGAATAGGAACAATATCTTTCCAAATCTTCGAAATCATTAGGTTGCACAAAATTCACATCCATTTTGAAGGCTTCGAGCAATTTCTGAAAGGGAAGCAATGGCAATTCTTTCCTTTCGATAGTATCCTTCAAAGCAAGAAATATAGGATTGTTTATGTATTCGCTATCTTGAAGTATAGAAAGGCATTCCCCAAGTTTATTTAAATATTGAATCCTTTCGTCCGAGGAAAAATTGAGTTCCACTTCGTCGGCTAAATCATCGGCTAAACGCGCAAAAGCATATATGCTGTAGAAAAATCGTCTCGAATCCTTCGGGACTAACCACGAACCAACAGGGAAATTTTCGTAATGTTCGAGTGCAACTTTTTTGCAAAAGGCATACGCCTTTTCGATATCGAAATCCGTGAAAATAGGACTCGAAAGACTGAGCAAATTTTCGCCAAATTGCTTAAAGTTTTCGATACCCAATATTTCCTATCTGCTTTTATTATAAATTGCAATATAACTTTAAAAGTTGAACAATAAAAAAATTGCCCCTTTATTGTCCACTAAAAATTTGATAATTATAGCGTATAAATTCGGAACTGAGAACCCCAGAAAAATGAGTAGATATCCAGTTTTTCAGAACGGGGTACAATATCCGATATCGAAACTGTTTGTTAAAATTAATTTTTTGAGTGCAAAACTTTTCGAATTCTTCACAAATAATTACTTTTGTAATCAATTTATTCCAAAATATAGAATTAACAGAAGTTTTTTAGGCTCCGAAAGTGTTGTTGCATATCGAGCCTATTCATAGAATTTCCATTAAACCCATACAATAAATTTCCGACTTTAATTGGCTTTTACAATTAAGATTTATAATTTTGTAGTTCTTTTTTTTGTTTTATTGAGAATTGGCTAATGTTATGAGATTAACGAAACGACCTTTTGCTGAACCTTACAAGATTAAAGTTGTCGAACCAGTTAAGATGACAACGCGAGAATATCGACTTGCAAAAATCAAAGAAGCTGGTTACAATACCTTTTTACTTCGCTCCGAAGATGTTTATATCGACCTTCTTACCGATAGCGGAACAAACGCAATGAGCGACTACCAATGGGCTGGTATGATGCTCGGCGATGAAGCCTATGCTGGTTCGAAAAATTTCTATTATCTGGAAAGCAATGTTCAAAAGTATTACGGCTACAAGTATGTTGTTCCGACTCATCAAGGGCGTGGTGCTGAACATCTCCTTTCGCGAACCCTTATCAAACCCGGAGATTTTATCCCAGGGAATATGTATTTTACAACAACTCGCCTTCATCAAGAACTTGCCGGCGGGACTTTCGTCGATGTCATAATCGATGAAGCACACGACCCAACCGCTTGGCATCCATTCAAAGGCAATGTCGACCTTCAAAAATTTGAAGATTTAATTAAAAAAGTTGGTCCACAAAAAATTCCCTACATTACCGTCGGGGCACCTGTTAATATGGCTGGCGGACAACCCGTTTCGATGGAAAATATCAAAGAAGTAAGTCAACTTGCACATCAATATGGA
Source organism: uncultured Hyphomicrobiales bacterium (assembly GCA_964589125.1). GTDB lineage: Bacteria > Bacteroidota > Ignavibacteria > Kapaibacteriales > UBA2268 > JBBIJO01. The sequence goes on along the minus strand of CAZPSM010000017.1, from coordinate 24,754 downwards.
ATAAAAGTAGTTTTGGACGCAACCCGGGCTATCGAAAATGCCTATTTTATCCAACAAAGAGAAACAGGTTACCAGAACAAAAAAATAGCCGAAATACTTTTTTTTTTTTTTTTCTACACAGATGCTTGCACGATGAGTGGAAAGAAAGATTTGTATGTCAACATCGGTGGTTTTGTTGCTTGCAACGACCCCGACTTATTCGAAGAATTACGAAACCTTGTTGTAGTTTACGAAGGGCTTCATACATACGGTGGGCTTGCCGGACGCGATCTCGAAGCAATGGCACGTGGAATAGAAGAAGCTGTTATGGACGACAACATCAGTTTCCGAGTAAAGCAAGTTGAATATTTTGGCAACCTTTTACTCGAAGAAAGCATACCTATTGTTGTTCCGATAGGGGGACACGCAGTTTTTCTGGATGCTAAACGATTTTATCCTCATATTCCACAAAATGAATTTCCTGCTCAAAAACTTGCAGCCGATTTATACGTCGAATCCGGTGTTCGTGCGATGGAACGCGGTATCGTCTCTGCCGGTCGAAACAAAGTAACAGGCGACCATAACTATCCCAAACTCGAACTTGTTCGGCTAACAATTCCCCGAAGAGTCTATACACAAGCACACCTCGATGTTGCCGCCTGGTCAGTAATGGAACTTTACAAGAATAGAGAAAAGGCAAAAGGGTTACGTATGGTCCACGAACCAAAATACTTACGTTTCTTCCAAGCGCGCTTCGAACCAATTGAGTAGGGATAAAATAATTAGAACTGTCAGACTTCGAACCCATTGTAAATGTAGAAAGAAGGGGTTGCCTACTTCTTTAAAATATAAATTCGATATGATGCAATTATAGAAGGGGTAAGCTCGCTCATTTACAAAAACGCGGGAATTTTTACTGATTCTTTTTGGGGATTAAAATTTAAATTAATCAACACAAGTAAAAAATCAAAAAGTAACAACAAAATCAAATATCGGGATTTCGTAGGGCAAAAATTCAATTCTTTTGCTTAAATTATTAGATTGGAGAAAGTAGAAAGTGCAAATAAGATTGTAATGAATGAAGATATTTATTTGAGTAAAAAGCAAAAACGATTTGGTAACCGAAGTCTGGTGCGGGAAAAAGTTTTGCAAGTTCTGGTTGCTTACGAAATTACAAACGGAAACATCGATTCACTTTTCAATCATATTTTCTTCCGTGAATTTAGGTTCGACCCACAAGAATCCGGTGTGAAAAAGCTTCTTACCCGGGAGGAAATCTATGAACTGGAAGCTGATATACCAATCGAATGGGACCCACTCGACATACAATTCGGAGAAGAGTTAGTTCGGAAAACACTCGAAAACAAAGCATTCGCCGAAAAAATGATGAAACAAAACATCGAAAATTGGGAACTCGAAAGAGTTACACTGGTAGATAAGATAGTACTCGAAATCGCTATTGCCGAACTTCTTTGCTTCGAGGCGATACCGCCGAAAGTAACTATCAACGAAGCCATCGAAATCGCAAAGAAATACTCCACCGAAAAAAGCAGCCAATTCGTTAATGGAGTATTGGATAAAATCCATAAAGATTTCGTTCAACAAGGCTTGTTGCATAAAACCGGCAAAGGACTCGTCGATGAATAGCAAGAATAAACAACTCGTTGTCATTTCTGCTCCCAGCGGTGCCGGGAAAACTACCCTTGCGAAATATCTTTTAGCAACTTTTCCAAACTTCAAATTCTCCATTTCTGCTACAACACGTGCCCCGCGTCCCAACGAGGCGGACGGGAAGGATTATCACTTTTTGACAAAAGAAGAATTCGAGACACTGATTAAGACAAACCAACTTGTAGAGTTCGAAGAAATTTTTGGTCATTACTATGGCACTCTCCGTAGCGAGGTAGAAAAAAGCATCGAGAAAGGCGAAGTCGTAGTTTTCGATATCGACGTCAAAGGTGCACTATCAATCAAATCGAAATACCCGGACCAATCGCTTTTGATTTTTGTTGCTCCACCATCGCTCGAAGTGCTCGAGCAACGTTTAATTGCTCGTGGAACAGAAAGCCCGGAACAACTGGCACAACGGCTTGAAAGAATACGTATGGAAATGGGGTTGAAGGACCAATTCGATTACATCATTGTGAACGACAAACTCGAAAAAGCACAAGCAGAACTGCTTGCAATAGTGCAAAACAACATCGTTTGAGAGACAGAGGCAGTTCGCCATTCAAAGTAGGGGCAAAAAATCTTTCGTCTCTACAACGCTAATAGACAAAAATGTCGGAGAAGTATTGAACAAGAGGTTATAGTACTTATGCAGAACATAGTTTTAGAAAGTAGTTGCTCTTGCTTCGTTCCGAAGACAGTCGAAATGAAGCAATCTCATCGGGACTGCCGTGCACCCTTTCGTGTGCTTGTAACGATACCACTGCAAACCATAGGGGCACATTATCGGGGAATAAAAATGATTACAATAATCAGTTTTTTGCAATAATTTTTTCCTTTTTTTCATAATATACTTCATTGATTTTGTTCTTGTTTATATTTTTTCATAAAATTTGAAAATCTCTCGAAAAATTTATCATTTTTAAATTTAAGTAAGACGTCAATTCTAGAAGATTCCGTGCTTTTTAGATAACGACCGATATTAATTACACTCTTTTTGGGAATTTCAGAGTAAAAATCATCTGCTATTAGGCTTGAATTCATTGTATTAAGACCAGAAACATTGCCACTTAGTTCTTCTATTTCATAGTAATCACCACTTAACGTGTCTCTTAAAAAATTTTCAAAATCAATTCTTTTTATTCTGGAATATAACGATAACGACCTAGTGCCAAAATATCATTCGCATCAAATTTTTGGATTTCAGATACATACCCTCCGGCGATAAAAAAACCCAAATTGGCTCAGTTTGCTCTTTTGCATTTTCTTTAATATAATTTATCAGCCTTTTAAAACAATCATCGTCGAATCCTACCTTGCAGTACTCACTACAATCTGCACAATTTTTACTTTTATATACACTAATCGTATCGGTGCAAACAAAATCTTTGAAGTTGAATTGAATGGGGCAAACTCGGTCTGGCCTTCGCGGAGGGCAAGTTTTCCTTTTGCAAGATCAATCAGTAGAAATTGCCACAAGTATAGCCAATCATAAAACCTTCATCATCTTATTGGGTACCACTTGTTTTTGTCGATACCCCATAATTAACCCTTCTAACTAACTTATTAATTCCTAAAATAAGATTTTTTGGCTTTACATAATTACATTATTTCAAAAGTAAAAATCCGAAAAATCTGTAACTTTTCTATTAGGCGGTGCTCGGCATCTGGAACAAAAGTATTTTATAGAATGAAATGGTATTATCGAGTTGCATAGAAGATTTCTCTCCTCACACGTAAGCCATTGAATTACAACAAGTTACATCAAGGCAGGGAATAATTGCAAAATATTGAAACTCTATTTGAAATAAGATATTAGGAGCAATTATATTTTGCGAAAAACAAAACATTAATTTCTTACAAAATATTAAAAAGCAGTATAATACAAATTTTTTAAATATACAATGGGTAAATAAAAAGTTTTAAAAATTTTTTAGATTCTTCTTCCGTCCCGTTTTGCCTAACGCGACGGAACCAGAACGACAAAGACAAAAACTTGCCGTTGCGACAATGACATTTTCAACTTCCCGATTTATTTGTTAGCAAGATATAGTAGAATGGCTGATAATACATAATTACAATTTTTTGGGAACTCAATAATTTCCAAGGAACATTTTGGTATTTTTGTATTTTAAAAAGTGTTCTAATTATATTTTCGAGGTAAATTTGAAGGAATTAACTAAAAAGCGAAGCGGCGACGGGCAAACAAAAGTACTAACTCCAAAGGAAATTGTTGCTGAATTAGATAAGTTTATAATTGGTCAAAACGAAGCAAAAAAAATAGTGGCTATTGCCTTACGAAACCGATGGCGTCGCCAGCAAGTCGCAAGCGAACTTCGGGAAGAAATTATGCCAAACAATATTATTATGATTGGGCCAACAGGAGTCGGTAAAACTGAAATTGCCCGACGCCTTGCAAAATTAGTCAACGCTCCTTTCGTTAAAGTCGAAGCAACAAAATACACCGAAGTTGGTTATGTTGGCCGAGATGTGGAGTCGATGGTTCGCGATTTGATGGAGCGAGCTATCATAATGGTTCGTACAGAAAAGACCGACGAAAAAATTGAAGAAGCAAAAAAGGCTGTCGAAGAACGAATCCTCGATGCCCTAATGCCCCCAATTAAAAAAGGTATTTCATTCGAAGCAACTGCCCCAAGCGAGTTAGAAGACAACGCTCAAACACGTGCTAAGCTACGCGAAATGCTTCGTCAAGGCTTTTTCGACAATAAAATTATTGAAATCGATGTGCAAAGCGATTCAACTTCGCCTTTTCAAATACTTGGACCCTTCGGTATGGACGACTTGAATATGTCGCTCCAAGATTTAATGGGACAAATTATGCCTAAAAAGACGGTTCGAAGGAAAATGACCGTCTCGGAAGCAAAGATTGCTTTGCTCAAAGAAGAGTCCGAAAAACTGATTGATATGGAAGATGTCGTCCGAGAAGCAACCTATCGCGTCGAACATATGGGAATTATTTTTATTGATGAAATCGATAAGATTGCCTCGACCGAAGGGAAAGGTTCCGGTATCGATGTCTCCCGCGAAGGTGTTCAGCGAGACCTTCTGCCAATAGTGGAAGGGACTACCGTAAATACACGTTATGGTCCAGTTAAAACCGACCACATCCTTTTTATCGCCTCGGGTGCCTTCCATGTGTCGAAACCATCGGACCTAATTCCCGAACTACAAGGACGTTTCCCGATACGTGTCGAACTAAAAAGTTTAACAGAAGATGATTTTGTTAAAATTTTGACTCTACCCGAAAATGCCTTAATTAAGCAATATAAAGCCTTACTCGAAGCCGATGGGGTTCAACTCGAATTCGACCCCGAGGCTATCCGCGAAATTGCAGCCATTGCAGCAAAGGTTAACGACGAGGTTATGAATATCGGGGCTCGCCGCTTGCATACAATTATGACGACACTACTCGAAGATATCTTGTTTAACACACCCGACAACATCACTGAAAAGAAAATTACTGTAACTTTGGAAATGGTTCGTAAACAGTTAGAAAACATTGCTTCGAACATAGATTTGAGTAAATATATTTTATAAACAATATTAATGAATGGTGAGATTATGTTATCGAGCGAATATCAAATTAAAACTGCAATAATTTCGGTATTCGATAAAGCTGGTATTCTCGACTTAGCCAAAGCCTTGAATGAATTAGGTATCGAAATATTTTCAACTGGTGGGACAAAAAATTACCTCGAAACTAATAACATCAATGTTAGGAATATTGAAGAGATTACAAATTTCCCCGAAATTCTCGATGGGCGTGTAAAAACTTTGCACCCCTCTATTTATGCAGGCATTCTTGCTCGACTCGATTTGTCTCGACACCTCGAGCAACTTACACAACACAATCTCGAACCGCTCGACCTTGTGGTTTGCAACCTTTATCCATTTGAACGAACATTGGAACGTTTCCAAACGCAAATTGTGAATCAAGAAATTGACCCCGAGACGAATTTAGAAATCCTTGAAATGATAGACATCGGTGGACCTTCGATGTTGCGCGCCGCCGCAAAAAATTATCATTGGACTCTTCCCGTAGTTAACCCCGCAAGATACACAGAGTTAGTTAATTACTTGAAAGAAAATAATAGGGCAATCCCCGAAAACGTTCGACTTTCCTTTGCTGCGGAAACCTTTGAACATATTGCAAATTACGATATAGTAATTGCAAATTATTTCCAAAAAATGAGCAACAACGAGCAGTCCTATTTTAACTACTCCCAACGCAAGGAACTCAATTTGCGATATGGCGAGAACCCCCAGCAACGGGCTAGTCTATTCGGACAATTCACTAAAATTTTCCAAAAACTTCATGGAAAGGATTTATCCTATAATAACATACTCGATATTGATTCCGCTACAAGGCTCATAATCGAATTCGAGAACCCAACGGTTGCAATAATTAAACATACTAATCCTTGTGGGGTTGGAACCGACGACGACATTGTACGTGCATACCGAAAGGCGTTTGCAACGGATACGGTATCCCCCTTTGGGGGAATTATAGTTCTGAATAGAGCCATTGATATTGAGTTTGCTCAAGAAATACATCCGCTGTTTACCGAAGTGATTATAGCACCGGAATTTTCAGACGAGGCACTTGAACTACTCACCAAGAAGAAGGATAGAAGATTAGTTAAAGTTGACTTTGAAAAGTTTAAATTGGCAATGGGAATTGATTTCCGTAGTGTTGTCGGCGGAGTGCTTGTCCAAGATACCGATAAATCCCTTTTCGTCAACGAGGATTTTCGCATAGTAACTCAACGAGAGCCGAACGAAGAGGAACTTGCTGGCTTGCTTTTCGGCTGGAAAGTAGCAAAGCATGTCAAGTCCAATGCAATTGTTTATGCTCGTAGCGATAGAACTTTGGGGATTGGAGCAGGGCAAATGTCGCGCGTGGATTCATCCCGAATCGCTGCCGAAAAAGCCAGAATGATGGGCTTGGATTTAGCGGGTTCGGTGGTTGCTTCCGACGCCTTCTTTCCCTTTGCCGATGGTTTGCTCGAAGCAGTCAAAGCCGGAGCAACCGCTGTTATTCAACCGGGCGGTTCTGTTCGCGACCAAGAAGTAATCGAGGCTGCAAATGCCAACAATATTGCTATGATTTTCACGGGAATGAGGCACTTTAAACACTAAAATGTGAAATTATCAAAAATTTTGTATTTTAGGACATTGAGAAAAAGATTTTTGAAAAAATGCTAGTTGCAAGAAGACTTATAATCATAGTAATGTTTCTCTTCGTATCAGTCAATATTCCATTTCTATGGGGGAGCGATAGAAGTGTTGTGTTAGATTTTGTCAAAATAAATGGCAGCTTACTGGCAAAAGAGGATTTAGAATTTATTGCAATAAGCCGTAAAGATTCAATTTCTTTTTTCTATCATTTAGATGCCAAAGATACAACTCTTCGCACAGCATTCATTTTTAGGATTTCTATCAAAAATTCAAAAGATTCTTCTTCTTATCCAACAAATGCAAAAAATGTTAATTTTAAAAATCTTCCCGAAGATGATTACACTTTTAGAATAGAAGCGTTCGACCCGAAAAACAAATGGAAAGCAGAACCTTTGAAGATTAACTTTAAAGTGGACAATAGAATCGCTTCCTTGTTGACTGAATTAAGAACCCTAAGAAACAAAGTTTTAAAAAGTTCGGTTGTCAAAGAAATTAACCCCAAGCAAGATTCTTCGAAGACTTTGGATTTTCTTTCCGTTGCTATTGGATTCTCAATTGGTTTGGTTGTATTGCTCATTTACGCTATTGGAAGCAAGAAATCAAATTTTCGTAAAGGTCTTCAACAAGATACGAAGCCTGGTATCTATGGAAACATAGTTGCACTCGAGAAAGAAAAATACGAACTCATTGCCCTTGAAAATAGTAACTTGCGAGCCCAAGTTTCTGCTCTGCGTGGCCAAATCGACGCACTTAATTCACGTGCAGACGAGTTGCGAAAGCAAAATCAGGAATTAAAAGACAAACTTGAAAGGCTATCGCGAAGCAAAGAGGAACTGGAAGAACTTCAGGAACAAAAAGATGAACTATTTGCTTTGGTAATTCACGACATTAAAAATCCGGCTTCTGTGATTAAAAGTCTTGTCGAGCTTCTCCGTTCTTACGACCTAACAGCAACAGAACAACAGGAAATTATCGAGGATATTTTTGAAACCACTTCTCGAATTGTTTTACTTTCGCAGGAGGTTTCGCGTGTTCTTGCACTCGAGTCGTCGGTAGTGAGTTTGAATTTAGAAACTGCTTCGCTCAACGATGTTATACAAAATGTTGTGGAAAGCAATCTTCCAGCGGCAAAGAATAAGAATATCGAGGTCGCTGTCGATTTCGACAGCAGTATTGGAGAATTTAAATTCGACATTAGCAAGGTTCGAGAAGTTACCGATAACTTGCTATCCAACGCAATTAAATTTACACAGCGGGGTGGGGAAGTTCGCGTATCCACACGTCTTGAATACGATAAAGTAGTCGTTCAGGTTGCCGACAACGGCTTGGGCTTATCCGAAGAGGATATTAACAGAGCATTTCAGCGCGGTGCAAGGTTGAGCGCTACACCTACAGGAAACGAACCTTCTTCCGGCTTAGGACTATGGATAGTTAAACGTTTGGTCGAGGCTATGAAAGGCAGAGTTTGGGTTGTTAGTGCACTCGGGAAAGGCTCAACATTTTCGTTTACTATTCCGTTTGTTATAGAAAAAGATGCCTTTTTGGAACCAGTGCCTTCCGAAGAATTAATAACTTAATAAGGTTACAAATTTAATTTAAAATTAAACTTACTTGTACAATTGATTAAAACTTTCTTAAATTGTATTATATTTTTTGGGAGCAATCGGGCGACTAACCGCCGGTTTTTTCCAGATAACTGATACCCGTTGTCTATCAACTCTGTCCATTTACTGAAAGAAAAACAATAGCAACTAATGCATTGTTCACATTATCCATAAAGATGTAAAAATATATTACTAATATATATTTTTTTGTAATTTAGTTTCTTAAAAAATTAGGGGCTACTATGAAAACTTTGTTCTTAATTGCGATTTTTGTTTTGATAACAGGAGGTGGTTGCTCGGAGGAGCCTTCTGTTGCGCCTCCAACAACTCCCAATGTAACCGCCAATGTTACAGGAGCGGTAGAAATTGGATATTCGGGAACTGGGAGAGTTACAACTGCAATAGTTAGCGGGTGGTACACCTTGCAACTTCCATCGTCGGGTATAATTTCGAATACCCGATACTCGGTAGGTATTTTTATTTTCTACGCGGGCGGACAAGAAAAAAGCGGAACTTTCCAGTTTGTAGAAAATCCTACTACTTTGCAAGAAGACCATGCTTTTGCTACTTTTGAAATAGGCGAAAGCAATCGCAAAATTTTTAAGTCTATTTCTGGGTCTGTTAAAATCGACACTATTGTTGGGACTAGGGTTTTGGGGAGTTTCTCTTTCGTTGCTCGCGAGAGCGTATCGGGCGACACCGTTGTCGTTTCCAATGGACGAATAAATTTTTAAATTTATCCGAGAATATTGTTTAACATATTGTTAGGTATAATATGAAGATTCTTAAGGGTTTACTTATTGTTGTCTTTGCTTTCGTGGTCCTCTTTTTTATCGTAACGCTCCTTTTACCTTCGCATTACGAAATACAACGGACTGTGGAAGTTCAATCGCCAGTGTCGATGGTTTTCTATCTTGTGGATGATCTAAGGAATTGGAAGCATTGGGATGCTTGGTATGAATTGGATACAAATCAGGTCCGAAGTTACGAAGGACCTCTTTTTGGGAAAAACGCCGCTTATAAATGGACAAGCAAGGAGCGTAATGTTGGGAATGGCGAATTGAAAATCGTCGAAGAAGAGCCTTTCAAGAAAATAAAAACCTCGATGATTTTTGAAAATAGTATGCACTCCGATGGAGAATTCACTTTCGACGAAAAAGATGGCAAAACGCTCGTTACTTGGCGAATGTGGGGCGAGTTCAGTTTCCTTGCAAAATGGTTTCGTTTCTTTATGGAGGAGACCGCTGGCAAAGATTTCGAAAAAGGATTAGCAAATATCAAAAAAATAGCCGAAGAGGCTGTTCGCAACAAAGTTGTGTTTTTCGTCGATAGCCTCCCCGATATTAACCTTGTCGTCATCAGTGATTCAACCTCGGCAAATCCTCAAGAAATTTCACAAAAATATGGACAATGCTTCCTTGAACTATTCGATTTTACGAACAAAAATAAAGTTGAGATAATTGGCGGACCAATTGCTATCACCAAATCTTATACAAAGACTTCTTATGTTTTCGACGCCGCATTTCCCGTGAAATCCTTCGAGGGAGTTCAGCCAGAAGGTAGGATACAACTTGGAGAGATCTCCGCTTCGAAAGTCCTTCGAACGGTTTTCCTCGGGTCCTATGATGAGTTCGAGGAGGTTTATGGTAAAATCCATGATTATTTGAATTCAAAGAAATTTCAGATTCGGGGGAACTTTTTCGAAATGTATTATACCGACCCCGAAAAAGTTCCACCGAAGTACAATGTAACAATAATATTTACACCCATTGAATAGAAAATGACAAGGGGTTGCAACCTCTTGTTAATCCTTCTTCTGTCGTTCTGAACGCAGTGAAGAATCTAACAAAGGATGTGAAGCAGGAGATTCTTCACTTCTTCCGTTCAGAATGGCATGGTTAGAACTGTGTTATTCCAGATTTCGTCCTGTTTTCTATAATGGGACGGAAGAAGAATGACAAAGGAGAACTCCCTCGGAATGATAAAACCACAAAATAATTGGGGAACGCCAGTGTAAAGTGAGAATTTCGCAAAAGTAGGGGCTGAAAATTATCGACCCCTACTACTTTTTTCCTAATTTTGTATTTTTAAAAGTTAACTCTACTTGGAAAACAAAATGCAGGAAAAAAAGATTGAAAACGAGGAGAGGTTTCTTATAACCTCTGCTCTGCCTTATGCAAACGGATATTTACACCTTGGGCATTGCGCCGGGGCATATTTGCCAGCCGATATTTTTGCACGTTTCCTTCGTTTGAATGGGAAAGCAACGCTTTATGTTTGCGGTTCGGACGAACACGGGGTTGCAATTACCATAGCCGCAGAAAAAGAAAACGTAACTCCAAAACAAATCATCGACAAATATCACGAAGCCAATCGCAAAGCCTTCGAACGTTTTGCAATGAGTTTCGATATTTATAGCCGAACGTCGCACCCTATTCATTTCGAAACAGCGAAAGAATTCTTCGCCGACTTTTTAAAGAAGGGCTACCTTGTTGAAAAAGAGGAAGAGCAATTTTTCGATACAACGGCTAATATGTTTCTCCCCGACCGCTATGTTGAAGGTGTCTGCCCGAATTGCGGTTACAACAAAGCACGCGGCGACCAATGCGACAATTGCGGTGCATACTACA
>CAZPSM010000017.1:3861-13655 GCA_964589125.1 uncultured Hyphomicrobiales bacterium | reverse complement strand
GGAACTGCTTTCGCCTCGGAGTTTGATTTCAGGGCAAAAGCCAACGGTGAAAAAAACTACTCATTGGTATTTCAAATTCAATTTATTCCAAAAGTTCCTCGAAGATTATATAGAGCGACACAGTGTGGATTGGAAGGAAAACGTTTTGCAACAAACCCGAAGTTGGCTTCGCCAAGGGCTCAAGGAACGTGCCATTACCCGCGACCTTACTTGGGGCGTTCCAATCGAAGGCATCGAAGGCATCGACAAGGAAAAAGCAAAAGGAAAAGTAATGTATGTTTGGTTCGAAGCGGTATTGGGATATATTTCTGCAACAAAACACCTTATGCAAGAACTATCGCACAAAAAAATATGCGATGAAAAAGAATGGGAAAAATGGTGGAAAAACCCAAAAACAAGATATATTGCGTTCATCGGTAAAGACAATATTATTTTCCACACGCTTCTTTTTCCGGCGATGCTCTATGCACGTGGCGATGGATATATCTTGCCCGAAAACGTTCCAGCAAATGAGTTCCTGAACCTCGAAGGCGAAAAGTTCTCGAAATCCCGCCATTGGAGCATAGATTTACAAGACTTTATCTCGGTGTTCGACGCCGACCACTATATCGACTCGTTGCGTTATTCTCTTGCTTGTAATTTCCCTGAAACTAAAGATTCAGATTTCACTTGGAAAGAGTTTCAAACTCGAAACAACAGCGAACTGGCAGCAATATTTGGGAATTTCATTAATAGAACGACACAATTCCTTGCAAAAAATTTCCAAAGCAAAGTCCCCAAACTTTCTCCGAAATACGAAAAAATTAATGAAATTTGGAAGGAATTAATAGCCAAACTGAAAGATAAGCGGGAGATTCACCCCGATAACTTTGAACCATTGAATCGCAATGATATTGACCTTGCTCGTTCACTGGTTGCTTCTTTCGTTTCTGCGACTGAGAATTTTCAGCGATTCAAGTTACGCGATGCCGTTGCAGAAGTAATGAATCTATCTCGTTCAGCAAACAAATATTTCAACGACGAAGAACCTTGGAAAACATTCAAAACCGAGCCAGAGCATTGTGCGAAAACGCTTTACATTTGCTCTCAATTATTGAACACTTTTGCAATTATCTTTGCTCCCATTGTTCCTTTTACTTCTAAAAGAATCTTCAATTCATTGGGTCTTGAATCCTTTACGGGCGAACCAAACTTTGGCGTTCCATCGCAAGATGTTTGGTCCGGCGCTATCGACTTTCATTTACCGGAAGGAAAAGAAATTCAAAAACCGGAAATCCTTTTTCCCATCGTCGAAGATAAAATTATCGCAGCCCAAATCGCCAAGCTTGGCAAAAGTCCGGAGCAAATTGAAGAAGAGGAACGAAAGAATATAATTTCTTATGATGATTTTGCTAAAGTGCAACTCCGAACCGCTAAAATTCTTGAAGCCGAAAGGGTGAAAAAATCTAAAAAACTTATTCAGTTGAAAATTGATATCGGATTGGAGCGAAGGCAAATTGTTGCCGGCATTGGTGAACATTACTCGCCCGAGGAACTCATAGGTAAGACAATCGTTGTTGTAGCAAACCTTGAGCCCGTAAAACTTATGGGAATAGAATCGCAAGGTATGCTTCTTGCTGCAAGCAGCGAAGACGGAAAACATCTTTCAATCCTTTCGATTTCGGACGATAAGATACCTCCGGGTTCAGTTGTAAAGTAAATCAATTTGCCATACGAGTGGGGCGCACGATACAATGCCTTCTCCTTCCTTTCCCGTATCATTTTGAATGGAGCCAAAGACATTAGATTGCTTTGCCGTTCCGTCCTGTTCGAAAGAATGGATACGACAATGATATTTTTAATTCTCTTATTGATTTGATAGCAAATACGATTGGGAGACTTAAATAATAAAATTTCTTTTTGTTTCGTCTAATTATTTTGATATTAATCACATTTATTTTACACAATGGGATTTCTATATGTCGAGGTCTTTTAACAAAGTTATTTTGATAGGGAATGTTGGAACAGAGCCGGTATTAAGAAGCACTCCATCGGGGATTCCAATAACATTTTTTCGATTGGCTACATCTGAATTTTATCGCGACAAAGACGGAAAGCCCAGCGAACGAACCGATTGGCACACAATTGTTGCCTGGCGTGGTTTAGCCGAAGTTGCTACTAAAATAGTTAAAAAAGGTTCGCGAGTCTTTGTCGAAGGTTCACTTCATTCACGTGATATTACAGAAAGGAACGGAACAAGAAAACAAGTAGTGGAAGTTGTTGCCGATAATATTCTAATTCTCGATGGGAAAAGGGAAAAAGCCGAAGGCGAACTTTTTTCGTCGGACTTACTAAACGAAAACTCCGATTTCTCTTATCCGGATTTATCGATTACCTTCGACGACGTATAGAAACACGGAGTTGTCGAAACTTATTATTTTTTCTCTAATAGATTTCGAATAATAGATTGTGCAGGCTCTCCTAATATAAGTCGAGCACTTATCTTTGCTTTTTCGTTGAGCAATGTATCCCAGTTGTCGGTTCCTTCCCAGAACATATTTTTAAGTTCTTTTTGGGCTTCAAGGCTTCTTTGCGAAAGTTCATTTACAAAAGAATCGATAAAGTTATCCATTTCTTCGATGCTTGGGAAAATACGGTTGTATAATCCTTTTGAATAAGCCCAATGTGCATCATACCAGTCTGCATCGATTGTCATTTGCGAGAAGGCGGACTTTCCAATTTTGCGCTCGACAGCATAACTGATGACAAATGGGCCGATTGCAATTGAGTATTCGCTTAGTCGTATCGAAGCCGAGTTGACTGCAACGACATAGTCGCAAGCGGAAGCCAAGCCCAGCCCCCCACCAACAATTTTCCCCTGGACCCGGCCGACAATAAATTTTGGGCATTTTCTCATCGAATTAATTACACGCCCAAATCCCGAAAAGAAACTCACAGCGTCGTCGAAGTTGCTTAAATTTGCCAGTTCTTCGAACGAAGCACCTCCACAGAAAGACTTTTCTCCATCGCTTTGCAATACGATGACACGCACATTGGTGTCGCTCGAAAGTTGTAGAAAGGCTTGTTCTAAATCCTTTAATAAATAACTTGGAAGGGAATTCCCTTTCGGATGGAAAAAAATTACCCGAGCAACAGAATCAGAAATTTTAATACGAACGTAGCCTTCTTGCATACTTTACTCCAACTTTTTTGAAACCACAATTAAAATATGAACTGGCTTATCGAAAATTAAGTTCAGAATATTATCGAAAAATTTCCATAATAAAAATGGAAGAAAAGAAAGCAACCGATACAAACGTAGATATTGAATTAGTTTGTTGCCAAAGCGATAGAATTTCCATTCGCTTTTTCCCTTCGGGAGAGTTTCCCCCAGCATTCCATTTAATTTGGCTTCATCGAACGAGTGGATGTGGGCGTTGTGTGGTGTAGGTTTGTTGCAATGGATGCAAAGAGAATACTTTATTTTTTCTTTATATGGAGTGGAAAGGATAAATTTGCCTCCACTTTTAAGCACACGGAACAGTTCAGCAACAAACAATGAAGGTTTTTCAAGGTGTTCAATTACCTCGCTTGCAACAATGCAATCGAAAGTTTCGTCCCTAAACGGAAGATAATAGCCATCGGCAACTACACCATAGTGATGTTCCGATGGATATTTTTGTAAAGCAGTCGAAACATTTTTATAAGAAACATCTATTGAAACAACTATCCTGTTGAAATCGAGCAGGGTTTTCGCAAGCCATCCCCGTCCACATCCAACATCGGCAATGAGTTTGGCTTGTGGTGGGATTTTGGAAAAAATATATTGGTATAACCTTTCTTCTTCCTTTGCTGTTTCGGGAAAGCGTTCCTCGAAGTAGTCGAAAAATTCAGCGTCTTTTGTGTAATGTTCAATTATATGACTATTGTAGTTTTTAGGTAGCAGGATTGGAATTCCATTGTGAATTTCAAAATCACCCTCTTCGGATGTAAAATTGTTCGAAAACTTATTGAAATATAGATTGCTCTTTTTTTCGGGCGAAACGAGAGTATTGAACAGCGAGAACATCATTTAATACCTTTGTAAATTGTAACCCCTGCGGTGATTTTCAGCAGACGCAGACGGTCCTCTTTGGAATAGTTGAACAAGGGGATTTCGAAACTAACCATAGGACTTGCATAAACACCAAGCAACAATATTGCGTCGTATCCGAAGTTTAAAGCGGGCGATATTTTGAAAAAACTTAAATCCGAGAGGCGACCATCGAAAATTTGCCTTTCTTGGCTACCGTCGGTAAAGTGATATTCGGGCGGTGAAACGACTTTTTCCCGTACACTATATTTGGTGGAAAGTTTCGCTCCAAGGTCGAATGTTGCTCCAACGAAGAAATTTGTAGTGAATAACCTGTGTTTTATCCCAATTATAATATTCAGATATGAATAATTCATATCCAGAGTATTTTCGACTTTTGCTATAAGAATTTTATCGCGAATTAAAATGGGGAAGGAATCCCCCGGTGTTGCTAAATTTCCATTAAATTTTTGGTAGTCGAGCCCAACATTAAAAGCGATTGAATGTGTAGTCCAATATTCTCCGTGTATTCCAAAGGAATACGCAAAGCCTTTTCCCGATTGGAACTTTGAGCAATTGACGAAAGATTCATAGAGATTCAAGTTGCCCGAATAAGCAATTACACTCGATGTTCCCGTAATTCCAGCGAATAATTTGGGAATTCGGAATGGCAGTCGCGGCGAATATTGCCAATCGAAGCCTTGCGACAAAGCCCAAAATGGCACACAAAACAATATTATGGCAAAAATCTTTTTCATCAATCCGCGACAATGAAATGTTTTACTTCATTGAAAATTCCGGCTTGCATACGGATAAAATACACACCGCGAGGTAAATGCTTTAAAGAAAGATTTTTATGGTAAACATCTGGTTTAGCAACTTCGTCGGAGATTGTTTCGACTATCTCGCCATACGAATTGTAAATTGCGATTATGGTTCTTGTTTCGAAAGCAACTTCGTAATCAATTTCGACGTATTCAGAAGTTGGGTTGGGTGAAGGCTCCGAAAGTCGGAAAAACCCTTTTGCACCATCGAATAACTTATATCGCAATCCACAAAGAGAATCGAGATATATCGTGCCATCGACATTCCGAGGCAAAAGCACCCGCGAACACACTCCATCGCCAAACCTCGGAGTAAGAAACTTAAATGGAGTTGATATTTCATTTCCAACAAAGGTATCGAAGTTCAATAGAATCAAAGTGTCGAGTTTTAGGAAAGTCTCGTTCCATCGTGTTCGAATGTAAATAGCTAATTTTCCGGGGGGCTGTTGTTCTTCGATTTTCACTTCTTCGGCTCTTTCCGACGCGGTAGCATTTATCGAAAAGTTTCGGTATTTCAAAATCGAAGGGTTGTAAATTAGGGTGTCCTGATATTCTTTCGCTCGAGCAACTTTGTCGCGTTCAACTAAAATTGGAAGAGTAAGTATACTCCCGGGTTTAATTTTTGCATCATTGGGTATAGAAAGTTGAACGGGGTCGGGTAGCACACCTTGTGCTTTCAGTTTGATTCTCAAAGTATCGGAGATTTTTGAAAAATTTGAGGTAAGCACCAACCAAGCGGCATATTCACCCGTTTCGGTTGCAATCGAATCGAAAACTATTCGTAGTCTTTTCGATGAATTAGGCGGAATATCGAAGTTCTCTTCGAATATCTTAAATGGTGTTCCGGGATATGGTGGCTCGACCATCACGTTATTGACTCGAAGAACAAAATTGCCATTGTTGAAAACCTTGACCACGGTGTCCCTAATAGTTGGGCATCCTTCGAAATTGTTGATAATTATATTACCAAGGTCAATCGAATCGACGTCGGCTGCCAGTTTCGGGGCAATTCCAACTCCACGAATGTTGAATACTATCTGCTTCGCAGAATTCGGATACCCCCAAACTTTCCGCAAGGGTAAGTCGGTGGTAAACACAATTTTAGCAAGCACTGTGTCTCGGCGTTTCGGTTGAAAAACCACGGTAAACGAATCGATTTCCGTTGGTAGCAAGTTCCTTGTATTTTGCAAACTATCGAGGATAAAAAATCCATCGGATTGTTTTTCGGTATAATAATAATCAACTACTTTTTGACTAATAAACCCAAATGGTAAATTCCCATTATTTTTCAGGAAAATTTTTACTTCTTTTGAAGTGTCGAGTGGGAGCGAACCAAGGTCAATAAATCCTTCTATGATTTCGGCACCTTCGACCTTGTTCAGCGAAATTTTTTGTTCGACACCGACACCACGTATTGGTGTATGAATCATTTGGAAAGAATCCGGATTGGAAGGGTCGGGGTAATAACGCAACGAGAAAATAGCAGAGTCTTTGCCAGTGTTCATAGGATAATACTTAAACTGCCAGCCACGTCGGGAATCGACGGTTCTGTATTCGTCGAATTCTATTGGGAGCGCCTGCTTTTCGAACCAAATTTCCGCATTTAACGAACGGAAACTATAAAAAGTGCTATCGACAATAATTTTGTTGAACGTATTGTTTTGAAATACAAGGACCTTGCGAATTGTATCGACTGGCTCTTTCCAAACCGAATCGAAATCAATGCTTTTTTCGTAAACATCGAAGACGGCAATCGATTTCCTTGCAATCAAAATGAACTCCCTATATTTAACCAAATCGTTGAGAGAACTTGGAATTTTGACTTTCGAGGTATCTATAACGCCCAGGCGTAATCGAACCACTTTTTTGCCGGGAGGAAACTGCTGAATGTTAAAATGAGCATTGTATTTAATTCTAATTTCCGAAGTAGTATTGGGTTCAATGTTGTGGGGTAAGGGAGGGGAGCCGGAAAATTCGAATGTCTCTATTGGGTCTCCAATCGCTTCGATAGCAAACGTATAGTCCGACAAGGCTATTTGCAACACAGTACCCGTTCTATTTTCTATGTTAAAAATCGTTTCCAACGAATCGCCAACACTACACATTCCCATATCGATAGTATCGGCACCAGCGTTATATTCGTTATAAATCAGAACTGGGCTTTGTCCATTGGAAATAAATGGAAAAGCCAGCAACAAGATAACTACTGCATACTTGAAAATGTATTTATTTAAATCAGAAATCATTTCACTTTGTTGCTATTCAGATTAGTAAATTAATAAAAATAAAAGTGTCAGCAAAATCTTACTGTCCACTGTCAACTTTCAACCACACCTCTGTTGAGGCAATTAGATGAGCATATCTTCGATAACAATGACAAGCATAGACAAAACTTTCCTTTGGCAATGGAATTGTATGGTATTTTTTCTTATTTTGCTAATTTGGTAAATTAATTCTTTCGATGTCCGAAATCGAGAAACTTTACAGAAGTTTATCGCATTGCGAAGTATGCCCACATTCTTGCGGGGTTAATCGATTTGAAAACGAAGTTGGAACCTGTGGGATGCCAGCCGATATTTATGTAGCCTCCTATGGGCAACATTTCGGTGAAGAACCGGAATTGGTTGGGTATTTTGGCTCGGGAACGATTTTTCTTTCAGGTTGTAACTTGCTTTGTGTGTTCTGTCAAAATTTTACTATAAGCCATTATCGCGAAGGCAAACTCTATTCAATTCAAGAGTTAGTCGAAATGATGTTGGATTTGCAAAGAATGGGATGTCACAATATTAATTTTGTTACTCCAACACATTATGCTCCACAGTTAGCCAAAGCAATTGTCGAGGCACGAAGTATGGGACTAACTATTCCAATCGTTTACAATTCAAGTGGCTACGATAAAGTCGAAACATTAAAAGCGCTCGAAGGATTAATTGATATTTATATGCCAGACTTAAAATTTATGGAACCATCGAAATCAGGAATTTACACCGAAGCACCCGATTATTTTGCTTATGCCTCGGCTGCAATAATAGAGATGTATCGTCAAGTTGGAAACCTCGTCGTTCGCAATGGAATTGCTCGTCGCGGGCTAATCATTCGACATTTGATTCTGCCCGAAAATCAATCCGACACAATAGAAATAATTGATTTTATTGCAGAAAATCTTGGCACCGAAGTCTATCTTAATCTTATGGAACAATATCACCCGCGACACTTAGCATATCAATATCCAAAAATAGGAAGAAGCATAACTTATGAAGAATTTAAATATTATGTTGAATATGCAAAAGCAAAAGGATTCAAACAGCCAGAGTATTTGTTTGGGTAAATCTTCTGCCGTGTATGAGCAAGAGGTTGCAACCTGTTGTTCAATTTAGTCTTCTTTTTATCCTGCCACGATGGTTTGGCTCAACTGCTCAATCAAAAAAAATTATATGAGAAATCAATCGTAAATATAGTTTTAAATTTGTGGAAACAATGATTGAATATGTAACTGTATTTTGTGGTTCGAGCAGTAAAGTCGAATCTCTTTATTTAGAAACAGCCGAAGAACTTGGCGAACTCCTTGCTCTCAATGGCAAGACCGTTGTCTATGGAGGAGGTAAAGTTGGGCTAATGGGCAAACTTGCCGAAGGTGTGCTTTCCAAAGGCGGGCGAATCATTGGGGTAATTCCAAAGTTTATGAAAAAAATCGAACTCGGGCACAACGGAATAACTCGACTCATCGAAGTAGAAACGATGCACCAACGAGAAGAAACAATGCTCAAAAAAGGGGATTGTATTGTTGCACTCCCCGGCGGATGTGGAACAATGGAAGAACTCCTTCAAGCAATTGCCTGGAAGAAATTAAAACTAATTTTTGCTCCAATCATCATTCTAAATGTTAACAATTACTATTCCCCTCTTATTGAACAACTTAATCGGGCAGTCGAGCAAAACTTTATGCGGAAAGAACACAGCAAACTTTGGGATGTTGCAACTTCGCCACAGGAAATATACCACCTTGTTCGATACTACGAAGCAAACGTTAAGCAACTCAGTCTGTTGAATACCGAACCAAATGTTACATAAATTGAAACTTTTCGCTCCTAATTTCGTTGATATTTTTTTGAAATAGAAATTTTTGGATGATACGGAAGTTATCCAACACTTGGTTTCGTTTTCTAATATCAGTAATCACTCTCTCTTTTGCGGGGAGCGGTTTTTACAACTTTTTCCGCAACATTAATCTTCCAACCGATGAAAACATTTTTACCGACCCACCTTCGAAAATCATTGTTTTAAACAAGATGGTGGGCTACAAAGAACTCGCCGATGCTAACCCTTCGGATACAGTTCCAGCGGGTAGCATTATCATCTCTGTCGAAGGATTACCGATTCACGATACAGACGACATCAACAGAATAGTCAGGAGATTCAAGGATGGCTTGTTGAAAGTAGAAATATTCGACCGCACTCGATTGTTTCGACGTTTTGCATACATATCGGCTAACGATTTGCTCAGTTCTTCGTATAGAGATTTGGAATCGGCTGTTTTGGTAATTTATATTAAGCCCGAAGGTGCAAGCGACCTTGCTGGAATAAAACCCGGAGATTTAATTTTGGCTATCGATGGACAGAAATTTTCTTCGGCAATCGAAGCCGACAAAATCCTAACCCAATCGACTTCGAAAAATTCATTGAATTATCTTTCCCTTCGTGGAACCGCCGAAGTCCACCGAAAAGTTCGCTTAGTTGCATTTGGAATTGATTTCTTTACTCTGCTTAAAGTCTTAGTTTCGTTAATCTATATCGGATTTAGTTTATTCTTTGCTTTTGGTAAATCGAAGTTTTACCCAACACGTCTTCTTTCTTTTGCTCTGGTACTGTTGGGTGTAGCCATTATTGCTCCCGCTCCTAGATACTACCCGGGTTCGGAA
>CAZPSM010000017.1:0-3851 GCA_964589125.1 uncultured Hyphomicrobiales bacterium | reverse complement strand
TTATTGAAAATTTGGTTTGTAACGTTTTCGATTGCGTTTAGTTTCGCATTCTCCTTTCTTCTCCATTTTCTACTTTATTATCCAGTTGAACAAACGAACCTTCTTCGACGCAAATGGCTTTACAGAACACCTTATATTGTTTCAGCAATAATTACTGCAATACTAAATTATGATTATTTTGTTAAACCATTGATAGGAGCAAACTACATTGGGAATCTTGTTCCGATTCCTTTTTTAGTATTTCGAATCGGAAATTATTTAGTATTTAAAAAAGAGTATTTGAAAGATGTGCAAAGAATAGCCCGACCAGTCCGGAATCTTTTCTATTTTATGTTTGTGGTGTTTATCGCCAATTTCGTTGTAATTCAATTTAAGTTAATATCTCCAGGTTTTGTTGCTTCTTGGTCTTTCGGTTTATTTTTTGCAGCACTAGGGGTATTTCCGTTCGTTCTATTTTATACTCTTGCCCGTTATAGGTTTTACGATATAACATTAAGAATTCGTCGGAATATAATCTATGCTCTCAGCAAGGGATTTGTCGAGGTGTTGTTCTTTGCTTGTGTTATTTGGTTATTCTACTTGGTGGGAAATATCACTTTTAGGTTCCCCAATATTCATTTTACTGGGGATTCAATCGAATTTTTGAGCCGTCCCCTTCCACCCGAAAGAAACTTGCAGTTTGAAAAAATCGCAATTTCTGTTCTTTCCATCTTTTCGATTTTTGCTCTTTTTGGGCTGAAGCGACGAACCGACAAGTTTCTTCTCAAAAAATTCCACCGTAGTAAGTTCGACTACCGTAAAGCTGCGACTGACCTTTCCGAACTAATCATTCGCAATATCACTTTGCCCGAAATATTTTAAAAGAACTTCAAAAACTACAATTCATTAAATCTGCGGGGCTTATCATTTTCCAAAATGAAACAAGAATCTGCTGCCAAGAATTTTACGGTATCGACCCCATTATAATTTCGGAATTTACGACTTCAACTGCACACAAACTAATCGAATTTTTAAAAAATGTTGAACAAGAAGTTGCCGTAGAACTACTTCCACAGCCTCTAAATATCTATCTAAAAGAATCTAAGTTCGAATTTGTTTTGCCTATCCGTTATAAAGAAAAATTAGAAGGCTGTATTTTCGTTGGCGAAAAACTTTCCGAAACCAAGCTCGAAAGTGAAGATTTTGATTTCCTTTCTATTATTACAGGCAACATAGCTATAGCGATTGATAATGCTTTCCTTTACGAAGAACTGGCTCAACGCGAAAGAATCAAACGAGAATTGGAAATCGCTCAACGAATACAACTTGCATCGCTACCGAAGGAAATGCCAAAAATCGAATCTTTGGATATTTCGGCAGTTTCATTGCCCGCTTACGAAGTTGGTGGGGATTTCTTCGACTTTTTCCGCCGCGATAACGAGTTGACAGTGATTGTTGGGGACGTTAGCGGGAAAGGCACTTCCGCCGCTTTATATATGGCAAAAATTCAGGGGATTATGAAAACTTTAAGTGAGTTCGCTCTGCCCTTGAAAGAACTTTTTGCAAAGGCGAACACATTACTTACTCGTTCGCTCGAAAAGAACTTTTTCATTTCCTGTATCGGTGCTCGCTTTTATCTGGATGAGCAAAAAGTAACCATAGTTAGAGCCGGGCATTTAGGGTTGTATTATTTTAATGCTTCTACGGGTAAAATCGAGAAGATAATTCCCAACGGTATTGTGCTTGGGCTTGCCAAGAGCGATAAATTCATAGAGAATACGAAAGAATTTACTTTACACTACAATTTAGGCGACTGTTTCGTTTTCATTAGCGATGGCGTAATCGAGCAAACAACCAACAACCAAGTAATGTTTAAAGAAGACAAACTGGTTGCTGTGCTTGAAGCGTGCAACCACGAAACTGCCGACTCGATTAAGAATAGGATTTTATCCGAAGTCTGCAACTTCGACCCCAACGCCCAATTATTCGACGATATGACAGTGCTTGTCGTTAAACCTCTGCGAAATGGAAATGAAGGATAAAGATTTTTTCGAAAAGGTGTTCGAGGTAGTTGCGAAAATCCCAAAAGGTAAAGTTACAACTTATGGACATATAGCGAGATTCCTTGGGATTCGTATGTCGGCCCGGATGGTTGGCTGGGCTTTGAATTCTCTGGCTTTTGAACGTTTGGATATTCCTTGCCATCGGGTAGTAAATCGAAATGGGGAACTTACCGGGGCAAAATATTTTCCAACACCACGGTTTATGAGAGAGATGCTGGAATCCGAAGGCATCGAATTTATCGACGACCGAGTCGATTTAGACAAACATTTGTGGATACCCGGGAAAGAAGGAGAAATCGTAGATTATTAAAGTATCTCTCCATAGTCCACCTCTAACCCATCATCAATTTTTCTATAATAAATGATTTTGACATCTATATGTTCTGGCAATGACGCCTTAACTTCGTATGTATGTGGTTTTATTGAAACTGGTATATCTCCAATGTATCCATCAATTCCTTTTGATTCTTCTCCGGATCCGGCTAATCGGTAATTTGTTCCTTTTAACTCAGCGCCTTTCTTAAGTATTGCCTCCTGAAATCTCAGTCCAACAAAGGTCTTCACAATTACCAAATCCTTTACCCATTCTTCAACGGTTTCATTATCAATTTTATCCATAGCATTTCTCAATTCTTTCAACTTCTGTAATATCTTCTCTGTGGCATTTTTGATTGCATCGGGCTTTTTCTTTAGATACCATTCTTCCCATTCTGATAATGTCTTTCCTTCAAACTCCTGAATAAGTTCGCTCATCTGACCGACTACTCTTGGACGTGTTCCTTGAGCATATTGATTTGCCAGATTGATGAGTGGTGCTACATACTTAGGAAATTCAGGTGTCTCTACGTCCAGATACTTTCTGATTTCTTCAATAGTGATTTTTATCTTCATGTTATACCTCTTTGTGTTTTTTGTTTCGTAAGTTTAAAAATTTCATCTTGTACTTATAATCAAAAGTAGTATCAACATCTACCAGACCATTTTTAATAAGATGCGCATTTATAAATGTTTTATTCTGCAAATAAAGGTAACAGAGAAGATTACTTTTCTCATCATGTTTCGTATTGTCAAATTTCATAAATACACTCTGTCCCTTTATCTTCTCTTTTAAAAACTGGATAGCCTCTTCATTCTTTTCAGGATTTTCTTTTACTCCTAATAATCTGATTTTTAAACCATTATTTAAAATCAATTTCTCAGGTGAGATTATTTCTTTTACCCTGTAATATGTTTCTTTTTCATAATGCGAATTGTCTATTTTTGAACCAAACCTTAATTTCTTGGGGTCAACCCTTTTATCAAATTTTATAGGGTCTTTAAAAACATATGGCAATTTTTTAATTTCTTCTTTAAAATCTATCATCGGTTCTTCTTGCCTGACTATCTCAAAAGTTGCATCTTGAAAAACAGATGCCTGTGTTAATCCAACCTTTTCTTTTATAATCGATAAAAAGTCTTTATTAATCTCATACCCGATAGAATTTCTATTTAAACTTTTTGCGGCTAAGGTCGTTGTGCCACTCCCGAGAAACGGATCAAGAATAGTTTCACCTACAAAACTAAACATCTTGATGAGTCTTTTAGGTAATTCTTCAGGGAACATTGCTAAATGTTTATCCTGTTTTTCGCCGGGAAAATTCCAGTGTCCAGTGAAGTATTGATTCCATTCTTCATCGGTCAATTTCGATTTTTCTTTTATCTCTCTACTTACCTTTGGAGGATTGCCATATTTCTTAAAAATCAGTATGAATTCATAATCAAGTTTAAGAATTCCATTCCGTGGATAAGGATAAGAGCCCATTACCGTTG
>CAZPSM010000016.1:22602-36103 GCA_964589125.1 uncultured Hyphomicrobiales bacterium | reverse complement strand
CAAGAACCATGGCGCATTAGAAAAATGTTTTGTTATATGCAATCGTATTTTTTCGAACAAAACCCCGATTTCTATGTCGATATTTCTGATGTTTGGGACAAGAAGATTGAGGCAATTCGATGCTATGGTTCGCAAGTTTATGTCGAAGGGAAATCGAGTACAAATGAGCCACATACTATACTTTCTCGCCCTGAATTTTTTGAAGCACTGGAATCTCGAGCCCGATATTTCGGCTCATTAGTCGGGTTTCGTTATGCCGAGGCATTTATTTCTGTTGAACCGATAGGTATTTCCAACTTATCAAAATTACTATGATAGTTCCTAGGAAATAGAAAAAAATTAAATCAATTTTGTTTTTTGAAAAAAATGTATTATTTTTGCCTTTCGCAAAGTAAAACATTTAGGTTTTGTGAAGTATCAACGGGGGCTGAAAATACAGCCCCTGTTTTATTAGTATAACAGACTGTTGCAATAGGTATGTGTTCTGGTCAGGTTTAAACTTTCAAAATAATCTTGCCAATGTGTTGTCCGCTTTCCATATAACGATGGGCTTCGTCTGCATTTCTTAAATCGAAAATTCGGTCAATATGTGGTCGTATTGCACCTTCGTTCAATAAGTCCACCAGATTGTGGAGCTCTTGGAGCGAACCTAAATATAGTCCAGAGATATTGAGATGCTTAAGATAAAATTGCTGTATATTAAAATTAACTTCTCGACCAGTTAGCATTCCACAAATCAACATTTTCCCATTTTTTCGCAATAGTGCTAATGATTTCTCGAAAGTTACTGTTCCAACGAAATCGAGCACAACATCCACACCGCTGGGAAACAATTTTCGCACTTCCGAAACTATATCATCCTCGTAATGGTTAAAAATATAATCGGCACCGAATGATAGAACGGTATCTCTTTTTGCTTCGTTGCCGATTGTTGTAATAACCTTTGCTCCAATATTTTTTGCTAATTGAATCGCAAAACTTCCTAATCCGCTTGAACCCCCCCAGATAAAGAATATATCGTCGGAGTTAAGGTTTGCAATTGTATATACTGCGTGATAGGCTGTCAGTCCAGCAATTGGTAGTGTGCAGGCTTCTTCGAAAGATATGCTGTCAGTGTGCAAAGGTTTTCCTCGGGAACAGCAACAAATTCCGCATACGAACCCTTGATATGCATTCCATAATATTTCCACCCATCGTTTAGATGTTCGAGCCCTTGAAATCTTGGATTTAGATTCTGGGGAAGAATAATTGGATAGGATACAACACGTTCTCCTCCTGTAAAATGCCGGACATTATTTCCAACTTTTACTATAGTTCCAGCAATATCGCCACCAAGAATGTGGGGGAAGTCGAGTGATAGTCCTGGATAGCCTTTGCGCAAATGCAAATCAACCCTGTTGAGACTCGTTGCACCGATTCTAACCAGAACTTCGTTTGGTTGTAATTCTGGTTCAGCAAAATTTTCTACAAACCGAAGATTTTCGGGCCCACCATTTCGTTCAAGTATTACGGCTTCCATAATCAAAAAATATAATTGGACAAAACAGAAAAACGGGACAACTGAAAAAAAATTTTGAATACCGGCATTATATATACAATTAAAAACTTTTAAGAATTTTTTAATTGTATATTTAGGTAGTTGTATTTAGGTTGGAAGTTCAAAGAATATAGGAATAGGTAAAATGGTGAGAAAACATTTGTTTATGAAGAAATTGTGGGTATTGTGTGCTTTACTATTTATTGGTATTTCATTACAGCCTATTCCAACTTTTACAAAGAATAAGGTAAAAAAAACGACAAAGAAATATAGTACGAAAATTTTCAAAAGGCATAAGTTAATCGAAGAATCGCTTGCTAAACTCAAAAAATACCTTATCGGGAACGACCAAATTTCATTCGAAAAGATATCATTTGATTTGACAAAACAGCAAACAATTGTACTCGATTATAACTCCAGTGTATTTACACATCCATTGTTTAAAGATAGGTTGATTCAAAACATTCTTTTTTGGTTGGGAACACCATACCGATACGGTGGCACTACAAAACGCGGGGTGGATTGTTCTAATTTTGTTCGTAGTATTTTAAATGAAACCGCTGGTATTCGGTTGCCGGCAAATGCACAAACCCAGGCTCTGTTGTTTGAGCCAATTTATGAAATAGACGAGTTGCGTTTTGGTGATTTAATTTTCTTTGCTGGAAGGAATTATCGAGCAAAACGAATTGGGCACGTTGGAATTTATCTCGGAAATGGGATTTTTGTCCATTCTTCAACCCATCGTGGCGTTGTTGTAACCCATATATCCGAAAGTTACTACACACAACGCTATCGTTTTGGTGGGCGACTTGATTCGAAACGCTTCCTTTTTGCTTCCGATTGAAAATTTTACAAATATTCAGTTATTCTTGTTTTTCTTTTAATTTCTGGCGTTGGATAAAAGGTGGATTTGTGCAGAGCTGCATAGTTGCGAATTTTTTCCTATCCTGGAAATCTGAATCACATTTGTAGAAAATTGCAAATATTGTTTTGAGTTATGTAAAATCTGTTCCAGCAACAAAGAATTACAGAAAAAATTTTCTGAAAATTACATTTTTGTTTTTTTGTATGGATTAATTTTTTTATTTTTGCGATTTATTTTTTCAAACAATAAAATAAAGATAAGTGTTAAAGTCTCAACTTGATTATATTTTAAAAGTAAGGGTTCCGATTACTGCATTTGTTGTTGTTGTTGCTTATCTGGTTACTTTTTTTGTTTCGAAACCCGAGCGCGACGGAGTCGGCTATTCTCCAAAACAGCCAATTAATTTCTCGCACAAACTTCACGCTGGCAATATGCAAATTGATTGCAAATATTGCCATGTAGGTGTAGACAAAAGCCGATTTGCAACTGTTCCTTCGACCAACGTCTGTATGAATTGCCATACCGTGGCTCGCAAGGATAGACCCGATATAATACGATTAACTCAATTCTTTTTGGAGAACAAGCCTTTAACGTGGAAGCGAGTTCACAAAGTTCCCGACTATGCATATTTCAACCATAGTGTTCATGTTAACAAAGGGATTGATTGCAAATATTGTCATGGCGAGGTCGAAAAGATGGAAGTTGTAAAGCAGGTGCAACGTTTTACGATGGGTGCTTGTTTGGAATGCCATCGTAATGCCCACGATAAAATGCCAGAAATTAAAACTATGGTCAATAAAGGGCCTGACTATTGTAATGCTTGTCACCGTTAATGTTGAATATACTTTTATAACTTTATGGATACAAAACAAAGGCGAAGGAATTTATTAAGTGTGTTGGCTATTGGGATTGGTTTTTTTGCCGGAAAAACCATTGCCAAAACATTCAACGTATTCTCCAACAGTAAAAGCACAAACGTTTTTCCAAGCGTTCGAATTCATCCTAACGCAGTTTCTCGAAATACAAAGGGACAAAAATGAATAATAAAAAATACTGGAAATATTTCGAAAATTTTAACTCCGCGGAACGGAATGCGAAACTTAAACAGCAAGAATTTTCTGAAAAAGTAACCGAAGAGTTCCAAATTGAAAAATTGAATGGACTATCCCGTAGGAAGTTTCTTGCTCTTTCGACGGCGACCCTTGCGATAACTGCAACCGCTTGCAACAACTACCGCGATAAAGGAGCGATTGTTCCATACAACAAAAAGCCTGAAAATGTACTCCCGGGAATTGCGAATTATTATGCTTCGACTTGCACTGCTTGTTCTAACCATTGTGGTATTCTAATTAAAACGCGTGAAGGACGGCCAATTAAAATTGATGGAAATCCAGACCATCCAATCAACAAGGGGAAGATATGCTCAATTGGTCAAGCAAATATCTTGAATCTATATAATCCAGAAAGATATAAACAACCTTTAAAGAGAAGCGGGAATAGGTTTTCCGCCATTGATTGGCAAAACGCATTCAACGAAGTCCTGCAATTGTTTCAAGAGGCGAATAATACAGGCAAAGAAATTGCAATTATTGCTAATCCAATTTATTCACCTTCGTTTTCCGCTTTGTTAGGTAAATTACAACAAAAATATCCAACAGCAAATATCTATTCTTATGAATATCTTGGTGAGTATACCAGAAGAACAGCCTGGGAGAAGTGCTACGGAACTCCGCATTTTGCTAATTACGACTTTTCGAAAGCAAAGGTCATAGTTGCAATAGAAAGCAATTTTCTTGGTAACGAAGGTAATTTTGTAAGAAATATTCGTGAATTTGTTCAAAACCGGAATGTCGATAATCCAGAAAACTTTAGTCGGCTCTATTCATTTGAAACAGATATGACATTGACAGGTGCTAATGCGGACTATCGTATTCCTTTGCCTGCTTCGAAACATTTCGATTTGCTTGGTTCTATCCTTAAAGAGGTTATTACAAATCATTATAATAAACTTACCAATGATTTTCCCCGAGCGAAAATCTTGCAGTTTGCTGAAAAATTTGATATTCAACAGTTTGCAAAAGAGAATAAGGTAAATCCTAACCTACTCATGCAAATTGTTCGAGAACTGATTGAGAATCAAGGCAGGTCTATCATTGTTGCCGGTTCAACTTTGCCAGTGGAAATCCATATCCTTGTTAATTTGTTGAACGAAATATTAGGCAACAGTGTTTTGCTACGTTCTAATGAACAACCGTTGATTGAATTAAGCAAGTCCGAAGATTTTAGCGTTTTGATTGAAAAAATTCACAATAACAACGTTGGTTTGCTTATTAACTTTGATGTTAATCCCATTTTTGATTTTCCCAAAGATTTCGGTTTTGAATCGGCTTTTTCTAAAGTTCCAATTGTTACTTTTACCGAAATGGAGACCGAAACAGCAGTTTTATCGAATTTAATCATACCAATTAGTCATAATTTTGAGTCTTGGGGCGACTATGTTTCTTCCGGTAGAAATTATTCTATGCAACAACCAGTTATAGAGCCGTTATTCGGAACTTATCAGAAAGAAGATTTTGTTTTAGGAATACTCGAAGGCAAACTCGTTCAAAATGCTTATCATAAATTTATTATGTCGTTTTGGCAAAGCGAGATTTATCCAATGGTCAATCCCGGTGTCGATTTCGAAGTGTTTTGGCATTCTGCTCTTCACGATGGTGTAGTTAATGTTGGACCGACGCCGATGCTTTCCATCACGTTCAATTATGATGTTGTTAAGGACTTAAATCCTTCGATAGGGACTGGTAGTTGGCTATTATTGTTGAAGAAATCATATAATTCCGGTGGGGGAAAATATTTAAGTAATGGTTGGTTGAACGAACTCCCACACCCAATAACAAAAGTAACCTGGGATAACTATGCAGCCATTTCCGAATCCTCGGCAAAGGGACTGGGGGTTAAAAATGGAGATGTTGTAATAATTACAAGGGCTGGAAAGAGGCTGGAAATACCGATATTTATTGTTCCTGGTATCCCAAACAATTGTTTGGTAATTGAAACAGGATTCGGAAGGCGAAATGCGGGAATCGTTGGCAATGGAGTGGGGTTCGACCCAATGGTTCTTGCCGATTCTACGACTTTGTCTAATGGTTTTGTGTTTAGTGATGTCAAGATTAAACCAACTGAGAAACATTATAAACTTGCTTCAACCGTTGAACATCATTCTTTGAACGATACTTTTGTGAAAGATTTGTCGAGAACAAGGCATATAATTCAAGAAGGAACTCTTCGGGAATATTTGGATGGCAAATTTAAAGTTCACCGTGCTGGGGGGTTAAAGTCTATTATTCCCGAAATTAAGTATTCTGGTGTGAAATGGGCAATGGCTATTGATATGAACAAATGTGTGGGTTGTGGTGCTTGCGTTACGGCATGTAATGTGGAAAACAATGTTCCCGTAGTTGGTAAGGACCAGGTTCGACGTGGACGCGAAATGCAATGGATACGAATAGATACTTATTTTAGTGGGAGCCAAGATAACCCAGAAGTGAGTTTTCAAACAATGTTATGTCAGCATTGCGATGATGCACCTTGCGAAAATGTTTGTCCCGTTGTTGCTACAAATCATAGTCCGGATGGTTTAAATCAAATGGTATATAATCGCTGTGTTGGAACAAGGTATTGTTCAAACAACTGTCCGTTTAAAGTTCGTAGGTTCAATTTCTACGACTATCGTGACCATTTTGCCAATGGATTTTTCTACCAAGATTCTCTTAAATTAATGCAGAATCCCGAAGTTACTGTCCGGTCCCGGGGTGTGATGGAAAAATGCACATTTTGCGTTCAAAGAATTTCGGAAGCCCGCCAAAAAGCTACCGAAGAAGGAAGAGCTTTGAAAGGGTCAGATGTTCGAACAGCATGTCAAGAGGCTTGTCCTGCCGAGGCAATAATATTCGGAGATATGCACGACAAGGATTCTGAATTATACTATTGGAGAAATCACAGACTTGGTTATTATGTTCTCGAGGAACTCAACATTAAACCTAATGTTACATACATATCGAGATTAAGGAATAAAAATTTGGAGGATATTTCGTGAGTATGGATATCGACTACACAGTTGAACCAGAGGTAGTTGAAGGTCAGCCTTCGCACTCATCGGTAAATGATGCGATAGCTAAACCTTTGGAAACAAAACCATCTATCAAATATTATATTGCACTTGGAATAAGTGGTTCTCTTTTGCTTACCGGGGCTATTTGTCTGGGTTTTTCTTTTTACTATGGAATCGGTCTTTGGGGAAACAATCAACCTGTTGGATGGGCTATCCCGATTGTTAATTTTGTGTTTTGGGTTGGGATTGGACATGCCGGGACATTAATTTCGGCAATTTTATTCCTTTTCCGTCAGCGCTGGCGAACTGGTATAGCCCGATTTGCTGAAGCAATGACCATTTTTGCGGTTATTACCGCTGGGCTTTTTCCGTTGATTCATACCGGGCGTCCATGGTTGGCTGGTTACTTATTCCCTCTTCCTAATCAACACCATCTCTGGGTTAATTTTACTTCCCCTTTGATTTGGGATGTATTTGCAGTTTCGACGTATTTGACGGTTTCATTTGTTTTTTGGTATGTGGGTTTAATCCCCGATTTAGCTATGCTTCGCGATAGAACACAGAGCAAAATAAAGAAGTTAATTTATTCAATATTTAGTCTTGGTTGGCGACATTCAAATCGTCATTGGCACCATTACGAAATGCTGTATTTGGTTTTAGCAGGATTTGCAACGCCTTTGGTTCTTTCGGTTCATACAATTGTTAGTTTCGATTTTGCGGTTTCGATAGTTCCCGGTTGGCACACGACGATCTTTCCTCCGTACTTTGTTGCTGGTGCTATTTTTTCGGGCTTTGCAATGGTTCAAAATGTTCTTATCGTTGTAAGAAAAATCTTCCATATTGAACATATTATTACTTTGGATACGCTCGAAAAAATGAACAAGGTTATGCTCGCTACTGGAATGATGGTAGGATATGCCTATGGTGTAGAGTTCTTTATCGCTTGGTATAGTGGCAATCCTTTAGAGTCCTTCGTTTTCTTCAATCGGGTTTTCGGAAATTATGCATGGGCATATTGGATTATGGTGTCCTGTAATGTGATTTTTACTCAGTTATTCTGGTTGAAAAAAATCCGAAGGAATGTTCTCGTAATGTTCATTATTGGTGTTCTGGTAAATCTTGGTATGTGGTTCGAGCGTTTTGTAATTGTTATTTCTACTCTTTCGAAGGACTTTTTGCCGTCGAGTTGGGATTATTATAAACCTACGCTTGTCGATATTGGGATACTTTTAGGAAGCTTTGGCTTATTTTTTACTTTGGTGATTTTATTTATTCGGGCTCTCCCCGTTGTTTCAATTTCCGAAGTAAAGGCTGTTATTAAAGGTTCACAACCACAACACCATCGAGGAGTTTAAATGGAAAATAAAGAAAGCAATAATCTATACGCTGTTGGAGCATTGTTCGATTCGCCCGACAAACTTGTTGCTCTTGCCAGGAAGTTGGTAAGCGACGGCTATCAATTTTGGGATGTGCATTCCTCTTACCCATTACACGGTGTACCAAAAACGATGCGGTTGAAATGGTCGCCTCTTGGGTATGTGGCTCTTGTTCTTGGCCTAACGGGTACGCTTGTCGGTTTGTTTCTGACATATTGGACTATGTCGGTCGATTATCGTTTGACTATTGGCGGGAAACCCTGGTTTTCTTTTCCGGCGTTTGTGCCTGTTCTATTTGAATTGACTGTTTTGCTTGCCGCTGTTGGGACTGCTATTGTTATGCTATTTATTTTGTTTAAGTTCCCCAACAATCGCCATCCACTACACGATTCTGAGTATTTGAGAAAAATATCTGTTGATAGATGTGGTATTGTCGTCGAAGCTCGCGATTCTAAATTTAATTACCAAACTATAAGAAATGTTTTCGAAGAATTTGGTGCAAACGAAATCTTAGATATAAGTTACGATGAAAAAGAAGTAGGATTTAAACCACGTGTATTCGAACCCAAATTTGTGATTTTTTTAGTTATTATTGCTATTGTAACTTCTGCCTTTGGTTATTTCTTCAACAATAAGATTTTATATTTACCTCCTTTCGATTTTATGCTCAACCAATTTAGGCAGAACCCTCAAACCGAGTCGAGCCTCTTTGCCGATGGGTTTGGGATGCGTACCCCGGTTGCCGGAACCGTTGCTCGCGGGCAACGTTATTATCCTTATAAAGGGAAGCCGGACGAGGCGGGCGAAAAACTTGTAAATCCTTTACTTCCGGCAAATGATGTGCTTGAATTGGGCAAGAAAAAATATAATACATTTTGTAGCCCTTGTCACGGGTGGCGCGGGGAAGGAGATAGCAGATTGAACGGCCAATTTCCTAATCCTCCAAGTCTACATTCCGAAAAAGTTCGGAATTGGAGCGATGGGAGAATTTACCATGTAATTGTAGAAGGACAAAACATTATGCCTTCTTATGCTTCGCAACTCACCGAGCGAGAACGTTGGGCAATCATTTTATATATTCGTGCTCTTCAACGTGCATTAAATGCTAAACAGGAGGATGTTAAATGACGGATGTATCGATTGGTAATTCAATAGACTATTCGCGCAAAGAACTGCCAAGCAAAAATTATACTCTTGGTATTGTTGCTACCTTGATTGGATTGCTTGGTATCGTCTTGGGATATGTTTTAGAACCAGAGCGGGCTTCGTTTAATATGATAGTTGTCTTTACTTGGATAGTTAGTATTGGTATTGGTTCTATATTCTTTATTGGGATTGAGTATCTAACTGGTGCTGTTTGGAGTGTCCCTTTCCGCAGAGTTGCCGAAATTAATTCTTCGCTTGTGTTGCTCGCACCTATTCTGGCAATACCAGTCATTTTAAATATTCATTCTATTTATCACTGGTCTCATACCGAATCTCTGATTAACGACGAGATTTTGAGGAATAAATCCACCTACTTGAACCAGACATTTTTTATAGTGCGTTTTGTAGCAACTTTTTTGCTTTGGTTTCTCTTTTACTTTTTGATTATCCGAACATCTTCCAAACAAGATGTTTCGGCTGACCCAAAACTAACAAAGCGCAATACGGTAGTTTCTGCTATTTTTATGCCTATTTTTGCAGTAACTTTGACCTTCTTTTCGATTGATTGGTTGATGAGTTTAGAGCCACACTGGTATTCAACGATTTTTGGAGTATATTTCTTTTCTGGAACTGTTCTTGCTTCTCTTGCCGTTTTTACGTTTACGTCAATAACACTAAACGAATCGGGTTTCCTTGTCGAAGGCTTAAATCGACAACATTACTATAGTATGGGTGCTTTGCTCTTTGCATTTACAAACTTTTGGGCATATATAGCGTTTAGCCAGTTTATGCTTATTTGGTATGCCAATTTGCCCGAAGAAACTTTCTGGTTTATTAACCGTGGGGTTGGGAGTTGGATGTATTGGTCGATTGGAATAATTTTCGTGAAATTTATCGTTCCTTATGTCTTTCTACTTCCTCAACCCGCAAAGATGGACCCGAACCGCTTAAAAATTGCGTCGCTTTGGATTCTTTTCGCTCATTACTACGATTTATATTGGATTGTAATGCCCACTTATAATAAAAATGGCGTTATTTTCGGTTGGCTCGAGTTGTCTGCTATTATCTTTGCGATTGGGCTATTGGTAGTTTCTTTTCATTTATTCTCGAAAGGACGCAACTTAGTTCCTATTGGCGACCCTAAACTCAAACGCGGAGTCGAATTCCATTTATAGTTGTAAATAAATATTAGGTTTACTAAAATATTATAATATTTTTCTCGTTAGAAAAGATTGAATTTAGATTATATAAAGAAAAATGTTAATTTGAGTTGGTAGATATGGAACACTCGAAATTCGATTTTGAGGATGAAATTAAGTTTAAAGAAGTTCTCAAACATCCATCGCGCTGGTTTGGCTATACTTTTATTTATTTCTTGATTATTATCTTTGCAATAAGTTTAGTTTTTCTGAATCAGGTGGATTCAATCCAACGTAATGTAGTGCCATTCGATGAACCCGACCCAGCAAAGATGTTCAAGGATGTTGAATTTAAAGAGGCTCAGACCGTCGAAGGAGTGAACATCGCAGAAATTAGAAACCCTGCAGATGCACTTATAAAGAGAGGCGAGGAACTTTACAAAACGACTTGTGCTTCGTGCCATGGGGTGGAAGGAAAGGGAAATGGGATTGCTTCGGGCGGTTTAAATCCGGCTCCTCGTGATTTTACTTCTTCCAATGGCTGGAAAAATGGGAGAACTATTGTTCAAATGTATAAAACACTCGAAGAAGGTATTCCGGGTAGCGCAATGGTTCCCTATGACTACATTCCGCCGAAAGACAAAATATCTTTGATTTACTACATTATGAAATTTGCCAACGATTTTCCACAACCTACTGATAATGATTTTACAGAGCTTGATGCAACTTATAAGATTACTCAACGGAGAGAAATTCCTGCACAAATACCTATTCCTTTGGCTATGGCAAAAATAGATGAAGAAAATCTTGCTGTAAGGAATGAAGCCGATTCATTGTCGGGAGTTTTCGCCGAAAAATTTTCCGCAAGTGGTTTTTCTAAAATAGTAAACAACTACAAAAATCTCGCGGTTTTTTTAATCAAAGTTAAACTGAAAGTTGCTAACCCTGATGTCCTAAGCGATTTGATAGTAGCAAATATACCCGATAATGGAGTTTCTCCGACTTTTGTTTCGGAAAATGCAGAAGTGAAACAAAGATTTATTGGCGAATTATTAATTTATTTGAAGCAATAGAGGATGGAAAGAACTTTTGTTTTATTACTATTGATATTTGCTAATTTTATTATTCAGGCAAACAATAAACCACCAGAGGTAGGTATAGTTGAAAAGCTTGGGAACAAAATTCCTTTGGACCTTGTTTTTACCAATTCAGAAGGGAAAAAGGTCAACATTGGGGATATTATTAAAAAGCCTACTATAATGATGTTCGTTTATTATCATTGTCCTGGTATTTGCAGTCCTTTGTTGACAGGGGTAAGCGAAGTTGTGGATAAAGCGGACATTATCCCTGGTAAAGACTACCAGTTGGTAACCATTAGCTTTGACCATACGGAAACTGCCGACAAAGCGAAAAAATGGAAAGATAATCATTTGAAAGGATTGGAACGACATATTGAACCAACAGCTTGGGAATTTTTAGTCGGCGACAGTCTTAGCGTACGAAAATTAACTGATGCAATTGGTTTCTATTTCAAGCCCGACGGGAAAGGTGATTTCATTCATGCTGCTTCGATTTATGCAATTGCGACCGATGGAACAATCTCGCGTTATCTTTTTGGGACAGAGTTTCGCCCCTTCGATTTTAAAATGGCTGTTTACGAGGCAGAACGTGGTTTGAGCCTTCCCACGGTGAATCGATTGTTAAAATTTTGTTACTCTTACGACCCACAAGGCAGAGCATATTTTTTCAATTTTACGCGAGTAATTGGGACAATAATGCTGTTTTCCATTGCGGTATTTTTTATTATCTTGGTTGCAAAAAAGAAAAACAAAAGGGAGAACAAAAATGGCTAATGGAACATTAGCAGAGAATTCAGAAAACTATCTTAAATTTAACCCCCGAGGCAACAGATTTTTGTCATGGATATTTACCACAGACCACAAACGCATCGGTTTGCTTTATTTAGTTGGAATGGCAACATTTTTATGGGTTGGGATTACTTTGGGTTTCTTGATGAAACTTGAAATGTTAACCCCAGGAAAAACTATTGTCGATGCCCAAACATATAATACTTTTTTCACCCTTCACGGGGTGATTATGATTTTTTTGTTTATTATTCCGGGAATTCCTGCTGTATTTGGTAACTTTTTCCTTCCGATAATGATAGGGGCACACGATGTAGCCTTCCCACGACTTAACTTACTGTCGTGGTGGCTCTATATTTTCGGAGGGATATTTGCAATAATTGCATTGTTTTTGCAAGGTGGACCGATTGATACTGGCTGGACTTTCTATGTTCCATATAGTATTAGAACTACCACCAATGTTATTCTTCCATTGCTGGGGGCTTTCATTTTGGGGTTCTCCTCTATACTTACTGGATTGAATTTTGTAACTACTGTCCATAGATTGCGGGCGCCCGGAATGACATTTTTTCGAATGCCTTTGTTTGTTTGGGCTTTGTATGCAACAGCGTGGATTCAAGTTGTTGCAACTCCGGTTGTCGGAATCACAATCGTTTTGGTTATTGTAGAAAGACTTTTCCATATTGGTATATTCGACCCGGCAATGGGAGGCGACCCAATACTTTTTCAGCATCTGTTTTGGATATATTCGCATCCTGCCGTTTATATAATGATTTTGCCTGCAATGGGGGTTGTCTCGGAAATTATCCCAACTTTTGCACGTAGGACGATTTTCGGGTATAAAGCCATTGCTTTTTCCAGCCTTGCTATTGCTTTTATAGGATATTTCGTTTGGGCTCATCATATGTTCAGTTCAGGAATGAGCGATACTTCCCGAATGGTATTTTCGTTATTAACATTTCTTGTGGCAGTTCCCAGTGGTGTAAAAGTTTTCAACTGGGTTGCTACACTATACAAGGGTTCAATCGACTTCCGAGCACCTCTTCTCTATGTTATGATGTTTATCTTCTTGTTTTCGATAGGTGGGCTAACAGGATTAGTCCTTGGTTCACTTTCGACCGATGTCCATGTTACCGATACCTATTTTGTTGTGGCTCATTTCCATTATACTATGTTTGGAGGCACTGTTGTTATTTTCTTTGCTGCTATGCATTATTGGCTCCCCAAAATGTTTGGCAAAATGTATAGTGAAAAAATCGCAATTTGGGCTGCCTCTATAATATTCGTTGGATTCAATATGCTTTATTTTACTATGTTTATTCTTGGTTACAAGGGTATGCCTCGACGTTATTGGAGTTACTTGCCCGAATATCAAACACTTCATATAATTTCTACCGTAGGCTCATGGATTTTGGTTTCTGGTTTAATGATAATGTTTATCAACCTTATTTATTCTTTATTC
>CAZPSM010000016.1:11530-22550 GCA_964589125.1 uncultured Hyphomicrobiales bacterium | reverse complement strand
GCAGATTCCTTCGCCACCCCCGGTAGAAAACTTTGAAGAAGTCCCTGTTATTACACACGGAGCATACGATTATAAACATATAAATCGAGAACAAGATGGAAAACATTGAAACTAATATCGCTGCCGAAAAAAAAGTGCACACCCAACGGGTAGCCCATCTTGCCGATTTGCATCAACACAAAGATGCGGTTGGTGCAAAAATGGGTATGTGGCTATTTCTTTTTACAGAATTGCTTCTCTTTGGAGGTTTGTTCCTACTCTATATGGCATATCGATTAGAGTATTCCAAAGATTTTGTGGTTGCTGCACAAGATTTAAATATTGTGCTTGGAACAATTAATACAATCTTCCTTTTAACGAGCAGTTTGACTATGGCTTTGTCGATTGCAGCAATTCAACGTGGCAAGAAGGCTCTTTCTATAACCCTTTTGGTTTCAACGATTGGGTTTGCTTTAGCCTTTATGGTTGTCAAATACTTTGAATGGACTGCAAAGTTTCACCATGGAATTGCTCCCGGTGCCCAAGAACTTATGAATAAACCTAATGGTGAAATTATTTTCTATGGAATGTATTTTTCGATGACGGGTTTGCATGCTCTACATGTGATTATTGGAGCAATCATTCTTTCATTTATGCTGGTGTTTCTTATAAGAAACAAAATCACAAGCCACGATTATATCAAACTTGAAAATGCCGGATTATATTGGCATCTTGTCGATTTAATTTGGATATTTCTATTTCCATTATTCTACTTGATTCATTAGTAGGGAGTATGTATGGAAAAAGTTGAACATAAAGGACATTTAATAACTTATGGAACTTACGTTTTAATTTGGTTGAGCCTTATTTCCTTGACTGTGCTAACTGTTGCAGTTGCAGGTGTTGATTTGAAAAAAACCGCTCTATTTGTTGCTCTTTCTATTGCTGCAATTAAATCCACTTTGGTAATACTTTATTTTATGCATATTAAGTTCGATGATGCTATATTTAAAGTGTTTTTCTTTGTGGCTCTTGCAACCCTGGCATCCATTTTTATTCTAACCTCATTCGATGTATTTTTTAGGTGAGAATTGCTATGTTTACCGAAGTTTCACAATATGCAAAGAACGTTGACCTTGTAATGCTATTGATAGTTGGAATCGCTGCGATTCTGCTTCTCGGTATTACAGGGGTAATGATTTATTTTGTTATAAGATATAATCGAAAAAGGAACCCGAACCCTGCTCAAATCGAAGGGAATCGGGTGCTCGAAATTATTTGGGTGGTTGTTCCCGTTATTCTGGTGTTGGGAATGTTTTACTTTGGTTATGTAACTTTTAAGGAATCGAGATATGTTCCACCAGGGGCAATGGAAATCAAAGTCGAAGCAAAAATGTGGGTGTGGAAATTTACTTACCCTAATGGTAAGGTTACCGATACTTTATTTATTCCTTCGAATAAACCTATAAAATTTACCATTACTTCTGTTGATGTAAACCATAGTTTCTACATCCCTGCATTTCGCATTAAAGAAGATGCTGTCCCCGGAAGAAAAAACTATATGGTTGTTAATTCCAAGGGAACTGGTGTGTTCGATATTGCTTGTGCTGAGTATTGTGGGTTGAACCATTCGCTTATGTATTCAAAAGTTTATGTTGTGCCAGAAAAAGAATTTGCTCTTTGGTATGAAGGGAAGGCTACAGATGATTTTTTGAAATTATATCTTGCGAATCATACAAGTAACTATAAGGATTTACTTTCCAGTAGTTATGCAATTCTTTTTGCAAAGGGGTGTGTGCAATGCCATAGTCTCGATGGCTCGAAATCGATTGCACCATCGTTTGTCGATTTGAAGCGAGGGATGGCTCATGTTAAATCGGAAGGAAAAGACACAATGGTTGCAATCGATAAAGATTATCTTCGACGTTCCATTATGTATCCAGACATTGAACAAGTTGTTGGTTTCGATAAAGTAACAATGCCACAGCAGTTGAACAAAGTTAACGATAGCGAACTTGAACAAATTGTCGAACTTTTGTATAATAAATTTGCCAAACGAAATTGAAAAGTGTAACTTTAAAAGATATATTCATTTTTATAAAGTTTCGTATTGCCCTTTCTGTTGCAATTTCTTCGTTGGTGGGCTATTTCCTTTCTGCTAGTGAAATAAACTTCGACATAGTATATTTGTTTGTTGCTATTTTGCTCTTAGCAAGCGGTTCGGGCGCCTTGAACGAGGCACAGGAGTGGTGGTTGGATGCAAAAATGGACCGCACAGCAAAGCGGCCAATACCATTAGGCAAACTATCCCCAGTCGAAGGGACTCTCGTTGCGACGGGGTTCATCCTCTTTGGTTTAGTTTTACTTCTTTATTTTGCACAAAATTCGCTTCCTTTCATACTTGGAATTTCTGCGGTGTTTATTTACAATGCTATTTATACTCCTTTGAAAAGAATATCTCCTTACGCTGCATTTCCTGGGGCTTTTATTGGTGCAATTCCTCCTGCGATTGGATGGACATTCGCCGGTGGAGCATTAATGCACCCTCAGAATTTGGCTTTGTCTACTTTCTTTTTCATTTGGCAAATGCCGCATTTTTGGTTGCTATTGATTCTATTCGAAAATGATTACCGGAAGGCAGGATTCCCACTTTTAACCGACAAACTGACAACACAGCAAATTTCCAGAATTTCTTTTATGTGGATAATCGCTCTTGTTTTTTGCGGACTTTCGATTCCATTCTTTGGGGAAAAGTTTAATGTTGCAACCTTTCCAATAATGCTTATTCTCGGAGTTTACCTTTTGATTCGTTGTTCAAAGTTGCTTCTCCTTGTCCAGCAGAATAGTTTTTATCGAACCGC
The DNA here is from genome assembly GCA_964589125.1 of uncultured Hyphomicrobiales bacterium. GTDB lineage: Bacteria > Bacteroidota > Ignavibacteria > Kapaibacteriales > UBA2268 > JBBIJO01. Next base: position 19,710 of record CAZPSM010000016.1, on the reverse strand, counting down.
TTTTATTCAACTTAATGCCTTTGTTTTGTTTGTGATGATTCTTCTTTCTGTAAATAGATTTCTTAACTTTTAGGAGAACTGCGTTATGAAATTTTTTCAACTTATTGCTATACCACATTCTGAAGCCACTTTGAAGTTACTTGAGTTTTTATTTTTTATTGGTTTTTCTGTTCTTGGAATTTATCTGGCTATTGTATTTGGTAGTTTGTTTAATTCTATTTACTATGTTTTGAAAGCAAGATGGCTTTCCAATACTATTTACCTTAAATATTCATTCGATTTTGCTAATCAAAGTGGTAAAGGGATAATCCCACCATTGTTTTTGGGTTTGGTTCCTTTACTTGCTGTGTTTTTCATTTTAATACAGTTCCAACTTCCTAATATTTTGAAACTTCAAGTTTGGTTTTTTATTTCGCTTTTAACCTATTTGTTTGCATTTATTCTTTTGCAATTTTACAAACGGTGGCTGCTAGAAAATCTATCAAACATCGATGAGCACTCGTCGAATAAAAAAATTGGAGCAGTACCTTTAGTCTTAGCATTTGTTTCAGTCATACTTGTCGTAACAACTGTTTGGATTACCATTGCTATTTTTGCTCAATTTTTAGAAGCAAACGCAAGGTTTTCTGTTGCAACTTTTTTGTTTTCTCCCGAGGTAGTTTTTAGGGTGATCTTGTTTGCCATTGCTGGGTTATTGCTTTCTTCTCTTGGATATGCTTTCTTCAAATTCTCTGTCGATAAATTATCGAAAAGTGGAGATTTAATAGCAGAAAGTCCTTTTACTAAGAAAGTTGTTGCACGAGCCCTTATATTTGGATTGTTTTTTCCATTTTTTATGTTTTTTCTTTTTTTGATTGCTCCGGTAGGATAGGTAAGTTTTCAGTATTATATCTTGGTAATTATTTCTGTATTGGTACTTCTGCTTGCTTTAATTTTTGCTTATTTCGCTTTTAAAGAATTTAACATCCGTTTTGCGCGAATTGCATTTTACATTTCGGTAGTTTCATATATCTTGTTTTTTGGCTCCGAGACCACACTTTTTGCTGTATCAAACAAAGTCCAGGAATTTCAAATTGTCAAAGCATATCAAATTTATGAAGAGAATTTGCTGGCATCCGCGGGACGTGTGGTTCGAGAAATAAACGGAGAGGAAATCTACAAAGCCAAATGTGTTGCTTGTCATCAATTTGATACTAAACTTGTGGGTCCACCTCACAAAGAAGTTCTAAAGAAATATGAAAACAGAAAAGAGGATATGGTCAAGTTCATTCTTAACCCGGTTAAAGTTGACCCGAATTATCCGCCAATGCCCAATCAAGGCTTGAAACCCAACGAAGCCGAAGCAGTAGTAAAATATATGTATGAACATTACGGCCCAATGCTGAAATAGATAGTATCGGATGGTATAGAAAAGCCTTTCTATTTCAACATAAAAAAGATAATATTCTTTTTCCTATTTCGTTTTGTAATATCTATTTATTTTTTCAATAGCATATATGCGCGAAAAATTAGAAGCAATCGTCGAAAGATATAATAGCATTCAACAAGAACTAAACAACCCCGATATAGTTCGCGATGTCAAACGATTCAAAGAACTTTCTAGGGAACTTAAATATTTAACCCCGATTGTTGAATTGTCGAAAGAATATTTAAAAATCGTTGCCGAAATCGATTCCAATTATGAGTTGATAGAGAGCGGTATCGAACCCGAACTCCGAGAACTTGCTTACGAGGAAATCGAGGCATTACAAAAAGCGAAGTTGGAACTTGAGGAGCGACTAAAAGTTTTGCTTAACCCCAAGGATATGAATGATTTAAAGAACTGTATTGTCGAAATTCGTGCTGGAACAGGTGGCGACGAGGCTGGCATTTTTGTTGGCGACCTTTTCCGAATGTATCAAAAGTTTGCTGAACGTCAAAATTATAGGATTGATGTTATAGATTTTAATGAAAGCGAACGAGGTGGGTTCAAAGAGATCATTTTTTCTATTTCGGGTGAAGATGTTTACGGCACAATGAAATTCGAAAGCGGAGTTCATCGGGTTCAACGTGTTCCAGAAACAGAAGCGAGTGGGCGGATCCATACTTCGGCTGCAACTGTTGCTGTTCTTCCCGAACCCGAAGAAATTGACATCGATATTAATAAAGACGATTTGCGAATAGATATTTTTCGTGCCGGTGGACACGGCGGACAAAACGTGAACAAAGTCGAAACGGCGGTTCGAATTACACACATACCAACTGGTATTGTTGTTTCGTGCCAAGAGGAACGTTCCCAGTCGAGCAATCGCGAAAAAGCAATGAAAGTATTGCGCGCAAGGCTTTATGAACTTGAACTCGAAAGGCAGCAGAAAGAGATTTCGACCGCTCGAAAGTCAATGGTTCGTTCTGGCGACCGTTCCGAAAAAATTCGAACTTATAATTGGCCACAGAATCGCGTTACCGACCATCGCTTAGAAGGTGAACAAAAAAACTACAATTTGAATGAAGTTATCGAAGGGAACTTGCTTCCAATTATCCAAAATCTACAAGTTGCTGAACGAGCTGAACTCTTAAACAAAGGCAGGGTGGTGGTGTAAATTTATATAGAGCCTGCAAACTACGTTTATGCAAATTTCTTAAAAGAAATGTATAGGATAAATCACTTTTTAATGTTGTATTGTTTCCACTTTGAAGTGTAATATCGAGATTTATTAATGTTTTTAGTTGATGCTGTTATAACCTGTTTATTTGGCAAATATCATCTTTATTGCAATCAAAAGCAACGCTACTCCAAATATTCTTTCTAAGGTTGCGTTGCTCAATCCTGTTGCCAACCTAGCACCCAATAAGCCACCTAAAAAGAAACCCACACATATCAAGGCTGCTATTTTCAAATCCACATACCCTTGCTTGTAGTATGTCCATGCGGCAAGTAAACCAATAGGTGGAACGAGCAATGCTAACGTTGTGCCTTGAGCTTGGTGCTGTGACAATCCAAACAGAAAGACCAATGCTGGTACAATAATTACTCCCCCACCAATGCCTATCAATCCACTAAAAATCCCAGCTACCAAACCCAAGAGTAAATAATTTAATACATTTGGCATAGTTATTTCTTCAATAAACAGCAAAAACGTGAGACGTAATTCCCACGATGAATATTTTGTTCACCGCTTCAAGTCTGATATAAATTGTTGAATTGCTTTACTCATTACTTCCCGATGGGAAGCAAGTTTGTTAGCCCTATTTTTCGGGTGGATAGCTTTCGAGCAGTTTTGGAATACCAACGGGTATTATATACAAGGGGTGTTCTTTATCGGATAAGTTCATTGCTTTTGCAACCTTGTCATCCTCGAAAGCGCCGATAGCTACAACCCCAAGATTGAGTGCTACTGCCTCGAGGTAAATATTTTGTGCAACGTGACCAACTTCGATATGGGCGTATCTTATACCCCTTTCCCTGTACTTCCAAGTTGTTCGTTCATAAACTGCCGAAATTACAATAATCGCGGGCGCCTCTCGAATAGACTCTTGATATAAGGCAGAGTTATATAGTTCTTTTCTTTTATCCCCTTCTGCAATCATTGCCAATTCGTGGTTGTTCGGCTCGTATTTGTAAATTCCATTGGCTATGCCATCGACGTTTCCTGCAACGACATAGAGTTCAAGTGGATAAAGCGCACCAGCAGAAGGAGCGGTTCTGTATCCACCTGCTGCCGTAATTCCTTGTCCTGCCCAAAGTAGTTGCGATATTTCTGCAAGTTTAAGTGGCTCGTTCTTATAATAGCGGACCGACCTTCTTTTTAGTAAGGCTTGTTCAATTGAAGTATTACTATCGAATTTTGGTTGTGGTAGTTTTATTATTTTCTTGCCGTGTTCTTTGGGTTTACTCTCATTTCCCAGTAGTTGTAATAGCATAAACAATCCTCCTATTAATGTGCCTATTGAAACGATAAGTATAACGACTAAATGTTTTTTCCCCATAATGTTGCCTATTTGTATTTATGATTTAAAACAAATGCTTTTTTAGTAATGTTTAGGAACCAATCCCGTCAATACAATTTGAAAAATTTATAATTATGAACAACATTTCTACCTTTCAAAGACACGATATAGAAACCATCGGCTAACGATGATATATCGATTTCGACAAAACTTGCTTCGGAATTATAAGTGGGTATTATTGTGCTACTGATTTTCTTTCCTATAGAATTGAATAACTCAATGGTTAGCGGTGCTTCTATACCTTTGGGAATAGGAAGATAAACGATTGTTTTTGCTGGATTTGGGAACGGTTCATCCGAAACAACAGCATTTTTTGCTCCTTGCAGCTCGGTGATTAGTCGAACATTGCAATTTGTACCGCCGTTTAGAGAAATGGTTTCTCCTTCACCTTGGATTGGGACCTTAATTGATGAGCACAGAAATGTATATTTTAGGGTGTCGCTAAATAAATCGGCTTTCGAGGGATTAAAACAGAAAAATAATGGAACAGATGTCTTGGGTGGAATAACAATAGGCAGTTGCGAAGGAGGAATGGAAAATTCAATGTTTCGCTCGAATTCAATATCGTCGAGCATAAGAGTAAAGTTTCCGTAATTGTATAGTTGCAAAGTATCGCAAGCAATATATCCAACACTTAAACTGCCAAAATCATATACTCTTTCGTTGTCAAAATCGAGAATTTGCAAGGTAAAGCCGGGAATTGTATCATTTATTTCAATCGAATTTCCCACAGAATCTTCGGCGATGATATGATAAAATGTATCTTCGAAAGGACTTATAATGTTAACACGAACCGCTACTTTTTTGGGGTAAAACGCTATAAGGTCTTGCAATTCGTCTTTTCCAAAACCTCGATTTGCAACAGCCCTTTATCGGATTTTAGAGAATCTGTAACTACCCAATCGATATATCTTAAGCAGGTGTCCTTTTCGGCAAAAGTTTTTGGTTGGCTCTTATCGACCAATATCAGAATTTCAATAGCCAAAACCTTTCGTTCTGCACAATCATTTTCAATCATCAGAGTATCGATAATTGTTGTGTCCCGATTAAAGTTCAAACAAAACGTAAGTTTATATTTGGAAAAAGGTTGAACATTAAATGGTGTAATACCTTCAAAGATAATTCCGAGATTCTTCAAATAGGCACGAGTAATTATTTGCTCGAATCGCCCATAGTTTTCCAAGTTGACAGTGAAGCATATATCCTTTCCAACGGAAGTGGTATCCTTAATGATTGGAATATTTGTTGTGTTGCGATAACCATCGGCACAAACCGTGAACCCCGGAACCCATTCAACAAACAGAGGACTTTGCAATCCAATGGTATCGACAACGAATAATCCATAACTTCCGTCGCTGTAAATATCTTTCAATCTGAAACTATAAAATATCGTGTCTTTTGAATATGTTTTGTTGTAAAGTTCGGTGTTCTGGGTAACGCTGTCGACTATGAATACATCTACCAAATCGGCATCTCTGGCACCATACTTATATGCGATGCCTTTCGATACAAAACACGAATCAGTTTGCAATGTTTTAATTTTAGGTTCGAAGTATTTCAGGTTGAGATAACTACTTCCGCCAATATATCCATAAGAATTTGCATTGCCATATCCATAGATGATTATGCCGAAAGTTGTGTCTGCTTCAGCATAATGCACTCCATCGGTTACACCAATTGTTGCATAAACATAATCAACGCTATTGATATTAACTATATTACCGGGTAACAATGGACTGCCATCAAGACGGAAACTTTGCCAATGCAATTTGGGTATGATTATCGAAATGTATTGTTCGAGATAAACTGGGAAATAGGAGGATTGCTCCCTTTCATAGACTTGAACATTTATCACCCGGTAGTTGTTCATATATTGTTCGATTGGAGGCATAACAAGGAAAAAAGGGTCACCAACCCTAATGTTACCACTATTTCCAACTGTCTTTTTGAATGCTCCAACAAGAATCGGTTTATTTGCTGTTATATACATTGCTTTGTTCAAAATTCTTTCGTAGTATCCGCCACTGTTCAATGTAGTTACCCTAACTCCGTCGATATATATTTCTGTTTCGTCTTCGGCAGCAAGAACCCGGAAAAGGTTATTTCCATAAGGATTTTCATTCCTGGAGGTTGCAAGAGGGACAACAATTGCGTTCTTTCCCCAGGTTGAAACCGGAGGTAGTTGCTCTACCAGAATATCTCGAGATGGATTATCGACATTTAGGGTAATGGGAACAGTAGCTCTTTGGTGTCCCGAGAACACAGCGATGGGTTTCGAAGAAATAATTTCGGTCCCAGTCAAATCAGTTCTCAGTTGATTAGTGCGGATTCTTGCTTGAACGAGATAAACATCTCCTCGATTCATATTTATTGTTTGTGTGGAATAGCCATTTACATAAGTTTCTGCCGAAGGATAGATGGTAACCGAAGTGCTGTCTTCGGTTGCAACAATAGCAAATTGCGAAGGTGTACTGCTTCCATTTATTCCAAAGTAATCGCTACTCCCATCGCTATTGTATGAAAGTATAAAATATCTTTTGCCCAATACGTCAGTTGGAAGCACCATAAAAGCATCCGAAGTATAGTGTGCTTGGTTTAAAGCATATACGGTAATTTCTTTTTCAGAAGTAATATGGAATGAATTCAAAGCAATCGATTCGCCTTGGTTGGAACTACGGATTGTTCCGCCTTCATTAAAACCTAAAAGTTCGAAATTGGAGTTTTTGAGTTTAAAAACGTAGATTTGTGTTGGGTCGCTAATTGTAAACGATTGGGTAAAAGGGGTACCTGCTCGATCCCTGTATTCGATTGTTCCACTCGTTGGCTCCGAAGATGTTATGAAGATGTAAAGGGAATCGGTATTAGGATTTTGATGAAAGTTAGGAAGGAATGTAAGCCAAAAATCGGTCCCTTTGCTATCGTATCTAGTTTCTATTTGGCTTAATAGTATATTAGCATATATGAATAATAAAAATCCAACAAATAGCCATTTAGTAAAATTTATTTTCATTGAACTCGCCTCATTTAAAATCTATCTAACAAATCAATTGGAACAAAGTTACAAGACATTTTAAGTTAAGTTTGCTGAAGGGCAAAGATGATTGATTGGGCATTCTTTGCATTTAGGTCTTCGGGCAATACAATATTTTCGGCCATGTGCGATTAGAAGATGTGTGAACAGAACCCATTTACTTTTGGGGACGATTTCTCTCAATATAAATTCAATCTTCTTTGCATCTCGGGTCGAAACTAACCCTAATCGGTTGGCAATGCGAGTTACGTGTGTGTCTACGACAAGCCCAGGTGTATTGAATGAATGGGAAAGTACAACATTAGCGGTTTTTCGTCCAACCCCGGGTAGTTGAAGAAGGGCATCCATTGTGTTGGGAACCTCGCCATTGAACTTTTCGAGAATCTTTTTCGAGCTCATAATGATATGTTTTGCCTTGGATTTGTAGTAGCCAGTTGAATAAATTCTTTTTTCGAGTTCAGTTGGGTCTATATTGGCAAAATCCTGTGGTGTTCGGTATTCTGCAAAAAGTTGGTTTGTAACAATATTTACTCGTTCATCGGTACATTGTGCGGAAAGAATGGTTGCAACAAGTAACTCAAAAGGATTAGAGTGGTTGAGCCGTATTCGAGCCTCGGGAAACTCTTGTTCAAGAATATTTATGATTTCTCGTATTCTTTGCTCTTTATTCATTTTTTGTTAAAAATTGCACTCAAAAATACAAAATAATAAAACGATTAGAAAGTAGAATCCTTGGTATTTCAGTATTGATATGGTAACAATAGAGTGAAATATCTACCAGAAAGCCAAAAAATTAAAAATTTTTTGCGGCGACCTTCGTTTTGCATAAATAACTAAAAAAATATATTTTTGAATTTGGTTGTGGAACAATTTTTGTTGAATATTAATCTTTTGATACACAATTAACGTTTAAAAAAGAGATGGCGTAGTTTTAACTTATTTGCCAATTTTAGGTGTTGGTGTGCATAAAGTAATGATTAGAAAGATTGTGTATCAAAAGTTTATCGCTATAAATAAGCGAAGAATTTGGTTGTTTATACCTACTTTTTTTGTTTTTTCTTCGATTTTCTTTTCTGCTTACAGCCAAACTTTAGATACAACTCTTCTAAATTTACAAGTTCCGGAATTTTCCAAGAAGAAAATCCCAGAGGAGCGACTGCTC
>CAZPSM010000016.1:4714-11518 GCA_964589125.1 uncultured Hyphomicrobiales bacterium | reverse complement strand
TAGATTTGATTTATCGCTATCCCGATTGTGATAATCCTCGGTTCCGCTACCTTACCGAAGGTATGTTTAAATATCTTGATGTCGATACCAACGCAAGTAAAATGACGTATAGTTATCGTTTTTGGCAAGCTCCACTTTCGTTCGATTATTTTATGGACTTAGAAGATTACCTTGCATTAAGGAAGCAAGATTTGCAAAAACATATTTGGGATTCACTTATTTCCAACTACGACCTTAAAGTTGCGTTAAGTGGGGGTGATATTGCACGAATTCTGAGCCAATCGACCGGTCTTACTATTCCGGTTCCCCCAAATCCACTAATTTCGATATTCGGAAAACCTACGGTAAGTCTAAATGTAAATGGCGAAGTAAATATTCGGATGGGTTGGCGTTGGGATTTACAGAACTTGGGAAGCACGTCTGCTTTTGGTCAAACACAATCTTCACCTATGTTCAGCCAAGATATTCGTGTCAACGTAACAGGAAAAATTGGCGATAAATTAACAATAGGAACCGATTGGAACACGCGAAGACAATTTGACTTCGACAATAAGTTTAAAATCTCGTACCAAGGCGACGATGATAATATCATTAAACTTATTGAGGTTGGCAATGTTTCTCTTCCCGTTCCTTCTACTTTAATCGGTGGTGGACAGACTCTTTTTGGTGTTCGTGCGGATTTTCAGTTTGGACCTCTGTTTTTGAAAACCATTGCTTCGCAGAGGCGTGGAGAACGAAAATTTGTTGATGTTCGTGGGGGTTCAAGTAAGCAATATTTCGCACTCCGTGCCTACGACTTCGCTAAAAATCATTTCTTTTTAGATACTGCTTATCGTAGTATCTACCGGGAGTATTTCAAACATTCTACTCCTGTTATTCCTCAATCGTCTTCCTACTATCGCGTTAAAGAAATTGAGGTTTATGAATCGACCACGGATGTTCGCGACAATGCCTATGGTGGTAATGCAGTCGCATTTGCAGACTTGGAGCCAAAGCGCTTTCGACTGGGAGAATTTTATGCTTCCAACTTGAAGTTTACCCCAATACAAACCGGTATTGTTGAACGAGGTAACTTCCTTCGTTTGGATTCATCGCGATACAAGATTGATTACAACTTAGGCACATTAACTATATTAAATATGAGACAGGACCGTTATTATGCTGTTGCATACCGAATCGAAGGAGCAACGCTTGATACATTGGATGATGTCTATTATGGGACAATTTCTACTTTCCAGCGGGAAAAAGACACACTGATACTGAAATTAGTCTATCGCCCTAATCTGCTTCCCACATATAAATCCTTATGGGCAAGAACGATGAAGAATATCTATCAAATAAATGCAACAAATGTTTCGACGACCGATACAAAAATCAATATTTGGTATGTAAATCAAAATAATGACTCGAGCGATGTATTGATAGGTGCTCCCGATAAGCTTGTTACCATATTAAAAGTTGACCAAGTTAATAATGCTACCGGTTCGCCACCGAGCGATGGGCAATTTGATTTACGTCCTCCATTTTTCGACCCAGTATGGGGAGAAATTACATTCCCAAGTTTGGAGCCTTTTCGTGAAGGACTGCGCGAATATTTCGATAGGATTGGCACACCACAACTTGCTGAACAATTTGTTTTCGGTGAAGTTTATGATACGACTTACGATGTTGCTCGTAAAAATACCAACCGCGACCGTTTTGTTATTTCGGGTGAGGTTTCCGGACGTGTTACCGACCGTATCTCGCTCGGAGCATTTAATCTTACTCCTAATAGTGTTAAAGTTACTCTCGATGGTGTACCACTTCGCGAATACGAAGATTACGTTATAGATTATTACGCTGGGATGCTTACTTTAAGAAACCCGCGAGCTTCGTTGCCCAATGCGAATCTTAAAATTGAATATGAATCGCAAGATATTTTCAACATTACAACCCGGACGCTTCTTGGATTACGTGCCGATTATCAATTACTTAGAACCAGGCAAATGGATGCAAATTTAGGTTTTACAACAATGTGGTATAACCAGGCGTTGATTACTGACCGTGTTCGCCTTGGGGATGAGCCAGTTTCGAACACTATGGTCGGCTTCGATGGCAGGATGACTTGGGATTTGCCGTGGATAACTAAATTTCTTGATTTGCTTCCCTTCTACGATACAAAGGCTCAATCTTCATTCAACGTTAGGGGAGAATGGGCGATGATGCTTCCAACTCCTAACAGACGCACTTCCGATGTTGCAAGCGACAGAAACGAACCAGTTGTGTATATCGATGATTTTGAGGGTGCACAACGCTACATCTCGCTTGGGCTAACACCTACGTTGTGGATACACAGTTCTCCTCCGCAAGATCCACTAATTGGCCCGGACGACACGACGCGAGCATTATATCGTGGACGGATGTTCTGGTGGCAGTATTTTATTCCAAGAGTTCCGATAACCGATGCTTATCCGAATCGTCAATTTATTCCCGGACGAGCAAATCTTTCGCCTCTTTACATTTATTTCGACCCGGATATTCGTGGTATTTACAATAAGAACCCTCTCTTTCTCGATTCATTGAATCCATTATTTAATCCGCTCGATGATTTTTCGGCGAAACCAGAAAATCGTGCTCGTATTTGGGCTGGGATGACCAAACTGCTTTCTTCTTACAATACTAATTTCGATAATGACAATATAGAATTTGTTGAAATCATGATGAAAATCGATGATTACGAACCTAATCAAACAAAGATGTATATCGAACTTGGTCAAATTAGTGAAGATATTATGCCAAATCAAAGGCTCGACACCGAAGACGGCATTACCAAAGCAAGTCCAATCCCAAATGGGATTACAGATTTTGGAGAAGATATTGGTATCGATGCGCTAAATGATGAGGGTGAAAAGCAGTCTTATCCTTATCCTTTGAATTTAGAGCAAGACCCGGCTCGCGACGATTATAAGTTCGATTTTAATAAGGATGATAGCCAGCGAAACCCGCCCGATTTTTTGGAATATAATAGTTTTGAAGGGAATGCTATCTCTGAACTTGGTCAGTATCCCGATACTGAAATTTTGAACAGAAATAATGGGCAGACTATTTCCCTTGCAAATGACTATTTTCAATATGAGGTAATATTAAATCCCGACGCTAATACTAATCCACAGATTGTTGGTGGAAATCCGCCTAAAGGTTGGCTTTTGTATCGAATCCCAATCCGAAAACCAAGCAAGATAATAGGTAATCCTTCCTTTGCTAATATTCAATACATTCGGGTTTGGTTTAAAGGGGGCAGGTTCAAAGCTGAGATAGCGGAATGGAGGCTTTTGGGTTCGCAATGGCAGCGAAATAATAATATTCAAACCGATGTTAGCCCTAACGATAGCACTTTACAGGTTGCTTTTGTTAATTACGAAGAAAATTGGCAGGCTCCCGATTACTATACACTACCCCCGGGTGTCCAAGCTCCAAGACGACTGGACAACCCCGACCCTACTCGAAACATTCGAATGAACGAACAGTCGCTTTCTCTTTCGGTAAGGAATCTTCGCTATGGCGATGAGCGAATGGCAGTTCGATATTTCCGTCCACTCGATATTTTCTACTATAAGCAATTAAAATTCTTTATTCATGGCGATGGAACAATGCCCGATAATTTAGTTCCAGGAGCAATTCCTTCGGCTTATGCATTCATTCGCTTTGGTATAGATTCGATGAACTATTATGAATACCGTCGCCCACTGCTACGGGGTTGGCAAGACATCGAAATTCAACTTTCGGATTTAACAAGTATTAAACAGATTCGCGATACATCGAGAGTTTATCAACGTCAAGTTTTTCCTGTTCCAAACGAACCACTTGCTTCCTTTGCAATACGTGGTAATCCGATACTTACACGAGTGTTGTTTGTTGGATTTGGAATAGCAAATCCGGCTGAACGCTATCCGAATGAACTCACAACTACAATGTGGGTCGATGAACTTCGCCTTATTTCGCCCGAATCGAGCAATGATTGGGCTGCTGTTGCTTCTACCGAGTTAAAACTTGCCGATGTTGCTTCGATAAATGCTAGCTTTAACTATACACAGCCAAATTTCCATCGACTTGAAGAACGATTTGGGAACCGCGTTACGAACTCTAATTTTAGTATATCTGCATTGGCTTCGCTCGAAAAGTTTTTGCCAAAGTTTTTGCAACAATTTAAAATTCCATTTAGTTATACCCATTCCGAAAGTTTCGAAAACCCCGAGTTCGTTGCTAATAGCGATATTAAACTAAAAGAGGCGTCCGAGGCTGCCAAACGTGATGCACTCAATAGCGGAGCAACAGAAACAGAGGCTAAAAAAGTTGGCGACGAGGTCTTCTTTCGCTCACAAACTCTTCGGGTGCAAGACAGTTGGGCTTTAAAAGGAATAAAGATTGGAATTCCAATCAAACATTGGCTTGTTAACGAAACCTTTAACAAAGTTGCTCTTGGCTATGATTATTCCCAGGAGTTCGAGCGTTCTCCTCTTTATTTACAACGCTTCAATTGGCAATGGATGTTGACTTTGCAGTATTCAAATTCAATTCCGGAACTGCTTGCATTTCAGCCATTGAAATTCGCAAAAGATATTCCATTAATTGGGATTTATAGTGACTGGAAATTAAACCTTCTGCCAAATAATATTAGTTTTGGACTTAATATGTCCCGGCGCCGGCAAACCGAACAATCGCGATTTCTTAACTATCCAAGCCCGGTCATTCGTAATTTTTCCGCAATGCGCTCGGGTCAGTTTTCTTGGAAACTAAGTGAAAATGGTTTCCTAAGCCCAATTATTGATTATTCATTTAGCTCAATCAGTACTCTTGTTCCTTACGAGCTCGATGAACAAGGAAGACAACGAACTGGTGGTGAAATTGCAAAAATGGTTTTCTTCCGCGATGGAAATTTCCTTAATCTCGGCGACGATAACCAACATTCCCAAAACATTACTATAAACTTTCGCCCCAAATTACCACTTGGCAAACTCAGCCGTTATTGGGAGAACACGGGTAGTTATCAAGTTACTTATAATTGGCAAAACCCACTACAGCCCGACCCACAAATTACAAATGTTGTTAAAAATGCTTCTTGGAGCAGTAATATTCGCTACAATATTAGTTTGCGATATAAGAATTTATTCGAAGATATGCTTGGAATTGTTGAACCATCGAAAAGTTTCGTGCGCCCACCTATCGGAGACACAGTCCCGAAAGGATTTTGGAAAACTATTGGTTCAATCTTTAAAACAATATTTATCGATTTCGAAAAAGTAGATTTCGTATTCACACAGAGTAATGCTTCGAATAATCCTGGTGTTTTTGGTGGAACAGGTTTCGATAATTTCTGGGGACGCGGATTCCTTTGGCGCGAAAGCGAAGAGAAGTTCGGACCAAGTTTTGCTTACCAGCTTGGTTTAGTGGGAAGTCCACACGGAAGTTTCAGCATTGTGCCGTCGAATAGGTTCCCCTTCTTTGGTTTTTCGACAACGGTTGGAAGGCGGCCAGAAAATGCAATTCTTCAAGAAAATTTTACACAAAGAACAACTTTTGAAATCAAAACTACTCGGCAGTTGTGGCAGGGTGCCTCGCTCGACTTAAGTTGGAAATCTGAACTTGGTTTCAACAAAAACCAAACGGTTTTGACCGATTCACTGGGTATTCCCAAATTCACTAACGTTATTGCTATGCAATCGTATTCAAGGACATATTTAACTTTGCCAACGATTTTTGGAATAAACATATTCAATAACAACATTGAACATGTTATTGAATTGTATAATAAACAAAAGGAAAAGATTCTGGCTTCAAATCTCGATTCGATGAGAAAAAATCAATTGCTACTCCAAGCAATTTCTGAATCGTTCCACACGGGGTTGGAAGCCTTTAGTTTATTTACTGGAGCGGCTGGTAAATTTCTTCCCGGAATAAATTGGGCTTTTCGTTGGGAAGGGCTTGAAAAGTGGGATTTACTGAAACCGATAGCGCCAAAAAGGATTTTAATTGAGCATATTTATTCGTCAAGGTATCAAGAAAATGCTCAAATTAATGATAATGGTAAAACTATTCAAGGACAGCAAGTTCAGTATGGATTTCAACCACTGGTTGGCATAAGTGTTTCTTTCGATGAGAAAAAATACAAAGGCGTTTTTACTGTAACATTGCGTTATAACACTACGACTAATTTTATGCTTAACACAATAAGTCGTTCAACTATAATTCGCCAAACAACTGATGAATTCCAAACACAAGCCAGTTATACCCTTCGAGGTTTCGAGTTTCCGCTTTTCAATCTTGTTCTTCGCAACGATATTGAGTTTAGTTTTCTTGGTTCCTACCGAAGCAACAAACGTGCAACATACGACCTCCTTAATTATACCGGGGAAAAAGGTAGAACGCTTGATGGAAATTCCCAAATTATCATCGAACCTCGAGCACGATATTCGATTAGTAATCGGGTAAATGCTTCATTCTTTATGCGATACGAAGGAACATTTACCGAAGGAGCAGCCTCGCCCGGCTTCAGTAATTTCCAAGTCGGTCTCGATATTCGAGTGTCTATTTCCGGTGGTCGATAAAAATGATAATAAAAACGGAAAAAGACGAAGTTCAGAACTACGTTACCGATGCTTCGAATCTACAAGGAAGTTGCGACAAAGTATTGATTCCAGAAACAAGACGGGAACTCGTTGAAGCAATACATTCGCTTTATAACGATGGAATACCATACACGATTTCCGGTGCTGGTACTGGATTGGTTGGTGGGCGTGTCCCTTTCGAAGGGGTATTGATTTCACT
>CAZPSM010000016.1:0-4704 GCA_964589125.1 uncultured Hyphomicrobiales bacterium | reverse complement strand
GAAAAACTCAACAAAATCATTGAAATCAATCCTACGGAACAATACATCATATTAGAAGCCGGAGTTCTTCATTCCGATATGGATTTGGCAATCTCTGAATTTGACCTCTTTTTTCCACCAAATCCCACCGAAAAAAATAGTTTCATAGGTGGTAATATTGCTTGCAACTCTTCTGGTTCGAGGACATTTAAATATGGGACAGTCCGGGATTATGTTCTCGAACTTACGGTTATCTTGCCTTGGGGCGAAGAAATTACTTTGACAAGGGATGGTAACTCTGTTGTCGATACTGCGTTTGTAATAAAAACTCCAAGCGGTAAAAGAATCTATTTTCCATTGCCCGAAATTAAATATCCTCGATTGAAGAAAAATTCTGCTGGTTATTATATTCGGGGTGGGATGCATACATTAGATTTGTTCGTTGGAAGCGAAGGTACTCTTGGAACTATTGTAGAAGCCAAACTCCGACTTTTACAAAAGCCCGAAAAAGTTTTTGGTGCAATCATTTTTTTCGATGTTGTGGATAGCGCGTTCGATTTTGTTGAAACCGTGCGCAAAGAAAGTTATTATAGTTTCACAGAGAAAGAAGCTACAAATAGTGCGATTTCGGCCCGGCTAATTGAATATTTCGACAAAAATTCACTGGAGTTGCTGCGGAACAACTATCACCAAATTCCGTCCGGTGCAACGTGTGCGGTGTGGATTGAACAAGAATATGCGGAATCAGAGGAAACAATACTGCTTCAAAAATGGTATGAGTATGTTGTAAAGTATACTAAGCTGGCTGATTTTACTTGGGTTGCAACAAACGATGTCGAACATGAAAAATTCCGTGAGTTTCGTCATCGTATTCCTTTGCGAGTTTTTGAAATTGTTGCACGCTCCCGATTCAATAAAATAGGCTCGGATACCGCCGTTCCCGACGAATCTTTCCGAAAATATTATGCTGACTTTATTAATGATTTGGACAATTCTGGGCTTCAGTATTTCATTTGGGGGCATATTGGCAATTCGCACTTGCACGCCAACTTGGTTCCCCGAAATGAGGAAGAAAGTGAACTTGCCAACAAACTCTACGATAAACATGTTGGGATTGCAATCGAGTTGGGTGGAACTTTTTCTGCTGAGCATGGAACGGGAAAATTAAAGCGGAAATATTTAGAAATGCTTTACGGTAAAGAAACTATTGCAATAATGAAAAGCATTAAGTTACTTTTCGACCCGAAAAACCTCGTCGGGAAAGATATTATGTTCTTCTGATATGTTACCTTCCTTCTTTTTTATTATATTTGATTTTTTATGGGAAGTTTATGGCTGAACTTACTAAAAGAATTATCGTTGCGGTAATTGGCATACCAATTGCAATAGGTCTAATTTATGCCGGGGGCCACGTTTTCCTTCTTGCAATCATCCTTTTTTCGAACCTTGTTCTTTGGGAATTATATCAGCTTCCAACTACCAAAGGAATTCAACCCAATACTTATTTGGGTTTGATTTTCAATTCTGCTTTCCTTGCTCTTGTATTTCTGTTTTCGACAGATACCCACGGTCATATTCAAGTATTAAAGCCTTTATTTCTTATTGTCTTTATTTTTCCGATGTTGGTGTTTTTGATACAAGTTTTTAGTAAGTCTTCGAATACAACAGCAAATGCCTCGGTTACAATTGCTGGTGCTTTTTGGGTTTCGTTTTCGTTTGCTTCACTCATTGTGATTCGTTTTCTCCCCAATTTTTCTTTATCGCTTAATTTAGTAAACATATCTGTATCTGTAACTTATAGATTTTTGAGCGAGGAAAAAATCGCTTGGTTTTTCGTGGCTATACTTGCTTCAATATGGATTTGCGATAGTTTTGCATATTTTGTTGGCAAAGCCATTGGGCACCATCGTCTTGCACCAACAGTTAGCCCAAAGAAAACAATCGAAGGAGCAATTGCAGGTATCGTTGGTGCTTTCGTTGGATTCTATCTTTCCGACATTGTATTTTCTTTATATATTCCAATTATTTATATGATAATTTTTACTGCTGTTGTTGGGATAGTTGGTCAAATCGGTGACCTTGCTGAATCCAAAATCAAAAGAGATTATAATGTAAAGGATAGTTCGAATATATTACCAGGACACGGTGGATTGCTCGACCGTTTCGACAGCATAATGTTTGTCTTCCCTACGATATTAATTTTCTTGCTTATTTTTATTCTGTATTAACAGAATTTGGTGTTGAAAAATATTCTACATCTAATCTTAGATAATAGTAGATTATATTACCTTGAAGGAGATAAAAAGTGAAAAAATGTGAAAAGAATCAACGCGTCTTCTACAACGTTGCTAATACATAGGAAATATTTTGTTGTAAAGATTATAATTTATATCCAGAATATATTTAGTTTGGTTACCATTATCTCCAAAATTAGAGAGAGTATAAACAAAGTTCCAAATCTCCTATTATATAAAAATGCAGTATGGACAAGATAAAGTGGCCATGCGTATTCGGAACCTTTGGGTGCTTCCTTGGGCCGGGGTTTGGAAAATATTCTCACTGATGTAATGAATTTTGGAAACGCAAGTAATACCAAAGCCATAACGGGAGAAAAATACCCCGTGATTATCATATAAAAAATTAAAAGATATTGAAGAATCCACATTAATATTACTAAATATCTTGATGTGGTTTCCCCAAGAAGCACTGGCAACGTATAAATCTTTTTTTCCTTATCAATTTGTAACTTATCGGTATGCTTCCCGAAAAGCACAGTTGTTGGTCCAATTGAATAAACTAAACTTATCAATGTAGCCTCCCAACTCCAAATTCCACCGGATATCACGTAATATGAACCGCCAATCATCAAAGGTCCCCAAACCAATAGAACTGTAATCTCACCCAATCCAATATATTTGAGCGGCCAAGTGTAAAAGCTAATAAAGAAAATACCAAGGGCAATCAGATATACTGTTAGTATGGGTGTGGTTAATGCTAAGTAAATTCCACAAGATAGCGCTATTGCGAAGCTTACTAAAATATATATCCACATTTGTTTTTCAGTTAAAAACTTGTGTTCCAAGACTTGTGGCCCATAAAGGCTGCGGAAATAATTGTTTGTATCGACACCCTTTTTTGAATCGGTCCAATCATTAACTAGGTTGTTGGTTGCGTGTGCGAAAATTAAGCCTATAAATGAAAAAGCAAATGGAATGAAATTAAAGTATCCGTCTTTTAATGCCAAAAGTCCACCCAAGATTGCAGACATTGCAGTCATAACGAATACCGCTCCGCGAGCCGAAATAAGCCATTTGGAGATTACATCCAAAGCGTTCCATTCTTCTTGTGTTATTCTTGGAATAACCCGAAGGGCTTTGCCCCACATAGCAATATTGACCATTTCTCCCTCTTACATAATATCATTTAAGTTATTAAAAATGGAATTTATAAACTTTTTCGATTTATACAACAGCATCCCTTTTTAGTGCAACTACCCATACAAGGTTGTGTAGTTTTTAAAAACTAAGACGAAGTTATAAGGATTTTTTTGGAATACGCAACAACATTTATTTTATCCCCGTACGGAACAAGTCAAACGCGGAGTTGATACTTGAAAATCCGTCGTAAATTGTTTTAATTGTTTTACAGAAACTTTTGTTACCCCTGGATCAATAAACAAATGGACTTTTGTTACATTTCCATCAATGCATTTCAGTTCCTTGACAACACAGAGTGTAGCCGAGGATAGAATTGCTATCGAATTGGTTCCGAAGGCTAAAGATACGCTTGAGCCTTCGCCTGTGCAAATTTTTGTACCTTCTTTTATTTCCATACCCGGTTGGGCAGTAACCCACTTCCCTTTGCCATCTTCCTCTTCGACCCATATTTCTACATCTCCGATAACTTCCTGAATAATACTTTGACAAGGGGGATTATTCAATAATTGACCGTTTTTATCGCAACTTATTTGTGGTTCAGGGAATTTGAGCGGGGTAGTAGTCGTTTCTCTGAATGTCCAAGTATCGCTTATGTATTCGTTTGCTCCATCAATCTGCTTTACATTCCAGCAATAGTTTTTGCCGCGTTCTATGCTTTTTGATGCAAGCAAGTATTGCTGCGAGGTGAAATCGTTGCCTTCTTTCACAAAGCAAGGATAGTTCTTTAATGCCTTTTCGACAGTTTGTCCTGGTTTAATCTCGTAAACAGACAAAATATATTTGCTATTTTTTGAATGCGAGGCTGGCTCCCAAGAAAAACGAATATCCTTATCAAATACTTTTGAGTTGTTTTGTGGTTCGATTAAATTTATTTTTTTAGATTTTGATTTAGTACTAGTACCTTTTATATTGATATTTTTTATATAGTATCGCTCGCCACCGGTTTGGAAGTTTGACAGTTCAAAATTTTCTGGAGTGCTTACTGCATCTTGAATAGTCATCTCAAGATTATCATCGGCGTATATTTCAATCTGTTTTGCGTCGTAGTTGTATTTAATAGTGATTTTCTTCCAGAATTCTGCCGATGAGTGAGTTGAAGGTAATTCGGATACAAGGTCCTTATGTGTAATCATGTCTGCTTTGAATTCAATAACTGCATAAGGATAAATCCTACAATAATAGCGTTGGTAACCGTAAATCGTATAAAAAAGTTCAAACGATGCTTCAAATCCTTTCGCAAGAATGGATTTCATATTGGCTTTTGGCCTGATTTTTGTCTCGTCGCTTA
>CAZPSM010000015.1:30689-37970 GCA_964589125.1 uncultured Hyphomicrobiales bacterium | reverse complement strand
CGTTGGCAATTGCTTTGCAAACGAAAAAACAAAAAACCTATGCCTGGATGGTCGGGGGCTTGCTCATCTCGGGTTTAACCGCTTGGGGTGTTGCTTCGAGCACCGCTATCGAATACATTGCAATGAATCCGGGGCTTCTTTTTGTTCTTTTCATCGCCGAAATTGGCTTGGTGCTATTCCTTTCCGCCCGAGTAATGAAACTTCAAACAACAACTGCCGGCTTTCTTTATATTCTTTACTCCTTTTTGAATGGATTAACTTTATCGCTGATATTTTTAGTCTATACCGCTGCAACAATCCAAAACGTGTTCTTCACAACCGCGGCTCTATTCGGAGCTATGAGCTTCTATGGCTATGTAACCAAAAAGGATTTGACCGGGATAGGTAGCTTCTTAATGATGGGCTTATTTGGCATTATTATCGCAATGGTAATCAATATTTTCATTGGAAGCAGTGCAATAGATTTTGCAATTTCTTTAATCGGTGTTGTCGTGTTTACCGGCCTTACTGCCTACGATACCCAAAAACTTAAGGAAATGTTCTACACTTTGAGCGAAGATTCTGAAGCACTTGGGAAGTATTCAATAATGGGTGCACTTACCCTCTATTTGGATTTTATCAATTTGTTCCTATTTTTATTACGGCTATTCGGCAGACGCGATTGATGTCCGAAATTTCTCCATCGGAAATACTTCTCCGAGCAGACAGAGAATTTCAAGTTGGTAACTATACCGAAGCGATAAGACTTTGCTACGAGGGGCTCCGAAATTTTCCAGAATTTCCTTCTCTTTATTCTTTGCTTTCTCAATCGTATATTCGATTAGGCAAAATCGACGAAGCAATCAAGGTCGTTGAACAAGCAATGGAACTTTTTCCTTTCCAACGGACTTTTCCTTTGCTGTTGGAGAAATTGAGGAGCGAGATTGCATCAACCCCAACGAAGACCGCAGGCTCCGATGCGGGTAGAAATATTTACTCCTCGATAGTAAAACACAGTTCAAAGAAAATCTTCTCTCATTATCTATTGTTTCGTCCCATTCACACTTTTGTAAACGTTCCGAGAAATTATTTTGCAACCCGAATTGACCTACCCAATATTCCAAAACCAAGAAAGATAGGTCTGCTCGGTCCAATCTCGAGGTTAATAAACATCGTCTGATAATATACTACTTAATCGTTCTCGAGCCACAGAGATTACTGAATTACTATACAAAAGGTAATTTTACAATCGAAGCGGGAAAAAGTTTCCCTCGGGATTCAATTTCAATTTCTGTCCCTGGTGTTGCAAACTTTGTTGTAACATATCCCATACCGATTGGCTTTTCCAAAATGGGCGAAATGTTTCCACTTGTAACGAAGCCAATTTCATTTCCGCCTTTGAATATTTTGTAATTGTGGCGTGGGATAAATTTTTCAGCATTGGAGACAAAACCAACAAGCATGCGATGTGGTCCTTCTGCCTTGACCTTTGCAATCACTTCGCTTCCATTGAAAGGACCTTTATTCAACTTCGTAATCCAACCCAAGCCGGCTTCTATTGGATTTGTGGTGTGGTCAATATCGTTCCCATAAAGGCAATATCCTTTTTCCAAGCGGAGAGTGTCGCGGCAACCTAACCCAACTGGTTCAATCGAAAATTCTTTCCCCGCTTCGAATATGGAATTCCAGACGTGTTTAGCAATTGCAAAATCCCCGCGAAAGTAAAGTTCAAAACCAAGTTCACCAGTATAACCGGTTCTCGAAATGAGCATTTCAACATCGGCAAGTTTGCCATTGGTAAATGTATAATACTGCATTGCCTCAAGGTCTACGTTGGTGATTTTTTGCAACGTCTTTAAGGAATTGGGACCTTGGACTGCAAGAAGATTAATATCATCGCTAATGTTTTGTAAATTAATATTAAAGCCCTGAGCATTTTTGCGACACCAATCGAGGTCCTTTTGAATGTTTGCAGCGTTGACTACAAACATAAAATGATTTTCGCCAAGACGATATACTAACAAATCATCAACAATCCCTCCGTCGGGATAGCACATTGCCGAATACTGGACTTTGCCCGGATACAACTTAGAAGCATCGTTCGTCGTAACTTTTTGAACGAAGGGAAGAGCATCGGGACCTTTTATTTCGAACTCACCCATATGGGTAACATCGAATACCCCGAGACTTGTTCTGACCGCTTTGTGTTCGAATATAATGCCTTTCGGATATTGAATAGGCATCTCGAAACCAGCGAACTCAACCATTTTGGCGCCTAATTGCTTGTGAAGTTCATTGAATATAGTCTTTTTCATACGTCATCAATTATTAAAAAAACTAACTTAATGAATTTCGAGGAATTATTCTACTGTTATAAATTGCTCGATTTTTTCGAGTTTCTTTGGCCCAATTCCTTTTATCAAAAGGAGGTCTTCTTTCTTGCGTATTTTTCGTGTTTTGCGAAAATCTATGATTTGCTGTGCAGTCTTTTCCCCTATTCCGGGTAACCGCATCAGCTGAACACGCGAGGCAGTATTCAAATTGATTTTCACGGTATCGCCAGGTTTTAGTTTGGACGAAGTGTATCCCGCTCTGCTTGTTGGAATAGTAATAGTTGTATCGACTGGATTACCGTAGATATCTGTTCCTGTGTTGAATCGGTTGTCTTCGGCGGAAAGGCTATCGACCAAACGAATAATATCGCGAGCAAGTTCACTACTATTGTTATCCCGACGAAGTTCGGGCAAAAGAAAACTCGCGATAAACCCAATAAACAACAAGACAGCGACAATAGTTTCTTGCTTCGTTATATGAAGATTGTTTCGAAAAAAGTTGAAAAATCTTTCCATAAGAACCACAAAAAAGTAAGAGCAAAAAACAAAAAACGTTGATTATCCCCAAAAATTTCTATCTTTTTTCAATCAAAAGTATTATCGATTGTGCCTCGGGTGTGAAATCCGTAGTCGATTGCAACGAAGATGGTAATTCTATTGTGATTTTATCGGGGGAAAATTGGAACTTTTCCCGAAGGAATTGAGCGAACTCATCGACGACACCTTTTTCAATATTTTTGCCAGGCAAAACAACAAATGATTTTATATAGTCTTTGAATTCAAGAATCTTACTGAAAAGCACGTCGAAACTTATCTTTTGTTGAAAATCCCTCTCCAAATTGAAAAAACAAGCCTTTTGGTATATTTTGTTTCTGTATTTGTAATTCTTTTGTAACGAACGATAGGATTTGTTAAGAAGAATTGGATACGTTTTCGAAAAATTACGCCCGAGTGTATCCCGAACATCCAGATTCAACAATAGTGTATCGCCCAATTGGTGGCGTAGATATTCAATGTTGAATGCTTTGGTTTCGAGAGGAACAGAAAGGTTGGCTGGCAAAGTAGAATCGACATAGGTCATAGACATACCAGTAATATTGAATTCCAAACGTGAAACCATATCGCTAGGTATTGCATTTAAAGTTACATCGAGTTGCGATGGTTCGAAAAAGTAGTGGTATTCACCAAGCTGTAAAGGCTCGAATAAAACAGAATCATCTGAACGGAACATTATCCCATTCGTTTCACTCTGGGTTAATGTTAAATTGCTTTGCATATTTGGGAATTCTTCGAGAAACTTCTTCGTAGTGCTATAGATTAAGTTTTTGAGAGCGTAATCGCTTGAATCGAAAGCGATAGTCAAACGCGATTTGGTTTTAACTAAGCGATTTAAGTAGATTGAAAATATATTGGTGTAAATAGTTTCTAAACTTGGTTGCTGTGTAGTTTCATCTTTAAAATCTTCGGAAAAATTCCTTAGTTTGTGTATATATTCTTGTGGAACCGAGGTTGGAATTTCGAACAAATCATATTCAAATTCCTTCAACACACGGGCAGATGGGACTTGTGCCGATATGCTCAAAACGAGTTCAGGCAGATGTTCCTCAACCACTGGTCTGGTTATAACTTTGAAGGCGAGGTAAAGGTCGAGCCCACCCACACCATCGGGTCGGTCAGATGCAAAGATTGCACGTCCATCGGGTAACACTACGAAATCGGATTCGTTGAACCGTGTATTAAGTTCACTCAAGGGTACCGGTTTGGTCCAGTAACCATCGCCGCGAGTCGAGAAAAACAAATCGAATCCACCCGGTCCTCCGTAGCCGTCGCTCGCGAAATATAATGTATCTTGTGAAGCAAAGAAAGGAGTAATTTCGTTTCCGTCGGTATTTATATCTATAAGGTTGGTTATTTGGCTCCAAGAACCGTCGGATTGAAGGGTTGCAGAAAAGAGGTCTAAATTTCCTTCCTGCTCCCTATCCGAAGCAAATACGATTGTCCTGCCATCCGGAGAAATTGTAGGATGTAGTACAAAGCATTCACATTGAAGGCTATCGAGCGGGATTGGTTTTTGCCAGTTTCCGGTGCGACGTTGAGCATAGAAGATATTCAGAAAAGATTGGCGGTGCCCACTGCGAAAAGCATTAAGAATCGCTTCGGTTTCGGAAAGAAAGGAAATATAGGAAATGTTACCCGAGGTCTTATTCAATGGGTCTTTAAGTTCCGTTGGGGGTTCGAAGGTTACAGAATCAATACCCATCGAAACAAAAAACTTAGATTTGCCATTCCGAGTCGATGAAAAGTAGAGTCGTTTCTCGAACTCATTCCACGAAGGTGCAAAGTCGTCTTTACTCGAGTTCAAGGAGCGGATATTGACCGGATTTGCCCATCTCCATAAATAATTTTGGCTTTGGCTATGTAGAACAACAAAAGAAACAATCAAGGCTAAGGAAATACTAAAAATCTTGAACATAATTATGCATTTAGGAAGTTTTTTATATCGTTTTCGTGCCCGAAAATAACCATAATGCTGCCTTCCGAAAGAATGAGTTTGTTAGGGTCTGGAACACCTAATACTTGGAATTCTTCGTATTCGCCAAGCGATAGCAACCCTCCCGATTTTTTCAAAAGTTTTAGCGTAACAAGATTGAGATTGTATTTTTTTCGTAAATCCACTTCGGCAAGAGTTTTATTGAAGAATCTTTCGGGTGTCTCAATTTCGTAGATTCCGTGATGTTGCGAAATCATATATGAATGGAGCACTCCGGGTATCATTAATTTGCTGGCAAGTTGTTCGGCTGCATCTGCTTCGGGAAGCAACAATCCAGTAACATTCATCATCTTTAGCAATCGTTCGTGTATAGGTGAAGTTACACGATTATAAATAGTTTTAACACCAATTTCTTGGAGTATTGCTGTGGTCATTATTGAACTTTCAAAACCTTCCCCTATTGCCACAATGACTGCGTCCATATCTTTCAGCCCAAGGCTTTTCAAAGCGCGCTCGTCGGTTGCATTCATACAAACAGCGTGAGCAACTCGCTCGCTTATTCTATCGACCACTTCCTGGTGGTTGTCGATTGCAAGAACCTCTGCTCCGAGTTCACTTAACCGCAATGCAAGATGCATCCCAAAGTAGCCAAGTCCGATGACACAAAATTTCTTTGTTGCCATTTTTAATTACCGAAGTTTTTTAAATCTCAAAAATAGCAATATTCGTTTGAAAATCTCAAAAGTTTTTTATAACTTGTTCTTTTTAATTTTTTTGAATTAAGACAATGGAACCAAAAAAGTCAACATCGACCGACTTCTATGACTACGAAATCTACGTCCGGCGCCGGGGCGAAAATGATTACGCCTCCTATTGCCCTCAACTTAACCTTATGATTAATGGGTCCGAACATGAACAAGTAGTTATGTTAATGCGACAAAGAATCGAAGAGTATATTAAAAATCTTCTTGAACGACAACGGAATAACGTATAGTAAGCTGTTGTCGAGTCCGAGCCAGCGCTCGAAGTGTTGCTCACTTGTTCTTGCCTTTGGCAATAAATTGCTTGTGCAGAGTTTCGCAAAATTTTTTCATTTGTATATTTTTTTATAATTTTGTAGCTCTTTATTGTTAATTAATTGAAATACTTAGGGTATGGCTCATCATAAGTCTGCATTGAAAAGGATTCGCCAGACAAGGCGTCGACGGTTGTATAATCGCAGTAACAAAAAAATTGCCAAAGAAGCAATAAAATCGGTGAAGAACTCGAAAACATACGATGAAGCGATTGAAAAATTGAACCAAGCATATAAGATTTTGGACAGAATTGCTGCGAAAGGTATTTTGCACAAGAACAATGCTGCGAACAAGAAATCTCGGTTGGCACATTTTGTCAACTCGTTGAAAACAGCCGCGGTATAGTGATGCACCCGTAGCTCAATTGGATAGAGCATCTGACTACGGATCAGAAGGTTGGGGGTTCGAGTCCCTCCGGGTGTGCAACCAAATACAAAGGCTAAAAATGACGAGTTCTGTGTTTAGTAGAAACATTTCGAATTGTCAGCCTTTGTTTTTTGTTTTGCAGACTGACCTGTGCCATTCGTAGTCGGAGCATATAGAGCTAAATTGCACCCGTAGCTCAGTTGGATAGAGCGTCAGATTCCGGATCTGGAAGTCGGGGGTTCGAATCCCTCCGGGTGCACCCAAACTTTCACCTCGATAGAAATCTTATTACGTTATCGAATTAAGGTTCTTTTTATGTGCCAGCAATTTGGTGAAAAATCTCGTATTCCTCGAGGATAACAACCCTAATAGGCAATGCTCTATTCAAGATTGAAGGAAGGAACTTCGTCTGGTAATTCTCGATTACCTATAATAGCATTTTGAATCAGTATTTGATGAAATATGTCCAAAGTATTTTCCCAAGAGAACTTTTGTGCTTTTACAAATGCTTCGAGTCCTATTTGCTTCCTTTCATATTCATTTTCCAGCAAGAATTCTATATTATCGGCAAGACTTTTTGCATCGTTCGGTTCTGCAAGCAAGCCGTCGTGTCTGTTCTCAATCAACTCCGAAGCGCCGAAAGATTTTGCAACGACTGGTGGTAGCCCCGAAGCCATTGCTTCGATAATCACATTACCAAACGATTCAGTTACAGAAGGAAATACGAAGATATCGCTCACTGCATAAAGTTTGGAAAGCCTTTCTGAATCAAGATTACCTACAAACAAAGAATTCGGTATCCTTCTCTGATAATACCGAAGATAGGGTCCTTCGCCGGCAACTACAAGCCGGAAATCGTTCCTTCTTTCCGAAAGAATTCTCATTGCATCTTCGAGCACATCGAAGTTCTTTTCCTTTACAACTCTCCCAACAAAAAGCAAGATTTTTTTATCTTGTGGACAAATTGTGGTTCGGAAATCTTCGTTTCTTTTACTTGGACTAAACATATTGGTATCGACACCATGCGATAGGTAAA
>CAZPSM010000015.1:24321-30673 GCA_964589125.1 uncultured Hyphomicrobiales bacterium | reverse complement strand
CCCATGTTCTTTCAATTCGTTCAGAACTGATTTCGATGGGACAACGACAGTGTTGCATTGGTTGTAAAAATATCGCAAATATGACCAAACAAATCGATTGAAAATGGACAGCCGGTAGTATCGCAAATATGTCGGGAAATGTGTATGATATGTTGCAATAATTGGAACGCCCAATTCTTTCCCTATTTTAATCCCCGCATAACCAAGAGTGCAAGGACTATTAACATAAATCAAGTCTGGCTTAAATCGTTCAACCACTCTTTTAATCCTTGTTCTTATTGGTAAAGATAAGCGATAGGCGGTGTAGAGAGGAAAAGGTAAATAATTAACCTTCTTTTGATTAGGGATAAGCGAATTTTTCTCGGTTTGGGGTGTAATCCCCAAAAATTCAACACCTCGGTTTTTTAGAAACTCCACTTGCTTATAAACGACGCGAGTAACCCCATCTTGATTTTCCTTTAAGGTCCCAGCAAAAATTGCAATTTTCATAAGTCCATCCAAATAGTAAAATCAAAATTACAAGTGCCGATTAAGGTCTCGATAAAGAAACAATTAAGAAGATAAACTTTTTCCATAAACTTACAAAGAATGCATTATGTTGTCAATTGAGTTAATATACGCTATCGATAGAATCCGATATTGGCAAATTTTAATTATTTAATTAATTATGAATTTTAAGTTAATTACTCGGGAAAAGCGAGAAATAAATTTTTTGAAAAACACTTTTAAACTTTTCTACCAGCATTTTGTCTAATTAATTGAGGTTAGTTTTTGAAACAATTAATAAGGTGTCCAAATGAAAAAGTTAGTTGGTTTTTTGCTTGCAATCGTAATAGTTGGTCTATTCAGTATCGAATACTCTATTGCACAGAGCCAAACAAACAAGAAGCAAAGTCAAGAGCAAACGAGCGTAAGAAATCGCCAATTTGTCGATTTAAACAAGGATGGAATCTGCGACAATTTTATCGATGCAAACAAAGATGGTCGCTGTGACAACTGCCAAAGGCAAGGAGTTGCAAGTGGAATAAGAATGGGACGGCACTACGAAAGTGGCAAAGGAGGGGGTTTACGTATTCGCCAATTTGTTGACGAGAACAAAGACGGAGTTTGCGATAACTACCAAAATCGCCACGAACGTTGGAAGAACCTACGATTGAAGAAGTAATTTTTTCCACTTTCTGAGTAATCTATTAGGAGCGAACACCTTAATTTGGGTTCGCTCCTACTTTTCCTATTCAATATATTAAGTAGTTCAAATTTTTTGATTTTTATTCACTATTTTTGAATTGGGAATCATTGGTGTAAACGATGAAACAACTGTTTCCACCGAAAAAACAGATTATTTCTGTAAGCCGTCGTACAGATATTCCTGCCATTTATTCCGATTGGTTCCGCCACAATTTGGAACTTGGTTATGCTACTATTCCCAACCCATTTAATCGAAAACCTATTTTTGTTGATTTAACTCCCACAAATGTTGCTGGTTTCGTTTTTTGGACTCGGTTTCCCGGAAACCTTATCAAACATCTTGATTATATTGACAACCGTTATGGTCCAACTCATTATATGAACCTAACAATAACTAACTACCCAAAACTATTAGAGCCATCGAAACTCAACGAGTCCAAACTTTGTCGTAGTATTGACTATCTTGTTCAAAGATATGGTGAAAATTATTTAAAATGGCGGTTCGACCCAATTATCGTATCAACTATTACACCGAAAGAATGGCTTCTTGAAACATTCTATTCGTTGTGCGACAAATTAAAATCACGGGTTCGAACTTGTATAACCAGTTTTGTGGACTTATACCCAAAAGTAGCAAGAACTTTTGCCACTTTGTATAAAAAGCATCGGGTTCAGTTCTTCGATTTAGCATTGGAGGAGAAAGTAGAACTGGTTCGACAACTGCAAGCAATTGGGAAATCGTTTGGGATTGAGTTGCAACTATGTTGCGAACAAGAAATTGCATCGAAAGCTCCGTGTCCGAACTCTCGATGTGTGAATCATTTGGATTTAGGTTTAGGCGATAGCGACGGCTATCGGAAGAAACCGACTCGCGACGAGTGTAATTGCACTGAAAGTGTCGATATCGGCTTCTACAATAGTTGCACATTAGGATGTGTTTATTGCTATGCGAATAATGGGCAAATGGGTTCAACAAAAAGTTACCCGGAACTTTAAAAAGAACCAATCTTTTTTCAGATGATTATTTTATTGCAATCCAGAGTTCCTTTGGAATTTAAGGATATTTTATTGTATCTTTCTCATTTTTATTTTAAATATAAAACTATTAGGTTCGTTTAATTTAGTTTGAATTATAGTCATAAACTACAATGAATACAGTAAATGTAATAGTCCAATATTTCCGTGGTTGTCCGAATTCGGATGAAATGATTCAAAGAGTTCGCTCCGCCATTGTAGGTATTGAAAATGTGAATTACGAAGAGGTGCTTGTCGAAACCGAAGAGGCTGCAAAACGGAATGGTTTCCGAGGTTCACCAACACTTCTAATAAACAGCGAGGATTTCGAGAATGCCCCGGTTCCTTCGATTCCTTCGCTTTCTTGCCGATTCTATCCCAAAGGCTTGCCGACAGTTGAGCAAATTCGGGAAAAGATTTTATCGGCTATGCAATGAATGTGAAATTAATGAAAAAAATAATTAGATTGCTGGCTATTATCTTTTCCATTGCTTTGGTTTCTTGTGGTGGAAACGAGAAAGGGCATATTATTCTAACTTCTAACTATCCGCTGAAACTAATTTTACAAGAAATTGTCGGAACTCGAATAAAGGTCGAATGCCTTGTGCCTCCATCGATTTCCCCGCATACTTTTCAGCCGAAGCCTTCCGATATAACTAAAATCGAGAAGTCCGCATTGTTTTTTTACACTTCGGATTTGCTCGACCACTGGATTTCGAAGTCGATAGAAAATAAAATATCGGTTTTCTACTTATTACCCAGTTCGAAAAAATTAAAATTTGAAGATGGAACAATCTACGACCCTCATTTTTGGACAGACCCGACGGCGGTTATTTCTATCGTCGATACGCTTGCAAGTATAATTGCAAGCATTGAACCCGAAAACCACGACTATTATTTAACAAACGCAAATTCATTTAAAATTAAACTTGCACAACTCGATAGAATTATCGATTCGATGCTTACTCCAATAAAAGGGAGAACTGTGTTTCTATTTCATCCTTCTTTCCGTTACTTTTTATTTCGTTATGGTTTGAAATATGGTGGAAGCATCGAAGAAGTACCCGGTGCCGAACCAACACCGAACTATCTTTCTCGACTTATTGAACGGATACGAGAGAGTGGGACAAAAGCGATTTTTTCGGAACCGCAACTTAATTCAAATTCCGCGAAAGTGCTGGCAGAAACTGCTAACGTTCAACTTTATGAGATTGACCCACTAGGAAGTAATCCCCAAATCGGCACATTCGACAAACTTTTGCTCTATAACGTAGAAATTTTGCTGAAGGCTTTGCAATAGTGATGAACAACAAACCAATAGAAATACAAAATCTTAGCGTCTTTTTCGGAAAGTTTTGTGTGTTAAAAGACATTTCGTTTTCAATAAACCAAGGTGATTTTGTAACCATTATTGGTCCCAACGGTGGTGGAAAAACTACCTTAATCAAGATAATATTGGGGCTTATAAATCCTACGGAAGGTAATGTTTTCGTCTTTGGTAGGAAACCAGCCGAAGTTCCTTTCGAATATGTTGGTTACGTCCCACAAATTAAGACACTCGACCGCACCTTCCCGGCGAAACCTATTGAACTTGTCGCAACTGGCTTATTTGGAAATTGGAAATATAGATTAACAGATGCGACAAAAGAAAGATGTAGAAAAGCAATGGAAATGGTTGGGATAGGTGAACTTGCCGAACGTTCATTGAACAAACTTTCGGGCGGAGAACTGCAAAGAGTTTATCTTGCCCGAAGTCTTGTTCGGAATCCCAAACTTTTAATATTGGACGAACCGGCAACAGGAGTCGATACAATAGCAGAAATAGATTTTAGCATTTTGCTCGACAATTACTTGAAACAAAGCAATACCACTATTCTTATGGTAACTCACGATTGGGAATATGCGTTCCACCACTCGAATAAAGTTTTGTTGCTGAACAAAAAAGTAGTTGCATTTGGTCCGCCCCAGACAATCTTTACGGAAGAACACCTACACCGAACCTTTGGACATACCGGACATACACACACAATGGAGTTTATAATCAAAAAAGATGAATGAGATCTTTCTACATCCTTTTGTCTTACGTGGCATTATCGCGGGGATTATTGCTGGATTCCTTGGGGGCTATTACGGGAGTTTTGTGGTACAAAGGCGTATGAGTTTTCTTGGCGATGGACTTGCACATGTGGCTTTTGGTGGGGTTGCACTCGGACTCTTACTACAATTTGAGCCTCTTTGGATTGCCATTCCATTCACAATTCTAGTTGCTATTGCTTTAACGTATTTAAAGGAAAAGACAACACTCGAAATTGATACAACAATCGGTATATTTTTTGCAGTTTCGGTAGCACTTGGAATCCTCTTTATCTCTTTGAACAAGCAATATACATCGGATGCTTTCTCCTACCTTTTTGGCTCCATACTAATTGTTTCTACCTCCGATTTAGCATTGGCTGGGGCGTTTGCTCTTGCGACACTTCTTTTGTCGTTATTCTTTTGGAAACGCTGGACTTATGCGAGTTTCGACATCGAATTAGCTGCATCGGACCGTATTGCTGTTTCGTTCGATAACTATTTACTTTCCGTCTTGGTTGCTCTTTCGATTGTTATCTCAATCAAATTAGTAGGTATTATTCTGGTGTCTTCGTTTTTAGTTATTCCTTCTGCTTCGGCAAAATTGGTTTCGCGAACGTTTTCTTCGATGACCCTTTTGGGAATTATTTTTGGCATAACAAGTTCATTCATTGGAGTAATTTTTTCTGTTCTTTTAGATTTACCAAGCGGGTCTGCAATTATTCTTACTCAAGCAATTATATTTCTAATCTGTGCGGTAGTATCGAAAAGAGTCGAGTAAACAGAGATAGTACAATTTTCTTGCACCCCAAAAGAAAAAATTCCCTGTCTGCATCTTTAGTCCCAATTAGACCTCGTTGTATACCAATGCCGTTCTTCTTCCGTCCCGCTCGGCAAAACAGGACGGAAAAAGAATCTCTTGCACTGGGTCTTTTAGATTCTTCACTCCACTTCACTGCGTTCAGAACGATAAAGAAGAGACTGAGCAAGGGGTTGCAACCCCTTGCTCAGTTTATCGATAAGAGTACGTTATTCTGAAGCCCGTCTTGTTGTAGGAAGCAGAACTACGAATATCGAACGACACACGGCGAGAACCGTGTGTCGTCCATACCTATGATAGGGATTTCGAGAGATTTATTTAATTATTGAATATAGGCGATTCTTTCACATTCCCGTAGCCGGGGATGATAAGTTCTTTCATATCTGGATTCGAGGTCTTCATTTTTATGGTGCAATTGAAATAGCCTTTTTTGTCGGGAATAACTTTGGCAACAATTTCAAATGCCTCGTTGGGTTTTAGAACTTTTTTCTTAGGGATATTCACAACCAAATTCTCGGGTATAATTTCCACATCCGATAGAGTAATTTCTTTATCTGTATTGTTTTTAATGGTAACCTTCGCAGAAGCCTCTTTCCCAACGGTCATTTCGTTAAATGCAAAATAAGAAGTAGGAAGGATAGAAATCGGATAGAAAACCGAGGCTTTCAGATAAAGATATTTGTTTGGATTTTGTGGGTCGTTCGAGGCAATACGAATACTTTTTACAACGTCATGTGCTATTCCCCCAATTCTCAGTGTAACATCGAGAGTTGCTTCTTCGCCGGGTTTAAGTTCGTTTTTATCGAGAGGTGCCGTTGTGCAACCGCAGCCGGGCTTAACTTCGGAGATTTTTAGGAGTTCGGTGCCGGCATTTTTGATTTTAATTTTTGCGTGAAGTGGGTCGTCGGTTGGTCGAACAGTTCCCCAGTTGTAGGTATCCCCACCGACTATTTCGAGTTTGGGTTGTGCAAAAAGCAGGAATGGAATAGTAAATGCTGCAAGGGACAAAAAAATTTTTTTCGTCATAAAATAACCTCCTTAAAATTCAAATTTACTTAACGAAAGTTCTTACTGAATATTTTGCTATCCAACGAGTATTTTTATTCCTTTGATGATTCTTTGCTCGTCGAAGGACTCCGCATCGGAAGCATCAAGTTTGATTAAATCGGGTTTTTCGGCGAGTAATCCCGAGCGTTCAAAGTAATTTTCTACTGTCGATTTAGTTTGCCCGGTCCAAGAATTGCGTGCAATCGTTAT
>CAZPSM010000015.1:23851-24309 GCA_964589125.1 uncultured Hyphomicrobiales bacterium | reverse complement strand
CAAATGGCAACATACGTCGGCAAGCTTCGATGGTTTCCCGCCCATCTTCGTCCCAATCGTCGCCATCGGTACCATAGAACACATAGATATTATTTTCAAAATGGAGTCGTTCGGTTTCAATAATTTGGTCCACAAGTTGGAATGCAGGAGCAACGCGAGTTCCCCCAGCAACTTGCGAACGATAGTAAGTAAAGAAATCTGGAACTTCTTTTGCAACCGTATCGTGCAATATAAAGCGCGAAGTTACATTATTTTGATATTGGAACATTAGCCAACTGTATATAAACAGATGTTGTTGGGCGATGACCTCCGATGGTTTACCTTGCATAGAACCCGAATAATCCCGAATAAAGAAAACCACTGCTTGTGCTTCGAAATCTTTTTCCTTCGATAGAATCCGATAGATGTGGTCTTGTGGAACGATAAGAAGCTCCGAAGGGTCGGCTTCGAGCGTTTCG
>CAZPSM010000015.1:12278-23837 GCA_964589125.1 uncultured Hyphomicrobiales bacterium | reverse complement strand
CCACCCGACCAAGCAAAAGATTGGTTTTGACCATGGCCCGAAGAGTGGACTTTTTATCAAGTATTTGCCCAAAACCACGATGTATATCGGTCAAATCGTATTGAAACTTTGTAAACGATGGTTTTTTACCTTTTGGCTTTATGTTCGGAAGTTCGAACTTTTCGGTAATGATTCTGCCTAAATCGAAGGCATCTTGAAGAATTTCGTGTTCAGTATCGCCTCCTTTGCCAGCACCGAACCCCTCGCCTTCACCTTCTTGTGGTTGGGCGGGGGATTCGCCGATTATCTCGCCTTCTTGCTCATCGCCAGTTCCACCCGTTTGCGGTTCTTCTTCGCTAATCCTATCGTCGTGGTAAAATTTTGGCTCAACAGTTGTCGGAACGACAATGACTTTGGGCTTACCCCCTGCGTCTGGCCGCATCAATTTCCCAATTTTAATTCGCCGAGGAAATCCATCGAGTTCGCGTTGGCGGTCGCGTTCGAGCAACTCATCGAGAGTTTTGAGTGCTGTAATTGACGGATGCGGTACGCCCGTTACCCCGAAAAAAGTCTTCTGGTCTGTTTGGGAATATATGTTCGCAACACGCGAAAACGAAAAACCGGAAATCAAATTCTCGATTCTGATTAAATCTTCGAGTAAACTTTGCTTATTGTCTCGAGCAAGGTTCGACTTGTTAATCTCTTCAATAATATTGGTAAAGAGTTTAGTTTTCATATTTTAAAAATTACAAAACCGTTCATTGCAAAATATGAATAAATCCGATACGATAATTAATCGGGAAATGATTTCGGTTACAACTTGTTAAATTTTACCTTTATATTTGAACATTGATTTGTCGTCTTTCGAAAGGATATAATCCCAAAAATAGTGAGCACCGATTTTATGCGAAGGCAAAGGAACTAAATCGACGAAATCATCGAGCGAAAGCCAACGGTAACCTTCGTGTTCGCTCGAAAGTGTGATATTATCGACATAATCGACGAGCACACCGAATACAGGCGAACCACACATAGCATTTAAATAAGGGTCGAAGAATGTTGCAACGAATGGAATCGTCCATATTTCTTTTGGGATTAACCCAGTTTCTTCCCTAACCTCTCGGATAGTAGCCTCGATTGCCGTTTCATCCCCTTCGATATTTCCAGTAACAGCCTGCCACAAAGAAGGATAAAGAGGATTGTTCCGTGAACGTTTAAGAGCAAGAAATTTGTATGAATCGGTTGTAGAATCGTATGCAACAACGTGCACTTGGATTGTATTAGAAACAAATTTAATTCCGAAGAACATAAACGAAATTAATACAAATTATAGATTTTAAATTATAAATTTTATTGCTACGAAACCACCTACAAGGAGTAACAGAAAAGCGAAAGCAAGTTTTTCGAAGTATTTATCGATAAAAGATTTGACTGGTGGACCAACGAAAAAGAACAACGCCCCAACCAAGAAAAATCTGGCACCTCTGCCAAGAATAGAAATTATCACAAATGGCAAAAAACTCATCTGGGTTGCTCCGGCAGCAATAGTTGCAACTTTGTATGGAATTGGAGTAAATGCTGCTCCAGCAAGGAACCAAAGCCCAACTTCGCTATTGAAAGTTTGCACAACTTGTTTCCAAACATCGTAAGCGCTATAGAAATTAATAATCTTTATTCCAATGGTTTCCATAAAGGAGTAGCCAATGAGGTAGCCGAACATTCCACCAATCGCCGAACCAAGAGTGCACCACAACGCAGCTAGAAAAGAGCGACGAGGCAAGGCTAATGCAATAGCAATCAATAATACATCAGGCGGAATTGGAAAGAACGAGGCTTCGGCAAAAGCAAACAAGAAAAGTGCGGAGAAAGCATGCTTTTTCCCCGCAAAACTTTCGACCCACGAAGATACCTTTCTTAACCAAAGATTGACTCGCTTAATCACAGTTCTTTCCAAACACCCATTTTGTAAAACTTTTCTCGACGCCGACGAACCAAATCTTGTGGCTCTATTTGCAATAAGTTAGTTAATTCTTCTTGGATTACATTGCGTAGAATTTCGAACATTGCTTTATGGTCTTTGTGTGCGCCCCCAAGCGGTTCGGGAACAATCCTATCGATAACATTGAGTTCTATTAAGTCTTTCGCAGTTAATTTCAGTGCTTCGGCGGCTTGTTCTTTGAAATCCCAACTCCGCCAAAGGATGCTTGAACAAGATTCGGGAGAAATTACACTATACCAAGCATTTTCGAGCATAAGGATGCGGTCGCCAATTCCAATGCCAATTGCTCCACCGCTTGCTCCTTCTCCAATAATAATGACAAGGATAGGAACTTGCAATTTAGCCATCAAGAACAAGTTGCGAGCAATCGCCTCGGCTTGACCTCGCTCTTCGGCTTCCATACCGGGGAATGCACCCGGGGTATCCAAGAAGGTAATTATAGGTTTACGGAACTTTTCGGCTAAAAGGAAAAGTCGGTGGGCTTTGCGGTAGCCTTCTGGGTTTGGCATCCCAAAGTTCCGAGCAAGATTAGATTTTGTATCTCTCCCTTTTTGATGACCAAGTACCATCACAGAAATATCATCGAACTTTGCTATTCCACCGACTATGGATGGGTCATCCCGAAAGCAACGGTCCCCGTGAAGTTCGACAAAATCGGTGAAAATATTGGTAATGTAATCTAATGTTAAAGGGCGTTCCGGATGCCGAGCAATTTGAA
Organism: uncultured Hyphomicrobiales bacterium; assembly: GCA_964589125.1. Taxonomy (GTDB): domain Bacteria; phylum Bacteroidota; class Ignavibacteria; order Kapaibacteriales; family UBA2268; genus JBBIJO01. Next base: position 21,141 of record CAZPSM010000015.1, on the reverse strand, counting down.
CACGTTGCCAACGTGTCAATTGACTATAGATTTGTATCTTGAGTTCCTCGACTTTGGCTTGCATTGTCGTCAATTCATCACCAATATTGATTACCTCGTTAAGGCTTTTCATTTCCTCGATTTTTCGTTCGAGTTCATATATAGGTTTCTCAAAATCGAGAAGATATTTGGGAGTAGTTTGGTTATTCATTTTCGCCCCCTGATATATTTCAGTAAAAGTTCAATATCGAGCAAAGGAGAATAATTTTTTAAATAAAATTGCTCTAACTTATAAATCGTTCCTTCGCTTAGATGCACATCGGAATGGGCTTCGACGATAGAAATCAATGGCTTCTTTTCTATTGCATTATTTGTATCGCCTGTTCCAACAAAAGTCATTTTCCCGAATAAAATATTAACAAAACTTTTTACACTATTTTTACCATTACGAAATAACAAAAATAATAGTGGAATTCCAAATGTAAGAAAAAACAGCGAAAGTGAAATATCGATTAATCTTTTTGCTATTTGATAACGGAACTTTGAAAAATTATATACAGGAAAAGTGGGCTCCAAGCCAGTTACTTCATCTATCAGACGAGCAGCAACTATATCTTCGTATTCTTGAGCGAAATGGAAACGAACTTTCGAAATTTTTGCTGCTTGAATACTTTTTAAATATTCAATATTCGAAAGGCTGGAATCTGTAATAATCACTTCGGTAATTTTGTTGTTCGAAAGTATTTTTTGAAGTTCAGAAATTGAGCCAAGAAAAGGTAAATCGCAAATGTTCCGAGTAACACCGCGCTGGGCAGAAATCAAACCAACTATTTGTGCATCGAGTGAGTTGGATTCTTCGAGTTTTTGGATAATCGCCTTGGTCTTCTCGTTGTCGCCAATAAACGCCAGCCGATGTGGCGAACGTTTCCCGCTTACCTTTGTCCCGAGGTTATAAACCAGACGCATTCCGGGGAGCAATAGCATCGCAAATCCGACAGTCAGCAGAAGCACACCCCGGCTAAAAGCAAATTCATTGAAAAAATATGTAAGCGAAGAAAGGACAAAAAATGCAATCATCAATCCGAAAGACGCACCCCAGAAGTTATGTCTTCTTTCAAAATATTCCCCGGTTGCAACCATCGAAGCAAAAATAACGAAACTCAATGCAATAAACACAGTTGGATATGCATAGCTCGGGAAACTAAAAAATGACCCAAAGCGAATAAAACTTGCGAGCAAAAGCGAAAGGTTTATTGCGACTAAATCATAGACAATAAAGAATAATTCAGTTCTATGCTTCCATATTCGGGCAATAAGTTTACGAAGTCGTATTCCCAAACGAAGAAATATAAGGAAAAAAACAGATTTACCATAGTGGCGACGAGCAAATATCTCCATCGCCTGATAAAAATTAACCGTCTCGTCGATTGAACTACGCTTTGTGCTTTGCCCTTTGTAATGTATAATAGAAGTAGAGTGGACATAAGCAACTTTCCAACCTAATTGCGATGCACGATAGCAAAGGTCGATGTCTTCGCCATACATAAAGAACGAAGTATCGAAACCGTTTGTTTGCTCAATAACTTCACGACGGATAAACATAAAAGAGCCACTGATGGCATCGACGAAGTATGTTTCGTTTGGGTCGCGAAAGGTTTGGTTATAGCGACCAAAAAGTTTAGAATTAGGGAAAAGACTTTGCAATCCGAAGAGTTTAGTAAAAGAAGCCCAAGGGGTTGGGAAACCACGACGGCAAGCAAGTTGCAATGTTCCATCCGGATTCAGCACTTTGCACCCAGCGATTCCAACTTCGGGATGCGACTCCATATAAGAAAACATAGTCTGCAAAGTATCTTCTTGAAGATAAGTGTCGGGGTTTAATGCAAGAAGATAGCGTCCTTTTGCAATTTTGAAGCCCTCGTTGTTTGCATAGGCAAATCCTTTGTTTTCGTTCAAAGAGATTATAGTTACTTCGGGGAATTGCTTGGCAATAAATTCAACTGAATTGTCCACCGAGTTATTATCGACAACTATGATTTCGACAGCAAAGCTATGTTTGGACTTATAGATGGAGCGAAGACATTGCGAAAGATAGTCCTTCACATTGAAGTTTACAATAACTATAGACAATTCGGGAAACTCTTGCATTCTTCAAAGACATTTAAATATTTTGCGAAATTTTAATTTCCAGACAAGTAGGACAGCCTCGAAGATAATTTTTTTATTCATTTTGGAAGTTCCGTTGCGTCGGTCGGTGAAAACTATCGGGATTTCCTTAACTCGAAAGCCTTTTGCCCAAAAACGAAAGTTCATTTCTATTTGGAATCCATAGCCATTGGTCTTAACTTTCGAAAGCTCGATTTTTCGCAATGCTTCGGTGCGGAAACATTTGAATCCCCCGGTGGCATCCCGAATTGGCATCCCCGTGATGATTCTTGTGTAAAGATTTGCAAAGTAACTTAAAACAAGGCGTTGGAGAGGCCAGTTGATAACATTGACCCCAGTAAGATAGCGAGAGCCAATGACCAAATCGGCATTCTCTATTTCTTGAAGAAAACGAGGTATATCCTCGGGATTATGCGAAAAATCAGCGTCCATTTCGAAGATTGCTTCGTAGTCTCGTTCAATTGCATATTTAAAACCATCGATATAGGCGGTTCCTAATCCAAGTTTGCCCGGTCGCTGGATTAAATGGACTCGTTCGTCGTTTGTCATTATATTTTGGACAATACGAGCAGTTCCATCGGGAGAATTATCGTCGACCACTAAAATATTAAGCGATGGGTCGACCGAAAAAATCTTTGCGATAAGTTTTTCGATATTTTCTGCTTCGTTATATGTCGGAATAATTACTATTGCTTGCATACGATTTCAAAATATTGCTAATTGCTTCCTTATTTCGTCGAAAGTTTCGAGTTCAAGAATTTTTCGAGTGGTTTGAACAGCCTTGTGATATTCAATTTCTGAAATCCATTTTTTAACTGGTAAAAAGTTCGGAGGTGAAACACTTATTGAATCCAAGCCCAATCCTATTAAAATTTCGGTAGCCGATGGATGTGAAGCCAACTCGCCACAGATTCCGATGGGGATGTTGTGTTTCTTTGCACCTTCGACTGCAATTTGCATTAACTTTAGAACCGATGGATGGAATGGGTCGAAATAATTAACCACATACTGATTGTCTCGGTCGGCAACAACGGTATATTGTGTCAAATCATTTGTTCCGATGCTTAAAAAGTCCACATATTTCGAAATTACATCTGCTTGGAGTGCAGCGGCTGGCGTTTCAATCATTACCCCCAACTCGACTTCTTGGTCGAATATTTCGCCTTCGTTCAACAATTCCATTTTACAAACATTTAACAAATTTATAGATTCTTTGACCTCTTGGACGGTCGTAATCATTGGGAGCATAATTTTGAGATTTTTTTCTGCTGATGCTCGGAGTAACGCTCTCAACTGCGACTTGAAAAGTTTTGGATTTGCAAGAAGGAATCGAATTCCCCGCAAACCCAACATCGGGTTGCTTTCGGTAATTTTCAAAATTGAATAGAATTTATCGCCTCCGAGGTCGAAGACCCTAAATATTACAGGCTTGGGATATATTTTATGGACAACATCTTTATATCTGTTGTATTGATACTCTTCGAAATCCCGGAGCCCTTTTGCTGAAAGATTTTGAGGAAATTCAATCAGATGTTCAGTTCTGACTAATCCAACCCCGTCGGAATAGAACACTATTTGGTTATCGAGTTCATCGAGAAAATTCAAATTAACCTGCAAGGAAATCCTCTTTTTATCCTTCGTTTGCGAAGGGATGTTCAACAAATCCCCGAGTTTTGCTTTGAGTTTATTTTCCTCTTGAATCTGTCTCGTTAATGTATCGAAAGTTTTCTGGGTATAGTTAACAACGATTAGACCTTTGTATCCATCGATTGCAACATTGTCGCCATTGCTAATTTCATTTGTTGCGTTTGCCACCCCAATAACCTCGGGGATTCCCAACGAACGGGCAAGAATCGAAGAATGAGTTGTTAAACCACCGATTTCGGTGATTATGCCAGAAACCCCATTATGCTTGAAGACGATTACTTGTTCGGGCGAAACTGTTTTTGCAACAATAATAGAATTGGGAGGAATATCCGAAAAAAATCTTTTGTTTGCCAAAATTTCGAGCATCTGGTCGCGGAGTTGCTCAAGTTCGATAGCCTTTTCCCGAAAAAGCTTATCCTTAATTGAAATAATTGTTTGCAAGTATTGGTCGAAAACGATTTGGATTGCAACTTCGACAGGATTTCCCTCTCGAATTTTTTGTGTGATTCCTTCGATAAGAGATTCGTCGCGAACTAAAAGTTGCAAAGTTTCGACGATTGAGTAAACTTGCTTCGATTCTTGTTGTATTGCTTTGGCATATTTTTCGAGTTCCATCGAGTATTGTTCGATTGCTGTTCGGAACCTTTCAATCTCCTCGTCGACGACAATAGGATGTTGCCGAGCAGAAAGGTCTCGCAATTGAATTTTATCGGCAATAACATAGGCAGTTCCTATTGCATACCCCAACGACGAAGGTATCCCTTTCAGAATTTTCTCTGCCTTTTGGGTTGTTTTTGGTTTAGTAGCCTTTGTAATTGGATGTTGCATTTAAAGTGATACGCATTAAGTTATTCAATTTCATAAAATCCAGCCTTGAAGAGTTCGATGAGTGCGTTTGCTGCCTCGTTTTCGTCTATCCCTTCGGCAATGATTCGAACTTTTGTACCTTGTTCGGCAGGTAATGTCATAACACCTATAATACTTTTAGCATTAACGGAGTAGCCATCCACTTCAAGGTAAATCTTCGAGTCGAATCTTGAAGCAAGTTTGACAATCTCGGCGGCAGGTCGAGTGTGGATTCCAGCAGGGTTGACTACTTCAACTTCAACTTTCATTACATCGTTATGTCATTCATTTTAAATAGAGTACAAAATTAATAAATTATCCACTAAAAAACTATAAGATTAGGGAAGAAGTTTAAATAATATATCGGCTTAATTTTTATAAAATATGCTACTTATATCGGGGCCTGTCTTATAATAAGTCTTCAGCCCCATTTTTTTAAATTTGGGGTGTCCCCTGATTAAAATTTTGATTACATATTGTGTAATAATGATAAACATACCTTGAAATATACCTTGCACTCTTAATTTCATAATTTTTTCAAATTGTGTGCTATTGCCAATAAACATCCAGTTTATTTTTATTGCAATGTTTTGTTTTTTATTTATTCAAAAAATGGGGCTGAATTACGAGAGAGCCCTGCTCGGAATGATAAAAACACAAGAGAAACCCTACCAAATTCTGGAAATTTTGTGAGTCATCCATTACTTCCCTTTTCTATGGATTAAAATCGGTTGTTTAACGAATATATAAGAATTTAGAATTAAGAACGATATTTTCCGAGGTTCTCATTTGTAGATAATAAACACCTTCGGCAAAATCGTTTGGAAAAGTTAGCCTCAGCCGATACACACCTGCATACATTTCCTTGTTTAAGTCGATGGGAGTTTTGCTCCCAATAGAAATTGCCGAAAAAATTTCTTGATTTTTTTCGGAACTGAAAACCTGCATACCAGCAGAGTTGAATACATAAAACACAACTTTGATTGGAGTTTTGATTTCGGGTGTTCCGACGTTTGCCACACCGAAGTTGAATTGAATAAAGTTCCCCGTTGGTGGCAAAGGAAATGGATTGTCCAAAAAATTCTTAGGATTCTGGAAGATAGGGGGTCCGATGACTTTAACGGTATCCGAAATCAACTCTGATTCAACAAGGGTATCGTTTACCGAAAGAGAAAGCGGGGATACAATGCAGATAGAATCACGATAGACAAGTCCTTCGACAATCATTTTGCATAAAATCGAAGAAACCGCTGGCTGAACATTACTGCTGGTAATCTCGATAGTTGCGTCGTCAATATTGTTCAATTGAACTACGAATGAAGGTTCTGGCTCTTGAAAAATCATTTTGCTACCACCGACGATTTTTTTCACATCGAGCAAATAAGCATTGAACCTTATAGTTACTTTAATCTTATATGGGTTAGGAGAATCAATCTTGCCAAAGATAGGTATTGTATCCAAACGACTACGAACTATAGTAGTATCGCGAATTTCTATACTGTTAGGAAAAAGTTCAGATGAAGTAAAAATTAAAAAACTGGTAATTACGAAAAGAAATATTGCCTTAGTATTCATTTTCCCATATAAAATAAAATACAAAAATAATCAAAGTGGCAAACTAATGAAAATACATTTGAAAGAAAATTAATCTGCCATCTATTCGAAAAAAGGGACGCTCGGTTTATCTCGGGCGCCCCCTTTCGTTTCAACTTACATTATTGCCGAAGGTGGCGCGGGCTCATCGGGTGAACCAGCATTCCGAGTAGGAACCCGAACCAAAACCCACCCGACAACAATGAACACTAACAAACTCAACAAGAATGTTGGATGTTCAAATATAATTAATGATTTAAGGAAATCGTAATTTACAACAGCAATGATTGCAAAAAGTAGTCCAGTTAAAGCCTCGCCAGCAATCAACCCCGAAGCAAGGAGAACACCGGTATTATCGACTCGTGCTTTTTGTGCATCGTTGAAGTTTTTGCGAGCAATCACCTTATCCAAAATTCCACGTATCAAACCACCGATGAATATAGCGAACGAGGTTTCCAATGGTAAATACATACCAACACACACAAGCATCGGACTGCGCACTTTAAGGAGTATGAAACCAATTGCCATAAGCATCCCAACAATTATCAATGGCCATGCCATATCGCCTCCGACTATACCTTTAGCCAGTATTGCCATTAAAGAGGCTTGCGGTGCTGGATAGGCTTTTCCGCCAAGTCCCGTTCCGCCAGAAATAATATCGCTTTGATGTAGGTAATATAAAGGAATAAACATTACAAAGGCAGAAAGGAGAACACCGAAGATATCGCCAACTTGCATTTTCCAAGGAGTTCCTCCAAGTATATGTCCTACCTTTAAGTCCTGCAACATTTCGCCTGCAACAGCAGCTGCGACACATATAACCGCAGCCACCCCAAGGACAGCAGCAACGCCCGATTGCCCTTTAACACCCAGTATTACCATCAAAAGAGCAGCAACGATTAAAGTCGATATTGTCAATCCACTTATTGGATTATTGCTCGAACCGATTAACCCCACAAGGTAACCCGAGACAGCTGCAAAGAAGAATCCAGCGATTACCATAACAATTGTTGCCACAATGGCAGCAACTATATCGTTCGAAAAGTAATAATAAATGAAGAAAGTTGCTATTGAAGCAATAAGTAGCCCTATAAATACCCATTTGAAGGGTAAATCGCGCTCGGTGCGTTCTTCTGTGGTTGCCGAACCGGAGGCAGCACGCCGGACATCGCCAACCGCACGAGATAATCCTGCTACAAGGCTACTGCGCATTCGATAAAGAGTATAACCCGCACTCATCAACATACCGCCGATAGCAACCGGACGAACGAATTTTTTCCAGACTTCAAAAGCAATTGCAATCCATTGGTCCTCGCCGCTAATTGGGGTTCCCATTGCTTCCATCGCTTTTACAATCTCGGGACCAAGAAAATAGAGCAACAACGGAACGAAAAGCCCCCAGGCAAGTAAACCGCCAGTAAAGTTTAATGCAGCAAGATTAGGTCCAATTATAAATCCAACCCCCATATATGCCGGGCTCACACCGGGAGTTGTCAGCAATGCACCACCTCCGGCTTGAATACCTTCGGTTTTCCAGAACGCAAGTTTTTGAGTAGAAAATGAAATAAATTTTTCCCAAGAACTTGCGAAAAATTGGACTTGCTTGAGCAATTGAATCAAGCCTCCAAGTCCCATAGCCCAGAAGAGGAACTTGGCTCCGCTTCCACCCTTTTGACCAGCCTTATGGATTTCGGAAGCTGCAACGGATTCGGGGAACGGCAGTTCGCGTTCTTCGACCATAACTCGGCGGAGGATAGCAACAAAAAGGATTCCAATAATCCCGCCGATAAGCATAATAACACTTGCCTCTAAATAGTGCTGAACGGATGCGAAGTCTGTCCAAATTCCTGCTATAAGGAAAGCAGGAATGGTAAAAATAGCACCTGCGGCAACTGATTCTCCGATTGAACCAACGGTTCGAGCAAAGTTTTCTTCGAGGATTGTTCCGTTCTTGAAGAGACGCAGGAATGCCATCCCAATTACTGCTGCGGGATACGTTGCTGCAATTGTCATTCCAGCCTTCAAGCCCAAGTATGCATTTGCTGCACCGAGAACCACAGCCATAATTAAGCCAAGGATAAGTGCTCGAATGGTAAATTCGTTCATTATCATACTGGGAGGCACGAAAGGAACGTATGGTTTGTTTTCGGACATATAACATCATCATTTAGTGAAACATACAAGTAGATTTATTTATTTTCCTAAATACATATAGTATCCGATAATTGCTTTTATACCCCCAAAAAAGTTATCGATTGCGAAATTCTCGTTTGGTGAGTGGATATTATCCGTTGGCAAACCGAAACCGAGAAGCACCGGCGAGGCTTCGAGTTCATTTTGAAATGTTTCGCATATAGGGATTGAGCCACCTTCTCGCATAAATACTGGGTCCTTGCCAAAAGCCATTTTCAATGCTTCTTTTGCCTTTTGTATCCAAATGCTATCAATCGGTGTGATAACTGGGTTACCTCCGTGCATTTCGTTAATCTCTATCCTTACCGTTGGTGGGGCTATTTCTCGGATGAATTTGGTAACTTTTTCGGTGATTTCTTTATGGGTTTGGTTGGGAACCAATCGCATAGATATTTTGGCTGTTGCAGTCGCCGGTATTATCGTTTTTGCTCCTTCGCCT
>CAZPSM010000015.1:0-12249 GCA_964589125.1 uncultured Hyphomicrobiales bacterium | reverse complement strand
CGTGCCCAACTTCGTTCGAGAACAGAATAACCAATTTCTCCGTACGCCATAGAAACGCCAATAGAACGGCAATACTCTTGCTCATCGAAAGGAAGGCGTTGGAATTCTTTCCGCTCATCTTCTGTTAGTGGAACTACATTATCGTAGAATCCCGGAACGACAACTCGCCCATATCTGTCTTTAAGACGAGCAACAAGCCACGCAAGAACTTGTGCAGGGTTATCGACGGCACCCCCGTAACTGCCGGAGTGCAAGTCGCGGTTCGCTCCATACACAGTTACTTCAATAAAGCTAATCCCGCGAAGAGCGTAGCAAATCGAAGGGAGTCCTTCGGCAAACCATTCCGTATCGGAAATTGCAACGCTATTGCACTTCAAAAGTTCTTTGTTGTTACGAATAAATTCGTCGAGATGGTTGCTCCCAGCCTCTTCTTCGCCTTCGAATAGAAATTTAATGTTGATTGGGAATGAACCACTCGTCTTCAAAATCGATTCGAATGCTTTAAGATGTATAAAAAGTTGACCCTTGTCGTCCGATGAGCCTCGAGCAAAGATTTTTCCATTGCGAACGTTGGGTTCGAAAGGAGGTGTTTCCCAAAGTTCAAGTGGTTCAATTGGTTGGACATCGTAATGTCCATAAACAAGGACTGTTGGCCGATTAGGCTGTTTAATATATTCACCATAGACAATAGGATGCCCGGCTGTTTCGAAAAGTTGGACTTTTTCGATTCCAATGGATTCCATATGGCGAGCAAGCCAGCGAGCACAATTCATAACATCGGATTTGTGCTCGGAGCGACTACTTACGCTTGGAAACTTTAAAAAGTCGAACAATTGCGAAAGGAAAGTTTCCCGTTCTCTTTCAACAAAATCATAATATTCTGTCATTATCATAATTATCAAAAATTTTAAAAACATAAAATTACAAAAAAGAAAAACAAGAACTGCAAAAATGAACAACAGTATGTTAATTTCTTTTGGGAGAAAATGAACAAAGGATAGATACCCTTTGATTACTTCATCGGGTCATCGTATGCTGATTTTTAATTTTGAGATATTGGGAGAATGCCCTGCCATTGGCTAAAAAAGCCATTCAGAATGTTATCTTTCCACCATCATCTTTTCGAAGGAACAGTTTGTTTTGGCAAACCAAGTTACTTTTTAATTGGGAATGGCGGAACTTTCGGAATCTGGGGCTTTGTATTTGTCTTAATTTCTTCCAAAATAATTTCGATGGCTTTATCCAACTGCTGGTCAACACCCTGGTATTCGAGTGTGGGGTCGTTATCAATCTCTATATCGGGTGTTAAGCCTTCGCCTTCGAGTATCCATTGACCATTTGGACCAAAGTTAGCAAATTCCGGTTTCATCATATACCCACCATCGAGAAATGGCAAGGAGCCGCGAATTCCGATGACACCGCCCCAGGTTCTTTTACCAATGACTTTACCAATGCCAAGAGTTTTGAACTGATATGGGAATAAATCGCCATCCGATGCGGAAAGCTCGTTTACCAAACACACCATTGGTCCCGTCATTACTGCGTCGGGTTTTGTTTGAACAACTTCTTGGTTTCTTGCATAAGTTGCAATGGAAAGGATTCGGCGAAGCCTTTCGATAATCATTGTCGAAACATTGCCACCCCCGTTGTATCGGTCGTCGATGATTAATGCTTCTTTTCTAACTTGGGGATAGAAATACTTAACAAACTCGTTTAACCCATTTCCAACAGCCATATCGGGAATATGGATGTAGCCAACTCTGCCGTTTGTCTTCTTTTCCACATAATTTCGATTGTGTTCTACCCAATCGAGGTATCGTAGTCCACCTTCGCTCGCAACAGTTTTTACAAAGTATTCCTTTGCACCCTCGAGACTTGGTCTGCTATTAACTTTGATAGATACATATTTGTTTGCTTTGTTAACTAATGCCCGGTATGGTGTTATTTCCTTCGAAAGTGGAGTTCCTTCAATTGCAACAATGTAATCCCCTTCTTTAATGTCCATACCTGGTTGGACGAGAGGCGAGCGGGTGTTTTCTTCCCAATTTCTCCCCTTGAAGATTTTCTTTATTTGGTAGAAGCCACTATTTGAATCGAATGCAAAATCCGCTCCCAGCAAACCAATTGGAACGGGTTCAACCTTGGGCATATCGCCACCACCAACGTAGGCATGCCCAACGTTGAGTTCGCCAATCATTTCACCAATAATATATGTTAAGTCAAAACGATGCCTACAATAAGGAAGAAGTTCTGCATATTTTTCTTTAATTGCTTTCCAATCGACGCCATGCATATTTGGAGCATAAAAGAAATCACGCATTTGTCTCCACGACTCGTCGAAAATTTGCTTCCATTCGGCTCGTGGGTCAACAAACACCTGCATTTCCGAAAGGTCTAACTGTCCTTTGTCGGGTGTTACCTTATCCTTCAAATCGGTTATGTAGTAGTTTTTATCCTTTTGGAAGATAATCTTCTTTCCATCGGCGGATATTGCGTAAGCACTAAAATCCCCAATCTCGGTTTCTTTCTTTGTTTCGAGGTCGAAAACATAAAATTTCGGTTTTTGTGATGATGATGAACGAACATAATAAAGTTTGTTGCCAATAGAGCGTAAATTATGAAACGAACCGTTTGGCACCGGAAATTCAAAGATGCGGTCGGCAATGCCGTCGAAATCTATGTTTACCTTAACCTTAGCTCCTTCTTTTTGTGTAGTTTCCTTTGATTTTTTAGACTTATCCTTTGTTTCTTCTTCTTGTTTTAGTTCCTCTTTTGGCTTGACTTCATCGTTTTCAAAGGCAAACGGGGATTGTGTATCTTTTTGCAAAGTTATGCCAAAAATTTTAGATAAATCCTGGTATTGGTAGTTCCATTCAAATTCACCAATCGAGGCTTTGAAAGTTCTATCGGAAACAAAGAAAAGGTATTTTCCATCGGAAGAAAATTCGGGAGAATAGCTTTGGAAAAACTCACTCGAAACCTGTTTTGTTTCCCCAGTTTCAAGAGAATAGATATAAATAACGGGGAAGGAGTTCTCCAAATAATCGACATAAGCAACCCAACGGCTATCGGGCGACCAAGTGAAATCGGTGATTTCCCACACTTTGGAGCGTTTGATAGGTGTAATCTTTTTGGTCTCAATATCTATAATGTATAGTTCCATCAGTTTGTCGGTACAAAGTAATTTTTTGCTGTCGGGCGACCATTTTACGAAGTAGCGATAGGATTTTGCGCCATCGGTAAGTTGGATTTGTTCAGAACCATCGGGCTTGGATATGAAGACTTCTGTTTCGCCCGTTTTATCACTTATATATGCAATCCATTTCCCATCGGGGCTCCAAACGGGGTTTCTATCGTGTATATTAGGGCTTTTTGTTATATTACGAATATTTCCTTTTTCGGCTGGAACGGTGAAAACTTCACCCCGTGCATTGAAAATAGCACGAACACCATCCGGGGAAATATCGAACGAGTGAATTTGCTCCTTAACATTCTTGAATTGTGGTCTAATCGCAGGGAAATCTTCAGCAATTTCAATCGAAACCTTTTCATACTTATCCGTATTTGGGTCGAGCAGATAAATGAACCCTCCATTTTCAAATGCTATGAAATCCGTTCCTACGGAAGGAAACTTAACGTCGTACTTGTCAAAATTAGTGATTTTTTTTGTCTGTTTCGTTGTCAAATCGTAAGAAAAAAGATTCATAGTATGGTCGCGGTCCGATAGGAAATAAATCTTATTCCCAAACCACATTGGAATAATATCCTGAGCCGGATTATTAGTGATATTTTCTATTTTTTTCGACTGAAAGTCGTAAATCCAAATGTCGTCGGCTTGCCCACCGCGGTAACGTTTCCAAGTGCGAAATTCACGAAACACGCGATTGTAGGCGAGCCTTATCCCATCGGGAGAAATCGAGGCAAAGCCGGCACGTGGTAAAGGTAGTTCTTCGGGTAGCCCACCATCAACACTTACCCAGAATAGTTTCCCACTCCAAGCATGCCACCAATTTGAACGAGAGCGATATAGTATTTTTTTCCCATCGGTACTCCATTGCATAACGATTTTATCGGGACCCATCCTTTCGGGTATATTGGGTAAATCCATTGAGTAAGTGAGCCGTTTAGGTTCTCCACCTTCGGTAGGAACTATGTAAATGTCGCGGTTCCCATCGTATTCAGCCGAGAAGGCAATTGTTTTCCCATCGGGAGAAAAGCGAGGGAAAAGTTCAATTCCTTCGGAACTTGTAATACGGCGAGCAAGCCCGCCTTCTTTCCCAACTATGAATAAGTCGCCAGCATAAACAAAAACAATTTTATCTTTTGAAGCATTCGGAAAACGTAATAGACGAGTTTCTTCGCTTCGAGTTTCGAATACTACAATAAGAAAAACAAAAAAAACAACAATTAGCCTTTTAGCCATTATATAACTCCATTAATCTTTAAAACATAATCGCAGTTTTGGGGAACAGTTTTTTTATTTTTTCCATTTCGGAATCGGGGAATTGGTTCTTCCTTAATTGCAAATTCCGAAGATTGGTCAATTGTTGTATCCCTTCGGGTAGTTGAGTAAGTTCATTATTATTGGCATTCAACGTTTGCAAGGTAACAAGTGAAGAGATTTCTTTTGGAAGACTTCGCAATTGGTTAAAACTAATATCTAAACGAACCAGAGCCGATAATTTTGCAATATCGGGCGGTATGACACTAATTTTATTGTTCGATATATCCAATTCCTTTAATTTACTCAATTTAAATACTTCCTTGGGGATTTCAATTAAATTACAGTTCGATATTTTAAGAATCTCTAATTTCGGCAACGATGAAATACCATTTAAGTTCAAGTTCTTATTTCCCGATAAGCTTAAAGAGCGAAGGTTAGAGATAGAAAAAATTTCCTTGGGAAATGTCTCTGAATTATTGTTATTTAAGACCAAGTTCGAAAGCACAGGAAAGCCATTATCGGGAACCACAAATGTTGAAATAGAATTATTACTTAAATCGAGACTCGTTAGAGTTTGGATATTTGCCAAACTGGGAGGCACTTGTGAAATATGATTATTGTCTAATCGTAAGAAATTCAAATATGTTAGCGAGGCAATTTCTTTCGAAATGGCTTCAATCTGATTGTTCGATAGTATTAACCGACGTAATCCGCTAAACTTTTGAATCGAAGGTCCAACAACTTTAATTTTGTTGCTTGCAAGATTCAAGTTCGTAAGTTTTGCGGCGGGGGTAGTTATTTCGGGAACTTGTTCGAGTTGATTAAAACTCAAATCTAAATTGTTTAACAAGGGGAAATCGATGTTTTTAAACACCTTCAATTGATTCCGAACTAAAAGTAAATTCTTTAAATTTGGAAAAGTAATAGGTTTCTCCGGTAATTCAGAAATTTTATTACCCGAAAGGTCGAGTGTTTCCAAATTTGGCAGCTCTTTCAAAATTTCTGGGAATTTAGTAAACTGGTTGTTTGAAAGCCGAATAACTTTCAGTGTCTTTACTTGTGCTATTTCTTTCGGTAGCAACGAAATTGAATTATTTGAAAGGTCCAATACTTCTAATTTGCTGAACTTCGCAATTGTTGGAGGAACGGTGGTTAGACTTCGCCCAGCAAGGTTAAGCGTTTTAAGTTCGGAGGAATCGGATAGTGCTTCTTCAAAGTTACTATATCTGTGTTGATTAATGGGTTTAAGGGGTCTATACCTGTCGTGGTTTGCAGAATCTTCGTTTCGTTGAAGGACTTTGGGAGGTGTTTTTGTTTCTTGGGCGAACGCTATCACGGCAAGCGACAACAAGAATAAAACCAATAATTTTTTCATATAGAACTTTCCAATTTTAACTAAAACCGATACTAATAAACGCAAAACCGTTTTCGATATTATAATTTTTCTCTTTTCGCAGCAGATTCAACTATCAAACGTTTTTCGAATGCTCTGGCTAAACGAACGAATGGTAATCCAAGAAGCAAATATAGAACAGCAACTATTATTCCCGTCCCAAGATAATCATAATAACTTGAAGCAATTTGGTAATAAACTTTTGTCAGTTCAATCATTGTGATTATCGAAACCAGACTCGAATCTTTCAATAACGAGATAAAATCGTTTGTCATTGGAGGAATCACAATACGGATAGCTTGTGGAATGACAATATGCCAAATTGCTTGGAATTTATGCATCCCAAGCGAAATTGCGGCTTCAATTTGCCCTTTCGGTATTGCAAATAAGCCAGACCGATAGACTTCCGCTTCGTAAGCAGCATAGTTCAATCCTAATCCTATAATTGCAGCAAGAAAGGGCGAAAATTTAATCCCAATCGAAGGTAATGCATAGAAAATGAAATACAATTGAATCAACAATGGAGTTCCGCGTATCGTTTCGATATAAGCAATTGCAAACCAACTAAGAATTTTACCTCCATAAACCCGCATTAACGCAAGAATTAAACCTACAAAAATTGCAAGTAGCATAGAAAGTATAGAAATCCCCAAAGTAACAAGTGCAGCTTTAAAAAACAACGGCATAAAATCGAGATAAAGCCAAATTCTCGACACTATATCGCTTCTTTGTCCAACCGCGTTAAGAAATTCTTGATACTTGCGCGGTGGAACATTGGAAGGACTATAATCGTTCAAAAACGAAGCCATCATAAAATTCCAAAGATTCCACTGCTCGAGAATTTCCCGAAGCTTACCATTTTTTTTAAGGGTTTCAATCGAAAAGTTGATTCGGCGAAGAAGCAATGTATCGTCCTTTCGGAGGGCAATACCATAGGAAATTTCGCCTATTGGTTGACCTACGATTTTGTATTCCGGGTTCGTTCCAGTGAAAAACAAAGCAATCGGGGCATCGACAAGGACAGCCTCGATGCGACCATTTTTCATATCGACGAATGCATTAACTTCGCCTTCGTATGTAACGACATTTATTCCACCTTTAGCCCTCAAAATTCTTTCTGCAAGCGAATTCTTCAAAGCACCTACACGGCGCCCAACCAAATCGGAGAGTTCGTTGATATAGTCAACGCCCTTCATTACAACAAGTTGCTCGTGTGTGATGTAATATGGGTTGCTGAAGTTCACAACTTTCTTCCTATCTTCGGTAATTTCCAATCCATTGATTGCAACGTCGTAGTCGTTTCGTTCGAGTCCCGGAATTAGACCATCCCACTGATTTTGAACGAACTCAGCTTTCATTCCCAATATGTCGCAGATAGATTTAATAATATCGACTTCGAAACCGATTATGTTCGAAGGTATTTTGGGGTCTTGAAAAATATATGGTGCATTGCCTTCGGCATCGGCGGCCCAACGAAGGGTCTTTTTCTCTTGTCCTAAAACTTTTGTATTAACAAATGAAAAAGTAGAAAAGAAAGAAAAGAAGAAAAGAATTCCGATTTTAACCACTATTATTACTCCTTGAAAAGACGTACATACGCTTCTGTCCGCGGGTCATTGGGAGCAGAAAATAGAACATCGGGTTTACCAATTTCAACTATTTCCCCTTCTTCGATGTAAATTACATAATCGGAAGCAGATCTTGCAAAGTTCATAGCGTGGGTAACAATAATTTGAGTCATACCCTCGCGGTGAAGGTCTTGCATAACTTTGAACACTTCGCCAACCAGTTCGGGGTCGAGTGCCGATGTAGGTTCGTCATACAGCATAAGTTCCGGGTTCATAGCAAGTGCGCGTGCAATTGCAACACGTTGGGCTTGTCCGCCAGATAGTTGGTATGGATAGCGTTTTTCGAAACCAGAAAGCCCAACTTTTTCGAGTAATTCTTTTGCACGTGCAATTGCCGATGCCTTGTGTTCTTTCCTTACAATTTGTGGAGCAATTGTTATATTTTCCAGCACTGTCAAATGGGGAAAAAGATTTAGGTTTTGGAATAGCAAACCAACACGGGAACGAATTTGGTATGCTTTCTCTTGGTATTCTTCTTCGAGTTTACGTTTTTTTCCATTGCTCAAACGGCGAGTGTTATTCTTGTTTTCACCATTGTGAAATGTTGTGTAATCACCACGTTCTATTGCTATTCCATCGACACGAAGATAGCCGGAATCGAATCGTTCCAAGCAGTTGATACAGCGAAGTAGTGTTGTTTTGCCACAGCCCGAACGACCTATGATTGAAACAAGTTCCCCCTTGCGAACAGAAAGAGAAATATTTTTCAGAATTTGATGCCCATCGACGGACTTACTTAACTGCCTAATTTCGAGTATAATATCGCTCACTTTTTAAAAAAGTTGACAAAAAAGAAAGATAAAATTAATTTTTTTAACGATATTTTCAAAATCCATAGTCTTGAGATTATCAGTAGAAAGAAGAGATAACAAAAGAAAGGGGAAATAACAAATTCTTTAATTTTATTTCTGCGAAATAGAGAGCAAAAAAAAAATTTGGAAAAAATATTTTTTTTACTATTTTTGTAAATGAGTATTTAGATAGTATTCATAATCATATAGGATTATATGGCTCAAAATATGCAAGATTTAAGGGACCTTTCTAATGTCATCTTCAAGCAGTATGAGCGACTAAAAAAATCCCGTAGCGACAAAAGAAAATACGACGAAAAAAAGGAAAATTTTTTAGGAATCTTTTACGAAAAAAAACAACTATATCTTGTCTATGGTATAGCATGCATAATAGTTTTGTTCTTCGATTATTTCGTTTCGCACGAAACTTTGCAATACTTAGCAAGGTTAATTAGGATACCGCCTTCCGCTTTAGCCCTAATTTTTTCGTTTTTAGATGGTGCATTAGCAATCCTTGCAAGCGGTGGATTAGCAGGTAGCAATATGCACAAAAAGGAGTTGCAGAAGAAGACATTCGGGACAATTTTGGTTTTACTCGGCATAGTCAAACTAATTTTGTTTGGAATTTTTACTTATGATTCTTATTTAGTTATAGATTCATTCGGTAACAAATACTTTACATTAACTTGGTGGGAGTTTATCAAGGTTTTACTTCCTCAAACAATTTTTGTTATAATAGTGTACTCAGTATTGACATTTGCTGGGATAGGCTTGTTCTATATTGTAGGTATTGCTTGGTTTGCACTTTATGGGATTTTGTTAGAAAATCCAGTATTGATTGAAAAGAAAATCAGGAAACTCTTTTTAAATTTCCGCGACCTTGAGCCAGAAAAATTCGAAGATAATATGAAGTTCTACAATTTACATTCGATACATAATGATGTAAATCAAATAAAGGACAATTTAGGAGTAAGTAAATATGAACAAAACTAAAGTTGTTGTATTACTACTTGTTTTTGCTGGTATAATATTTGCATTGATTTATTACTTTCGGTCGCAACCGCCAGCCGACGTAAGACTTAGAATTTTTGTTTTTAATAATGACTACTTGCGAAATCCCGAGCACGATAGTGCTTTTGCCAGAGAATTAGCCAATTTATTGATGGAGAAATATAATCCAACTAACCTTCAAATTAAACTATATGGTTCTACGAAGTTGCCTAAATCCGAATTCGAACTTAAAATAAAGCCCGGGGAAAGCGAAAAAATCTGGAAAGAAGTAATTTATCAAAAAATTTTCGGTATTTTTAAAGATACAACCGATATAAGCCTTTCGAATGAAAGCACAAATGATTTATTTATTGATTTCCTCAAAAAAATCGAAAAAGAAGCAAATGACCCACGGGCTGTCTTTGTTTTTGCAGGTTCTTTCCCAAACTGTTATAATTATACTTCAAGGAGTGAACTGCTCGCAAAAGTTAAAGAATTTGTGGGCAATAAAAATTTTGAATCAACACAAATTTATTCATTGCTGATTAACCCCAGGGAAGGTCTGGAAAAGGACATCATCGATTCGCTCGATGCTACAAAAAACTTTCAAGTGGAAGAAATTACATTAGCACCAGATTTAAGAAGGGAGTGCTTCGAGGCAAAATTTCCGAGGTTTCTTGGTATGTTCTTCAAAAAATTAGATTACCAAGAAAGTAGCCTTTTGCTCGATTTTATAAAGCAAACTGGTGGAAACCAATTTATATTTACTATATGGAACGATGGTCCTAAGAATAATACAAAAATTGTTTACTCCGACGATAAAATAGACAGTGCTGATTTTGTAAATATTCTTCAAGGTGTTCAAAATGCCGATTGGACATCTGTAAACTTTTTGTTCAAACAAGCATATAATCAGTTATCTTTACTGCCAGATACAATAAAGAAGCATTGGGTCTTTATTGGGAATTTCCCTCCTGCAGGCGACCAACCAAGTTTAAACAAAGAGTATTGGGAAAACTTAAAGAAAATTAGAAATCTCGCAATTTACCATTATCTGCCTCTACGTGCGAAAAGGAATTCGTATGAAAAAAGATTTTTCGAAGTCATCAAAAAGTACTATGGATTAAATGTAGTTAGTGAGTGAGTTTTCTATGAAAGTTAAGATTTTATTTTTGGGATTATTAGCCACTCTAATTTCGTGTCGCACACTCGATATGATTTTTCATCCAAGTGATTATGCCAAAAGAGACGAGCGTCCAATAATTGCCGAAATAGTCTACGATACTATAAAAGTTACTAACAAGGATGGAAACATATCGACAGCTGTAACTGGTTTGCCTACAAAAAGGATAACCTTTACTCGGATTGGACAGAGTTTCTCCTTTAAAAATGGCGAGACGGTAGAAATGGTGTTCGAAGGTGTCGATTTTTCAATAGCCACTTTCGACATAGAAACTAATTTGGAAACGCAGGATGTTACAATAAAACTTGCCGATAGGGACTTTTCCAAGGTAATTTTAACCTCTAAATGCCAAACAATAAAAAGGATAGGGAATTTCTCGATACCTAAAATAGAGGTATCCGCCGCACTTAAACCAGAGCAAGTGGTTGTTACGCCTCTTTTCGATGATAGTTGTGTTGTTGTAGGATACGAAATCAGATATGGTTCCGAGGAGAGAGGATGCAAAACCGCAGCAATGCAAACTTTAACCGCTTTTTATGATTGCACCAAGAGTCAAAATAAAAAACCTACTTCTTCACCTAAATCGCCTTGCAATTATCTTAAAAAACTTGGTTTACCGTGCGATTGATATAAATATGAAAAATACCATAGCCGTTACGGTTATATTTTTATCGCTAATATCTTGTTCAATTTTTAAGCAAAGAGAACAACAACAGCCCGAACTTCCTCCACCAGCTGGGTATTATCCTTCTTTTGTTAGAAATATCCAACCAATGAACAAAGGAATGGATGAGAACAATCTGCGACTCGAAATTTCGCGATATAGTATTGCAGATGATGAAAATGTAGAGTTGTATTTCCATCTAATTGATAAAGGCTATACTTTTGTAAGCGGAGCGGGAACATCTTCCGGTAAAGGTAGATGGTGTGGAGGGAAAATCATTGCTTCCCAAATTGCTATTCCAATTGAAAGGCTTGCGGTTCGATTGCGCTAATTCATTATAGTCGTCTTTAAAGCATAATTATGACAAATACTATAAATGTATTCATAATTTATATGGAGAGTCAGGATGAAAAATGTCTTCTTATTGATTTTTTGTTTAGCTATTATTATTTCACAAACTTCTTTTATCTTTTCCGGGCAGGAATATTCCGTTACCATTTCTTCTAAAGGTTCTAAACTATTTAAAGAGGAGAATACCGGTTATTATATCGAGGTCCAATATTGTTACCAATATCTGTATTATGAAAAAGCCACGCTTAAATACTATGGCTACGGAACAACGAAAGGCAAGTTGATTTTCCGAGATGGTTCAGAATGCGATGTAAAAGAAATTTATCGAGCCTATGATGCGCCATATGGAGCAAAGTGCCTTAGCCCCTTCAATGAGCTTGTAGATGTTAAGTTGATTCTTGTTCCGATAAGGCTATAAAAACTTAAACTATTGAATTTGCTCTGCCAGTTTAAAATTTTTCTTTTTCCGAGACTATTCGCTCTTGCAGTCTAATAGTGTATCAATTTGCTTTTCTACTCTCTCGTAGTTCTTTTTTCAGTAATTTTGTATTATTTTGTATTATGGTAATTAAGCAAGATTACTCGTTGCATCGATATAATACTTTTGCTCTTGATGTTAGAGCAAAGTATTATATCGAAATTCATAATGAACAAGATGTTCTCGAGTTTTTGCATTTGGGACATTTCTCATCGGAGAAGCGGTTCATTATTGGAGGCGGTTCGAACGTTCTGTTTCTCGATGATTTCGATGGGGTTGTAATTGACTATACAAACCGAAATCTCCAAGTTGTTTCTGAAAATCAAG
>CAZPSM010000014.1:423-37972 GCA_964589125.1 uncultured Hyphomicrobiales bacterium | reverse complement strand
AATTTGAGGTGTAAAAAATATTTTTTCACCTTTGTAACTACTAGCCCTAATATCGTCCCCATCGCGAATAATCGCTTTAATATCTGAACCTATAAGTGGAAGATTAGGTTCCACGGTATCCGTTTGCCCGGGATAAATATAACGCCTAAATCTCGGTTCTTCGATTTGTTGAGGCACAACAACAAAGGAAGTGCGAGCCTCTTGACCATCGTATTTCCTTTTTGCATAAAGTTCTACTGTAAGTTTACCCGACGAAGGTGTTACTCCTCGAATTAATACATAGTCGGGCTTAATTTCGGCAATCTTAGCATCACCACCATTGTTTTTGGGTTCTGGATACAAATTCAGTCTCAAATCGGAAGAATTAACATCGGTAACCAAGTTGATATTAGAAGCGTAAATAGTATTCGTCCATTGTTGGTATGCAATGGCAGTAATATTAGAATTCGTAGTAGCAAGTGTAATTTTGCCAACACCGAAACCGGTCGGAATTGTTCCCCCTTCGTTAAGAAATGGAAATTGCCCCTGTGGAGTTTGTTGAAGGGAATTTTGTGCGATACTCTGCTCCCCAGTAATAGCATTCATCAGAACGACTATCAAAGTAAACGAGGTTGTTGCCTTATACGTAAATTGTTCTGGAATCCTTTCACCAAACATCCTTTTACTTTTAGCCGTTGCAACAACACGAACAAGATATGCATTGTTCAATTTTTCTATTTGTCGAGGTTGCCAAAAAAACATTGCCGCTTTCTTCTCAGGAATTTCAACTACTCGAAAAAATTTAATAGTTTGGGTTTTTCCGGGAATTAATGAGATAGTTTGTTTAGTTGCTTGGTCTTCGAAAATAAATTCAAACTGCACATCCTCGAAGTCACCAGTATAAAATATCGTGTTCACAGAGTCAACGTAGACAATCTTCTGACCATTAGGTTCAACTACTACTTTACATAACATAGAAGTTTTTTCGGGTATTAGTGAAAATCCACTAGCGAAATCACCAATAACATCCTTCGAATTACCGTTGCCAGGTCTGAAACTACTATCCGGTAAGATAAATACAAGAGCAGCAAGATAGAGTATGAAATATATTTCTATTATTCTTTTCCGCCTTTTACTTCTTTGCATCTTTATTGTTTAAGAAATTAACAAAAAATTTCTCCAACTCTTGTCTAACCGCAATTTCAACCTCTTCCTTTTGTAGTTCCTGTGCCGCTTTATTAAGTTTTTCAATTGAATTTTGGAACTGGGAAAGAGACTGATTAGTTGCTTGGAGTATTTCAATCAATTTAGGGTTAGGCGATATTATCTGTCTTGTTAATTCATTGGATTCTTTTACTAAGCCGAGAAGCTCCTCTTGTTGGCGTAGTATTGTTTTCATATTGTCATTCATCATTTGCAACTCGACGACTGCAGAAGCAAAGTCGGTAGCGATTTCACCTACCTCGACTATAATTTGATTTGCCTCATCAGAACTTTCATTGTTATTCTTATCTAATGGAAGTGCATCTTCACTAGGAGAAAAAAGCATTACAATAAACATAAAAAGTAACATCAGAGCTTCGAAAGCAACACCAGCAATTACAATGCTATCGCTTACGGTTGAACTAAACCTACGGACGCCAATCAAAACTAATAAAATTGCAGCACCAAGATATACAAAAGAATTTATTGTTGAAAAATAAAAACGGTTCACTATTTCCTCCATCCACAAAGCAGTCCCAGAAAAGAAACCGAGGGGATGTAACACCTGAATGTCTTTTTTGGTATAGCGCGAAATTTCTCGCTCATGTGTACAAATGCGCCAGGTTAGAGACAGGATGGAGAGGTTGGACATCTGCTTCTGGAAGCGCAGTTCTTGAAAAATCTCATAGAGTAACTTCCTTCCTTCTAAACTTGAAAGTGTTTCTATTTGTTCCATTATCTCTGAATTTAAATAAATTAAACAATCTAATTTAATAAAATTATAACAATTTTGAGTAGCCTTTTTTCCTAATGAGATGCATAATAGTAATTTTTCATTCTTTTTTTTTAAATTGTATATTTTGTAATTTATTTTCATTTTATTCTACGAGGTAAATATGGAGATAGGAAAAATTCAAGAAGAATTACTTAATGAAGGCTTGGACGGTTGGTTGTTCTACGACTTTCATAATCGCGACCCCATCGCAATCCGAATTCTCAACATCGACCCTAAGAGGTTCACTTCGCGCCGTTGGTATTATTTTATTCCTGCAAATGGGACCCCCAAAAAACTTGTTCATAGAATAGAATCATGGAAACTCGATAACCTTCCAGGTGAAAAATTTATCTATTTACCGTGGGAAGAACAATATAATCTTCTAAGAACAATCCTCGGAAACTCGAAAAAAGTAGCAATGCAGTATTCCCCTTTTAATTCAATACCCTATGTATCTACTGTTGATGCAGGAACCGTTGAACTCGTTAAAAGTTTTGGGGTTGAAGTTGTTTCGAGTTCTAATTTGGTTAGTCTATTTGAATCTCATCTAACAGACGCAGAAATCGAAAGCCATCGGCGAGCTGGTTCCCTAATGCATAAAATCAAAGATGCTGCTTTCGCGGAAATTGCGCGTAAAATCAACTCGGGGAATAATCCTACAGAATTTGAAATTCGCAAGTATATGCTTGAACTTTTCGGTGAATATAATTTAACCACCAATGATGGACCAATTGTTGCTGTTAATGAGCATGCTGCTGACCCACATTTTGAACCTACAGAATCCAACACAGCAGTAATCAAGGAAGGAGATTTAGTTCTAATCGACTTATGGGCAAAACTCAAAGAAGACAAGAGTATTTATTACGATATTACTTGGATGGGTTTCGTTGGATACAGTATCCCAGAAAGAATCAGCTCTATCTTCAATGTGGTTGCCGAAGCTCGAGATACTGCTTTAACCCTAATTCGCCAACGCTTCGCAAACAATCAACCAATTTTTGGGTATGAAGTAGATGACGCAGCAAGGGAAGTAATTACCAAAGCAGGATATAGCAACTACTTTACGCATCGCACGGGGCATAACATCGGCGAGGAAGTTCACGGAAACGGAACACATATGGATAACCTCGAGACCCGCGACGAAAGAAAAATTATTCCGGGGAGTTGCTTCTCGATAGAGCCAGGAATTTATATTGAGCACGAAAAAATGGGCTTCCGAACAGAAATCGATGTTGTAATAACTAATTCATCGCAGGTAGTTGTATATGGTGATATTCAGCAATTTGTTGTACCAATACTTACATTAGCATAATACAAATTATGTTTAAATAATCACGAGGTTCTATGTTTAAAAATCACCCAAAAGGTCTTGTTATAGCCTTCTTCTCCAATATGGGAGAGCGATTCGGGTTCTACACAATGATGGCTATTTTGGTTCTTTTTTTGCAGGCAAAATTTGCCCTTTCTGCGGAAAGCGCAGGTGATATTTACAGCTGGTTCTATTTTGCAATCTATGCATTAGCCCTAATCGGTGGAATAATTGCCGACTTTACAAGCAAATATAAGTCAACGGTAATGTTTGGCTTAATTGTTATGTTCATCGGGTATGCACTCATTTCAGTTCCGGGTATGACATTACCTATTACCGTGATAGGATTGTTTATAATTGCATTAGGAAATGGCTTATTCAAAGGAAATCTGCAAGCAATAGTAGGGCAAATTTACGACGACCCCAAATATTCTCATCTTCGCGACACCGCTTATATGATTTTCTATATGGGTATAAATATTGGTGCCTTTTTTGCCCCTTTCGCAGCAACTGGAATAAGGAATTGGTTCCTTTCTACAAAAGGTTTTCTCCATGATGCAAATTTACCAGCCCTTTGCCATAGTTTCCTTGACCATAAACTTGTAGACCCAGACAAAATCGAACATTTCACCAATTTAGCACAAAAGGTTTCTATTGGTTTCAACTTTACCGATTTAGAATCCTTTTCAAGAGCCTACATTGATGCCTTTTCGCAAGGATACAACATGGCTTTCGCTGTTGCTGCAATCGCAATGTTAATTTCTCTCATCATCTACATTTCTTTTAGGAAACATTTACCGGAAAAAGTTAAAGCCATCAAAGAAGACAAAGGACCTTCGGTTGCTTCGTTTCTTACAAAAGAAAACCTTTTGCCATTAATATATTCGATAATTCTATTCGTTATTGTAGTTCTAATATTTAGTTTTCTTTTTAATAATTTTGCTCTCGGTTTAGCAATTGGCTTGTTCGTCGCCTTTTCAACATGGATTTTCTTTGCTTCGACAAAAGAAGAGAAACCACGAATTGTTTCGCTTCTGCTGGTATTTCTTGTCGTCATTTTCTTTTGGATGTCGTTCCATCAAAATGGCTTAGTGTTAACTTTCTTTGCACGTGACTACACCGTGAAAGAGGTCGGAAGAATTGACCAAATATTCTTTAACTTGGGCAGTCTTCTTGTTTTAATCGCCTCGATCGCCGGCTTTATCCTTGCTTTCACAAGAAAGAAGCCCATAGAAAAAGTTTTCTCCGCATTAGCATTTATTGGATTTGGTATTTGGACTTACATACTTATAACAAATTCCCCAGCGAACACTCCAATTGAACCTGAAAAATTCCAAGCGTTTAACCCACTTTTCATCGTAGTATTAACTTTTCCCACTATGGCATTTTTTGCTTGGTTACGTAAAAGGAATATGGAACCCTCGACTCCCAGAAAAATCGGTATTGGTATGCTCATCGCTACAGTAGCTTTCGTTATAATGCTTATTGGTTCGTTTGGATTGCCTTCGCCAAATTTTATACACCAAAATTCACTGACAGAATGGACTCGAGTTGGTCCACATTGGCTTACTTCCAGTTATCTAATTTTAACAATTGCTGAACTATTTCTAAGCCCGATGGGGCT
Source organism: uncultured Hyphomicrobiales bacterium (assembly GCA_964589125.1). GTDB lineage: Bacteria > Bacteroidota > Ignavibacteria > Kapaibacteriales > UBA2268 > JBBIJO01. The sequence goes on along the minus strand of CAZPSM010000014.1, from coordinate 33,082 downwards.
TTCATTTGTTTCTAAAGTCGCTCCCTCCCGTTTTCAAGGGCTAATGCAAGGTGGATGGCTTTTAGCAACTGCGGTTGGGAATAAACTGCTATTCGTAGGTAGTTTCTTCTGGGATAGAATCGAACTTTGGCAAGTTTGGCTAATATTCGTCGTTTGTTGCATCCTTTCTGCATTGTTTATTTTCAGCATAATGAAAAAATTGGAAAAAGTTACAGGTAATGTAAAATAAGTTACTTAGTTAGGAAAGAATAAGGGTGGGACTTACTATTTCCCCACCCTTTTTTATTTTTATCACATGTATTCTAAATGTGCAGTGAAGTGCCGTAGATAAGGAGCCTCCCATGTAATCTTCATTCCACGAAGCTTTTCCCTTGAATTGTAAACAGCGGAAACAATCTCGGCAACATATTCTATATGACTTTTCGTGTAAACCCTGCGGGGAATTGCTAATCGGACTAATTCCATTTTACCCTTTACAAAATTACTCTTTTCATTGCTTTTGCCAAACATTAAAGAACCTATTTCTACAGTTCGGACACCACCTTCAAGATAAATTTCGCAGGCTATAGATTGACCCGGAAACTGCTCTGGTGGAATATGTGGAGCAAACCTCAGCGCATCGAGATAGACAGCATGTCCACCGGTTGGAACTAAAATTGGAACACCGCTGGAAAGCAGAAGGTCACCAAGATATTTCACTTGCCCTACACGATATTCAAGATACTTTTCATCGAGAGCTTCTTTAAAACCAATTGCTAAAGCCTCCAAATCGCGCCGAGCCATTCCTCCATAAGTGAGAAAGCCTTCGGTAACAATTAGAATTACTTTGGCTTTGTCTGCTATTGCATCAATATTCGTAGCAATAAAGCCCCCCGTATTGGACATACCATCCTTCTTTGCACTCATAATACATCCATCGGCATAGGAAAACATTTCTTTTGATATTTCTAAGATACTTTTATTTTCGTATCCTTTTTCTCTTTGTTTGATGAAATAAGCATTTTCAGCAAAGCGACAGCAATCGATAAAAAACGGTATTCCATACCGATGGGAAAGTTCACTTGCTTGTCGAATATTATCCATAGAAACTGGTTGGCCACCACCGCTATTATTAGTTACGGTCATCATTACCATCGGGATTTTTCCAGGACCATAGGCTTTTAAAGTATCTTCCAACCGCTCTAAATCCATATTACCTTTAAAATCGGCAACTACGTCTGTTTGTAATCCAATTGAAGTTGGCAAATCGATGGCTTCTGCTCCAGTGTATTCAATATTAACACGAGTAGTGTCGAAATGGGTATTGCTGGGAATAATTTTACCTCGTCCGGCAACTATCGAAAACAGAATCCTTTCGGCTGCACGACCTTGATGGGTTGGAACAACATTTTTAAAGCCAGTAATTTCTTTAACAACGTCTTCAAATTTGTAATAACTTTTCGAACCTGCATAGGCTTCATCGCTATCCATAATTGCTGCCCATTGTTTCGAACTCATCGCAGTAGTGCCGCTATCGGTAAGTAAATCAATGGTAACATCGTCGGAACGAAGATAGAACAAATTATAATGTGCTTCAGCAAGTTTTTTTTCGCGATATTCACGTGTGGTAATTGGTATGGTCTCGACCGCTTTAATTCTAAAAGGCTCAAATTGCATATTCATAATCATTAAATTCAAAAAAATACAAATTAACAATTTTATTCTAAATGAAAGATTACAAATCCTTGCTCAATATTCGATATGGCTGCCGACACTTAGAGCAACTATCGTAAATTAAACGGGACAACAAAAAAGAAGCAGCCCAAAATATCGATACGATATTTGGGCTACTTTTTTCTAAAGTTTCGGGAATAAACCCACTTATTTTTCTGGAATTTCGATAGCAACAATCGATTGTGTATCTTTATATTTAACTCGGAATCGAGCAATATCGCCCGGTTTCATCGAATCCATTATCTTTTTGAATTCTCTCACCGAATGGATATCTTTGTCATTAACTTTTGTAATTACTCCACCGGGAGCTAAACCACGCTCCAAAGTAATATCCCTACGTGTAACTCGCAATATGTAAACTCCATTTTCGGTTCCAAAAACTTCTTTTTGTTCTGGAGTTAACGGAGCCACAGCAATTCCAAGTTTATCCAAAGTTACGGGTTCTTCTATCTTGTTTCCTTTTTCTGAAGGTTCATTTTCACCAGCAATAATCTCATCGTCCTCGAACGGTTCGAGTTTAACGTTCTTTTTAATTACTTTTCCATTTCGCCAGATAGAAATTTCGACCGTCTGACCAGGTCGACGTTTTGCTATCTCTGTCTGAAGTTCATTAGAAGTGTTAATCTTTTTCCCATTGACAGCAATAATAACATCTTCAACTTCAATTCCAGCCTTTTTTGCTGGACTATCGTCTAAAACATCATTAACTACAGCACCACTAACTTCCTTAAGTCCCAACGACTTAGCAAGTGTCTCGTCAACAGTGCGAATTCTCACACCAAGGCGAGCACGAGTGAATTTACCGCTTTTAATTATTTCAGAAACAACTGTTCGAACAAGGTCAACAGGAATAGCAAAGCCATATCCGATGTATGAACCAGTTTTAGTTGCTATTGCTGTATTAATACCAATCAAAGAGCCATTGAGATTGAAAAGCCCCCCACCACTATTACCTGGATTAATTGGAGCATCAGTTTGAATAAAATTTTCGATTGCTGCACTAGATCGCTGCAAAGAAAGTCCTCCGCGCCCGATGGCACTAACAATTCCCGATGTGACAGTAGAACTCAGACCCAACGGATTCCCAACAGCAATTACTAATTCACCTATCTTTACATCCTCAATATTACCAAAATGAACAGGTTTAAAACCATCACCTTCTATTTTTAATACCGCAAGGTCGGTAAGTTTGTCTGCTCCAATGACTTTAGCCTTGTATTCTTTCCTATCGAAGGTTGTAACACGAATCTCATCGGCATTTTCTATTACATGATTATTGGTAACGATATAACCATCGGAGGTTGCAAAAACCCCGCTTCCAACAGCCGACATCTCCATATCATCATCATGAAATTTAAAGAAATCGTCCCAATCTTCAAAGAACTTTCTAAAATCACGGAAAAATGGTGATGAACTGGATTTATCGGAGGATGGGGTAATTTTAACTTTGACACTTACAACGGATGGGATAACGGCCTCGGCAGCAGATTGAAATGCATCGTTCAAAATTTTCACGGGTGAACTCATTTCTATCGGTGGCTTCGATGCTCCTATATTTTGTTGAGCAAAAATTTGTTCCTTAAAGACCGTAAAATATAAAATGAATGAAACGACAAGAACACCGCTCGAAATAAGACCGAAATTCAAAAGATTTTTGTTTTTCATAAAAACCTCCAGATGAAAAATTTGCAAAAGTTATAACGAAAATATCACAAGATTATTTAGGTATTAGAGCCATTATGTGAAATATCCATTAACTCCTCTACATAGTTCGAGTGTGAGCCACCCCAATTTTGAATATCGCAACCATCTACAAACAATTTAATTTTATTATAAAGGACAAATTAATCGATATTGTAAATTAAAATAGAAGTTAGGCAAAAAATTTAAACCTCCACTCTAAAGGCGGTTTCAATTAGGTGCAAAGAAAAAACAATAACTTTCATAACTTACTAAGATGAACTTCAATGATAACAGCATAACTGTATTCAAGAAAATTAGTCGGACTCGTAACTCCAAATTTTATCGAGTTACTCCTACACAAGTTTCTTTCCATTTACTTTTTTACTTAGTATTAGATTCTGTGTATCGATTTGGAATGGTTCCGGGAGCGTGTCTTCCAAAATCACATCAAGTCAATGGAAGGCATAGTTATTGTGTTATCTCGTGGTTTGTTCGAAAAAAATCAATAAGACTTCTTACCTACTTTTCAACCATCACTCATTAGTTATAAAAACGACAAAATCAGAGTAATCGCTATTTGTTTGCTCTTTCGGAAAATATTCTTTTAAGTTCTTCTACACTTGGAACCCTTCCATAAAGCATCACCTTTCCATCGATTACAAGAGCAGGGGTTCTCATAACACCATACTTAACTATTTCGAGATAGTCTGTAACCTTATCGACTTCGGCTTGAACCCCTAAATCTTCCAAAGCGGTGCGAACTCTTTTTTCGAGAGTGATGCAATTTATACACCCGGGACCTAAAACGAGTATCTTCATTTTTATCCCTCCTATAATAGTCCAAAAATAAATCCAACAAAAGTAGAAAATATAACAACGAGCGATACATAAATAATTGTCTTCTTCCATCCAATTACGCTTTTAATAACAAGCATACTCGGCAACGACAAAGCAGGACCAGCCAATAACAATGCTAATGCCGGGCCTTTACAATCCTTGAACTATTGGAACTTCTGTCAACGTTGCAAAATACATAAAGGCTCCAACAATCGATGACAAGAAATTAGCAGAAAGGGAATTACCTCCAACTGCACTTTCTACCCAATTTGATGGCACAATCCCTTCGTGACCGGGACGACCAAGCATAAATCCCACAAATAGTACACCCAGAAACAATAATGGAGTAATCTGCTTAGTGAAAGTCCAGGTAGACTCAAACCACTTTCTCAGTTCTTCATTTCCGGTCATCGTTATAAAAGTGAGTCCAAGAATAGCAACTCCAAATGGTATGCTTGGATTATCGAAAAAGAATGCTAAAATAGCCGTTACAACCGCAACTCCAACGGTCTTCGCTATACTCGCAGAATACCATACAACCAGAACAACCCCGAAAAGTAAAGAGGCAACTACTGTAATCTCCCACTTCACACTATAAACAGCAAACCAAAACCCCTCGATTGTATTCGGCTTTGCCCAATTCGAAAAAACCAATATAGCAACCATCGAACCGAAAAAAATGATGGTTTGCCATAGTGGACGGGGTTCATCAGTCTCCGGCACAACAGCAGAAGACTCAACTTTTTGTATTTCTTCCTTTCCATAGATAAAAGCCATAATCAAACCAATAACTATAGCAAACAGAACAGCACCTATTGTTCTGGCTACCGCTATTTCAATTCCTAAAATTTTTCCCGATAGAATAATAGCAAGCACATTTATTGCTGGACCAGAATACAAAAAGGCTATTGCTGGACCTAAACCAGCACCCATTAGATAAATCCCCGTAAAAAGTGGAAGCACCGTACAAGAGCAAACAGCCAATATACCTCCGGAAACAGAGGCAACTCCGTATGCTAATCTTTTGTTGGCCCTCGGTCCTAAATATTTCATCACAGAATTTTGGCTTACAAAAACACCAATGGCACCAGCTATATAAAATGCCGGCAGTAAACATAAAATAACATGCTCTCGGGCATACCACTTCATCAATTCCAGTGCTTCAAAGATTGCTCCATCGAATCTCTTTTCGCCTATCGGCAGATTATAAAAGAGTATAAATGTTCCAACTATGTAAATAAATACTTTTATTTCTCTCTTCCATTCCATAAAACCTTATCCTTTAACTATATTGGTCGTTATAAACTGAGTAAAATCCTCGAATACAAGCATTTTGAATCGTTCATAGTTACCCTAATAAAAGAAATGTTTAAAAAAATAAGTAACTTGAAAAGCACACAAAAAAGCACTTTTGGGTCTTACTTTATTGTTTACGAGCACTGCTTCTGCTGGAAAGAATTTACTTATAACACCAACGAACTGCCATGAGCCATCAGCATTATATCTTGCAAACAAATCAATTTCATCCCCCAAATGATTTTCGGCACCGTTCAATTCCATTGTTCCTAAAATTATAGTACCTTGCGTTGATGGAATTCTAAATGAATTATATTTAAATTCTATCCATAAGTTTTTCATAGGAAATAACTCAAGAACAAGTTCTCTATCATCCAGATTTGACCATGAAACAATATTCATCCATCCATAGAATTTGTCCTGGGCACCGAACACCGGATCGAAAGAATAAACTCTCCCTCCATTATTATTTCCACCAGATGCGTAAGAATACCGAATGCTGAGCAACGGCTTTGTTGGAAGAAAAGTAAATTTATAACCAAACCTTGCAAATAGCCCGTATGCTCGAATACCTTGACCTGCTTCTCGCCCTAATTCCCTTACATAATTCAGTTCATAATCCATATTATATAAATCAGAGTCAGTGAATCGGAATCCGAACCAATACCTGAATATTTCTAAATCTTTAATATAATCGGCTGAACCATTTTTCTTTAAAGCCATATATGGTTCTATTCTAATACTGTATGGTAACAAGAAACTAGAATAAAACCCCAAACCCCAGTATTCAGTCCCAGTAAAAGGAATAGATATTTTCAACGGATTATGGATTTTTGTCCCACCAGCCCATAAATCAAGGTAATTGCCGCCAAAACGATATGTAAATTTTAGTGCATCCCAAGTCCATCGCCCGGTATTACCCCAGTCTCCCGGACCAAAAACACGACTATCGCTCTCAAAAATCTTTTGTCTGCCAACTATGATAGACAAACTATCGACGATATTTGTAATTGCTAAATAGAGGTCATATATTTCAAAGAATTCTTCGTTAGGGTTCATAACGTAGAAAGGTTCTTTTGTTCCCGCTTTTTTAATTTTGAATACATCGGGTTCTTTTGCTTGGCTTAATGACCAACCGAATGCCCGAGAATCTTGAAAGTGTAATCCTAATGAAAACATATCGGTAATCCGGTAACTAAATCCAGCAATAAATCTTTGTAAGAGTAATTTATCATTTAAATTTCCAATAGAAGCATTATCTCCAAAATTCTTTGCATTCATACCATTCCACAACTCAAAGCGGTAACGGACAGATAAGTCTAATGACAATTTATTTGTAATATTCTCAGAGTGTAAACTTACTCCAATATTGATAAAGAGAAAAATCAAAACTATGCTTTTAAAAGTTACCGTTCTATCTTTTTTTTTAAAGTCATTCCACCCATTAAATAGAAATATGCCGTAGCCCAATTTGCCAGAAGAGTGGCAATTCCAAATATAATCATTCCAACACTGAACATTGCCCATCCAGATAAAATATTCCCTATCACACAACCTGTCGCTATCCCGGCACCAATTCCCACCAGTAATCCTCCAAACATAGCAATCAGCGTTTGCGATGGCTCTTTCGGCAAAAGCTTAACTTTATCAGACATTTTACCGGAAACGTAAGCCCCAGCCATAGTTCCCCAAAAAAATAGTATTAGCCAAACATTTAACTTCCTCGACTCTTGTTTAGTAGCAACAGGCTTTAAAGATTCTCCGCTCTGTATTTTACCTATTGGTTCTAAGTTGGTTGGGCTTTTCGAGATATGAAATTTATCTTTGGCACTTTGAACAACAAATTCAACATTATTTTCAATTATTGCTTGGTAGGTATAACTTAATCCATGAGTAACCCCTAAAGGATAATTTCTTCCGACCATCAACGATGATAACCAGCCAAGTATTGCTACTACCCCGATGACAATTCCGGCTTGCCACGGCTTCCATGATGCAGTAAAGATTTGTTTTACACTAAAATTCTTTGCGTTTATTCTTTGGGCTTTTCTATTCATTTTCTGCTTAATCAAAACTAATACTATTGTCAACAAAAGGAAAAATATAACTAATATTCCATATTGGACACCTAACAATGAGTGCAAAGTAATTGGTTTACCACTCGAATCATTCACAACAAAAGTTAAGAGGTATTTGTTAAAACTCTGCAATGGTCCATAGTCAACAAGCGAAATTCCAATCGGTATGGTAAATAATGCAGCAACTAAGTTAATATTCCCTGTTGCCGCCTTGTACATACACCCGCTTATGCAACCACCAGCCAAAACAGTTCCAACGCCAAAGATAATTCCTCCAACCAAGGCGCTAAGCCATATTAATCTTTTAGGTGCTAACTGAATAACACCTAAACTTTCGAAGCTGGCAAATAAAACCATCGATGATAAAATAGCCACCCACAATCCAAATAACTTTCTGGAATCCCGCATTAAAATAACTTCACTCATAGCGGATGAGCCGCACAAATCACCTTTTTGCAGAGCAAAACCAAATAGGAAACCTACACCCAGTGCAAACAGTACCCACTGTGACGTTACAATTGCTACTATAACAATACAACATAGAAACAATATACTTATCGACAATAGAAAAATCCAGCTATTAAAAACTCTACTCATTTGTTAACCCTTGTTGATTTTTTACTAAATATATTACCGATATTATTTGGTTCCCATAACTGCAAAGCAATTGGAGCGGTTGAATAATCTATCCTATTTTGTGAAATCGAAAATATTCCCATATTTCCTGTTTCTATAGAATTTATTTCAATCCCTTTTTCTATCATCTCTATTGCTACAAGTTAAGTAATATTATACCTATCAACATTTTTTAGTTTCTCAATATCTTCCTGTATTTGCTTTTCATTTGCAAACCATGCGGGGAGCAATTCAATCAATTTGTGTATTATCGGATTTTCGATATTTCTTGCAATCCGATAGTTAACCCACTTCCCTTCCCTTTCGTCCTCAACAAATCCTTCTCTTCTAAGATAAGATAAATGATTTGACACGGTTGCAGCGGTTAAACCCAGAATAGCAGTAATTTCACAAACACACAACGGTTTCTCCAATAGCATCATCAATATTCTTACCCTGTTCGGGTCGGACATCACTTTAAATAATTCTATTTTATCTCTCATTTTATTCACAATATTATTTCAATTAGATAAATGTCTAAATATAAAATTATAAAAAATTATTCTATTGAAAAACAATTATTTAAATTTTTTTACAATTTGTACGACGAGATAAAAAGTCAAAGTTCAATATCCAGTAGAGCTGAAGATATAGGCAATTGAAATCATATTTCCTCGCATCTTACGAAACGGTTTCTTCGAGTAGAATCCTATATGCTACAACTTGGATTTATGAAAACTTGACTTTCGACTAATTCTTAATAAAGAAAAGAGAATTCCCCGAAACATATACCAAATAAATTCCACCAGCCAAAGAACGAATATCAACAAGAATTTCTGAACCAATAACCGATTGGGAGTAAACACATTCACCGAACAAATTAAAAATCTTTAATTCGTCGGAATTGAAGCATTTTCCACTCACCAAAATTAAATCATCCGATGGGTTGTGCATAAAACTAATTACATGTTTTGTAAACTGAAAAGCAAAAGAGATATCGGACAATTTTGGATTGAGTTTGCTCACAAAAACATTAGAATACCCGTAGTTATAAAGATTACCTTTACCGAAATAAATGTATTTGCTTTCGAAATTGCCTGTTTGGAAAGCATTTCCATCTTCATCGATAGCGATATCGAAGCTTCGGTCTTCGCCATCACCGCCAGCACCTTTTACCCAAATACAGTTCCCAGAATCATCAAATTTAGCAACATAGATGTCCGAGGTCAATTCTTGGGAGTGGTTTGTTACTGATAGATTCCCAAAAACCAAAGTCTTGCTGGCAAAATAACCCCCTAGGTAAATATATCCATTACTATAAACCAAGGATCTCGCATAATCATCAACATCTTCACCAAAAGAATTTGCCCAAAGTAGGTTCCCATCCTTATCAAATTTCGCTAACAAAATATCATAGCTCCCTTTGTTCGAGATTGTATAGTTTGCAAGTTTGAGTTCTTCGCTTAGAAACTCCCCGGCAACATATACGTTGCCATTGTTGTCTATTGCAACAGTGTTTGCCCAATCTTTGTCTTTGCCATAACCTCCCTTTGCCCAAATGACATTTCCTTTTGAATCATATTTTGCAGCAAAAATATCAGAATAACCAATATTTACCAAGGTGTCTTTACCAAAACCAATCTTATTACTATTAAATGCGCCAACAATATTACTATCTTTGTCGGTTGCTAATGAATGGGCTTGTTCGAAGGAAACTCCGCCGGCGCTTCTTGCCCAAATTGGTTTTCCAGTAGCAGAAAATTTTGCAACAAAAATATCGGTGATACCATTATATCCTATGGCAGAATTTTTTAAAGTATCGGAACCAATAATAAAAGAATCACCTGAAAACCCACCACCAATTATTATATTTCCATGCAAATCTGTAGCGATTGTTGTAGGTTCTTCGTAGGAAGGTCCACCATAACTTTTTGCCCATATTATATCTCCATCGGGGGTAAACTTACAAATAAATAAATCTCCACCTCCTCTGTTAATTAGCCCAAAACTCATAAATGCTAATGTAGGACTTTCGAAAGAACCAGTCAGAACTAAATTCTTATCTTTATCCACCACCATCGCGATTGCCCTATCGTTCCCTTCTCCACCGAATGTTTTAACCCAAATAACATTCCCACTATTGTCAAATTTTGCAATAAAAATATCCTCTCCTCCTCCGTTTTGGAAAGTCAATGAATTGAAACTTATATTAGGACTACTAAAATACCCTGCAACATATATGTTACCATCAACATCCGTAACGATAGCCGAGGAATAATCGAACTCGGAACCTTTAACACCAAAAGCCCATTCCCAATCCTGAGCAAAACTTGTTGTTATGAATGTGAAGAAAAGTAGAAATGTAGTGATAAGAACTGTAGCAATTCTAAACATATGTACCTCGACAAATGTTAGACAAATACATAACTATTGCGAACCATTAGCCCAAAGGCAAAATAAATCTTGAGGATTAACCAATAGTTGGTGTTTAGGCATAACACGAACGGTAAATCCCTGCTGTCCAGTTCCAGTGCAAAAGTAAGAACCTTCGTAGTAATAGACATTATCTTCATGTTTCACCAAGGATAAAACTTCCCAATTTGTATCAAACATTTCGCCGTGTGGGTCGAGTGAACCGTAGTAAACATGCACTTCAACATCTTCTGGCTTTAACTTCCCTAACTTTAACTTAGCACTTACTTTAATAGGTTTTCCGATATAAGCTTCGCCTTCGTCCTTGAAACCAACTCCTAATATTTGAACGCCTTTCCATTCTGAACGAATAAAATCCTTCCATTCCTTGAATTCTTTTGCAAGTTTTGCACCATCGCGTGTTAGCTTATAAAAATTTTCGAACGCTGGAACATAAAATTTCATTGTGTATTCTTTTACCATTCGTGTTGCCGAATATTTGCCCGCAACAGTTTTAATAGAATTTTTCATAAATTGCACCCATCGCTCCGGAATTCTACTGATACGAGAACGGTCGTAGAAAATCGGAACTATTTCCTGCTCAATAATTTCATAAAGAGCATTCGATTCTATTAACTCTTGCTCTTCCCAATTAGTGTATTCCTCGCCATGCCCAATAGCAAAGCCATTTGTGCTATCGAATGCTTCATCCCACCAACCATCGAGTATGCTTAAGTTTACTGTTCCATTTATTGCTGCCTTCATACCGCTTGTTCCACTTGCTTCTAATGGTCTAATTGGCGTGTTTAACCATACATCGCATCCTTTGACTAATAACCGAGCAATGACCATATCGTAATCTTCAAGGAACACAACATATCGTTCTAAACCATAATCCCGAACTTTATGAATAATTGACTGAATCATCTCTTTACCTTGATTATCGTGTGGATGTGCCTTTCCAGCAATTATAATTTGGACGGGTCGTTCCGGATTAGTTAGAATTGCCTTTAGTCTATCCATATCCCGAAAAAGCAAAGTAGCACGTTTGTAAGCAGCGAATCTTCTAGCAAAACCAATAGTCAAAGCATCGGGATTTAGATAGTCATTGATTTTATTGAGCTGTTCCGGGGGAAGAAACCCTTTCTGCCTTTGTTTCAAATAATTCCTAGCAAATAGGACAAGCCGAACGCGACGCCGTTGCTTCTCCCGCCATAGTTCCTCCGATGAAATCATCTCGACCAATTCCCAAAGATCCTGATTATCTGTTTCTGTTCGCCAACGAGGGGAAAGATAGCGGTCGAAAAGCTCGGAAAATTCCCGTGCAACCCAAGTTAATGTATGCACACCATTAGTAATATGAGAAATTGGTATTTCATCATCTGGTATGTTTTTCCACAAATCAGCCCACATACGCCGAGCAACTTTACCATGCAATCGGCTGACACCGTTTCTGTAACTTGAAAGCCTTAGCCCAAGAACCGTCATCGAAAACCCTTCGGTTGTATTATAGGGATTTACTTGACCGAACGATAGAAAATCATTCATTTGAATACCAACGTCTGCCACATATTTTGAAAAGTATTTTTCTATTAATTCTTGTTCAAAGACCTCGTTGCCGGCAGGAACCGGTGTGTGTGTGGTAAAAATTGTTGTTCCAATAACTATCTGCCTTGCAGAATGAAAATCAATATGGTACTTATGCATATATTGACGGATTCTCTCGAAAAGCGCGAAGGCAGCATGCCCTTCGTTTAAGTGGCATACTTCTGGCTCGATTCCAATGGCTTTCAATGCTTTGAAGCCACCCATTCCCAGGATAATTTCTTGTTGGATACGAGTCTCGCGTGTTCCCCCATAAAGTTGGTCTGTTATATCCCGATACTCTGCTATAGTATTTTTATCAATATTTGTATCTAAAAGGAAAAGATGGACTTTACCTACCTCCATTCGCCAAACTTGAGCATATACTTTTCCCAACGGAAAATCCAAATCGATTATCAATGGGTCACCATCTTTGTCCCGTTGGACAAACAACGGCATTGAATAAAAATCATTAGCAATATTTAATTCATTTTGCCAACCGCTTTGGGTAAGCTTTTGGCGAAAATATCCTTGTTGATATAACAAACCAATACCTACCAAAGGTAGTCCCAAATCGCTGGCACTTTTCAAATGGTCTCCGGAAAGAATACCCAAACCACCAGAATAGTTTGGAAAACTTTCGTTGAGACCGTATTCAGGGCTCAAATACGCAATCGTTCCTTCATTCCTAATTGCAAGTGAATCGAACCATCCCTCCGATTCAAGATACCTTCGAAAATTGTCGTAAACTGAATCAAGATAAGCAACAAATTCTTTCGACGAAGCAAGTTCTTCTAATTCTTCTTGACGAAGTCGATTAACTAAAAGCACCGGGTTATGGTTGACTTCATCCCAGAGCCTATTATTTATTCGAATAAAAAGTTCTTTAGCACCGCTGTTCCAACACCACCATAGATTGTAGGCAAGTTCTTTAAGTTTTGCGATACGTTGAGGCAACTTTGCTGTTACAATAAATGTTTTAACTGGTTTCATAGTCTCTGCCACTCACAAAAAACTTATAAAAGAAATTTAAAAATTATTAAATTAAACTTTTTTAAACAAATTTAAAACATTTATGTTCAATGTTAACGAGAAAATTTCGCAAGCCGTTGAAATATTAAAACAAGGAGGCATTGTTGCATTTCCAACAGACACCGTTTATGGTATCGGTTGCGACATTTTCAATACAACTGCCGCAAAAAAAATATTTTCCTTAAAGCAACGAGAAACAACTAAACCTCTTGCAGCCCATGTTGGTTCCTTCGAACAAATAGAAAAAATTGCCAATATTTCACATACATTGTTTCCATTTCTTTTTGAAAAGTTTCTCCCCGGACCGCTGGCAATCATTCTCCCCAAAAAAGAAATCATAGCCGACGAGATAACTTCAGGACTAAAATCAATTTCGATTCGTTTCCCTAGTTGTAGAGAAGCAATTGAACTGGCATTGCAACTTGGCAGACCAATTGCAGCTACTTCCGCTAATATTTCTGGGCTCCCTTCGGCGATTCATCATACCGAAGTTAAAAAATATTTCGAAGGAAAAGTAGATTTCATTATTGAAGGAGGTTTTACGAAATTCAAGAAAGAGAGCACCATCATCGACTTAACAAGCGGAGAGCCCTTAATCAGACGAGTTGGATATCTTGCACCCGAAACTATCGAACAAAAAATAGGAATCAAAATCAAGGTGCTTTAGGGACAGTTTGGAATTTAACACATCCTAAACAAGAATACCCCAAAAATTTAAGTTGTTTGCTCGTCTTCGATATAAATTCAATAATTTTGTAGATTTAAAAATAACGAATTATATTTTTAGGTAATTGATATTAAATTTATAGAAGTAATAATCAATGGCTATCGTCTGTCCTTCATGTTCATCGGATAATGTATTCGAGCTTGGCTCTGTATCGCAAATCAATGTATTTGCTGTCAATGTCGTTGAAGAACCACTACAAGAAAGCCTATTATATAAATGTAATGAATGTCAACTACTCTTTAAATTTCCTCGTCCTACTACCGAACAATTAAACAAACTATATGAGAATGGGAATCTGTCGCATTGGCAATATGAATTAATCCACAGAGATGACTGGATAGTTGCTTTCGATTGGATTTACTCTATTTTCAAGGGTGGTTCAATTTTAGATATCGGTTGTTGGGATGGACAATTCTTATTAAACTTCGACAAAAAACACTTTCAACTTTTCGGGGTCGAAATAAATCCAAAAGCAAGAGAAAAAGCCGAGTCGAATGGAGTAAAAATAGTTTGTAGCAACATTTATGAATTAAACAGTATATCTATTTCCTGCGAAATCACAACTGCTTTCGATGTGATTGAACATTTAGATGACCCGTTAAAATTTCTCGAAATAATATCGAATCTCACGAAAAAAAACGGCTTAGTTATTATTGCCTCGGGGAATACTAATGCTATAACATGGAAAATTATGAAGAATAAATATTGGTATTGCTCCATTCCAGAACATATATCTTTCATAAATACCGATTGGTGTAAATATGCAGCAAAAAGATGCAACCTCGAATTGCTCCACATCCATCAATTTTCACATTCAAGCAAAACCAATTTATTTGTCAAACTCATTGAAACCAGTAAAAATGTTTTTTACTTATTGTTGCCTTGGGCTTTTACTTTTTTCAGAAAAATAATCAATCGCTTACCTCAAAGCAAAAAAGGTGTCTATACAAGTAGCCATCCACCTACATGGGTATCGAGCAAGGACCACATAATTGCTATTTTTAGAAAAATATAAATGGAAAATCATACTTTCTAAGAAAAGCACAACAGTTTGCAACATAAAAGTACTCAAAAACCCTAAAAGAAGCCTTGTAAGAAATATTTCGTAGAAAAGGTAAGGAAAATACTATCGAGTTGATACTTCTTCATCTAAAAAATAATCTACTACCTTTGCATCTTCAGTACGTTTCATAATGAATTCAAGAACCTTTATATGCTCGGGGTTATTCCGATAAATTAGAAAATCATCCATCGACTTGAATAAAGCAATGAGAACCATATCATAGGCACGAGGGTCATCTAAAGAATTAATTCCAATCTCATATTCGAAAATTTGTGGTATTATATCTGGAAGTTTTTCTAATTGTTGTTTTATTAGTCGAGCATTTTCCGATTTAGAACTTCCTTCGGCAAACTCTTTTAATTTAAATACGACAATGTGCTTAAGCATACTGTATTATATAAAATATTACTTCAACATATTTATCATTTTATATTGAACGAGAAAACCATTAGAACAAACCACTATGTAGTTTCCTGAAGGCACTTTTATACCATTTTCAAATGTTCCATCCCACATAAACTCCATATAATTTCCATTCGGGATACCCTGAAATATAACTTTTATTAAGCGGCCATAACTATCATAAATTCTTATAGTAGTAGGTTCATTTTGAATATTTTCAATAAGAATATGGATAGAATTCAGAAAAGGATTAGGCGAGACAGACATTGCAAGAGATTTATCATCAGTGATATTGCGAGATTCGATAGAAGTAATTTGTTTTATTTGAAAGTCCCAAATTCCTCTACCATAAGTTGCAAACCGAACTGTTTTCGAACGAGGTAAATATTCCACATCCCAAAAGATTTGGTCAGGTGAATCAATACCACTAAGGTCGAACCAACGGTTTTCGGCAAAGTGATAGACAAAAGGACCTATTTGTGTAGCTGCAAAAATCAAACTTTCATCTTCATTATACTCAATATCATAGAATAAGGTATTTGGCAGATTTTTTCCCAAAGGCTCAAAGTTTTTCCCATTATCATAGGAAATAAAAACCCCAGGGTTGGAATATCCACTACCAGCAACCACAATTTTATCGGATGAATATTTAGAAAGTAAAATCTTATTACCATAGAAATAATGGCCGCTTGGACCTGCAAAACTCGAGTCAATCATCCAGTTTCCACCGGCATCAGTCGAAATAAAGAACTTGCCATCGTTACTTAAAGCATACCAGTTATTATAATTTAAAGGAGAAATTGCTAAAGCAGAGATTTTCCTGTTCGGGTCGCCTTGTGCAAAATTAAAAGGATAGATTTCGTAAGTAATACTATCTACATCGGTTAAATACTCGAGCCGATATATAAAGGAGGCTGGTACGGTCTGTGGAAAGTTATCACGACCGCTAACAATATAGGCTATTTTTGGATTATAAGGGTCTGCAATAAGTGGGGGCATCCAAAGAAAGCCGCCCCCTTGAAAACCCCATGTTACAGATTTAAACTTTTGGTTATTTGCTCCGATATAAAGCATAGCAAATCCCGGATAAACTGACCAAAGATGGTAACCACCATCACTAGAAGTTAAGTGTCCATAATCCCCACTAATTGTTTGCTCAAATGCTAAAACCTCTCCTGAATCTACCAAACATCTTTGGAAACCTTGGTCCTGGCTGCCTGCAAATAATATTTGTTTTTCCTTGGCAAAGGAATAAACTCCATAATATTGACTAACATTTAAATTACGAAGAGAAAGATTCCGAACGCTTACCCCACCATCGTAGGAAACGTAAATTCCACCATCGGTACATATAAGAAGTAATTCTTGCGTACTATTAGTGGTTTTATTCCAGTATGCAAGACTTACAATCCCAGGTATGTCGGCGTGAAGTTTGGTTTCTGGTGCGGAATAATAATCCCACCATTTATTAGATTCTCTCCAGGTTGCCCCAGAATCTATGCTCCAATAAAAATGAACTTGTCCAAAATACAACCTTTCCGGGTAAATTACAGATTGAGCAAAACTATTCTTTTCAAAAGGGTAAAACTTATGCTTCCCTTTTTTCCTAAATGTTTTGCCACCATCCGATGAAAAATAGAAGATACTTTCTATGGCAGTCGTCAAAACTAAAAGAGAAATATACGTCCTATTTCCAACAACGGAGCCCGAAAGTATAACCCCCGATGTATATGAATCAACAAAAGTATTTATGCTTATGAGTTTGAATTTACCATCACTTTGAATCTCATAAAGAGTATCCTTGCATACAAGATATACCGTATTTGTAAAATATCGTGGTGACCAAATATCACAAAAAGAATAATTCAAATAGGTTGAATAGATAGGCGAAAAACTGACTCCCGAATCAACAGACTTGTAGAGTGTAACCATACTTTTCCATCGAGAATAATCCCATTCATTAACTAAAACATAAACGGAATAATTTAATGATACTACTCCCCGAATTGCTGACCCCCATTTTTGGGCATTGCTTAATCCTTTAGCACTTTCCCAACTCGAACCATCGTCGTCCGAATAATAAACCGCAGTAGGTGAATTCGCAACGACGACAACTCTTCTTTTGCTTCCCATTGGGATGATACGAACCATACGAGGATTAGCAAATTTTCGTGAATTATTCAAACAAACCCATTGATTACCTTGGAGATTACCTTTCCACACATTACCACCAGAGGAAGCAAGAAAAATCGTCTCGTCGTTAAAATCGATATCGGCAGTATGAACGCGTCCCGATTGGTTGCTGCTACCTCGTTCAAACCAAGTCCCAAGTATGCGATTTTCGGCAACCCATTCAGCAAGAGCAACATCGCCCTTCCGTTTTAGTCCCACAACTTTCTCATAACTTGATTTTGTCCATCGACTTTCACGTGCCGTTTGGTCGAGCAACCACCAAGGTAAACCCGGTTGACAACGGTGGAGACTTTCAAACCATTCCTCACGTAATTTACGAAATGTTTCATCTTGTTCTTGCGACATCAAATTGTTCGGAATGGTCGTTTGCGAGAATGCCCCATTCAAGGCCAACAACAAGACAATATAAAAGAAACAAAATTTCATACAGTTTTGTTAACTTCCATAACATTGTTCCTATTTCTTAACCTTACAAATTAGAACTTCTTTTTCAATTTTATATAAAAAGTAGTTCCTTCCCTTTCATTGGAATTATATTCAACTTTTCCTTTAAGGTAATTTTCAGTAAATAACTTCACACTATAAGTGCCCAAACCACGTCCCACGCCTTTCGTTGAAAAAGACCTTTTAAAAAGTTGCAATTTTATTCGTAACGGAATAACAACATCATTATGTACCGAAAAAATTACTTCATCACCATTTTCCTCGCTTTTCAATACTACATTTCCCCCAACCTCTGTTGCCTCAAGTGCATTTTTTAGTAAGTTACCAATTACTCTTTGTACTAACCCAGCGTCGGATTCGAAAGAAACATTAGTACTATCCTCGGCTATAATTATATTTTTATTCTCTGAGAGTTGACTTTTCGAATATTCCGATTTTAGTCTATTTAGAATTTCAAGAGATTCTACTTCTGAGATGTTTAGGAACAATTCGCCTCTTTCAGCCGCAGCCAATTGTCTTTGGAATAATATTTGCCCAGTTAGCTCTTCAACAACATTATACAAAGTTTCATTAAATTCGTTAATTTCTGCGGGGTCTTCTTTCAGCAATTGCGCTATATTGTATAAATTTCCAATTGTATTCATTATATCATGATAAAAGACACGCTCAAGTGCTTGCCTCCTTTTTTCGTCGCTTATGTCTTGAATCGAGAAAAAAGATAAAAGTTCGTCACCTATCTTATATGGAGATGCATATACTTTGAAGTCGTATGCTTGATTATCAAGTGATAAAATTCTACATTCATAACTACTCTTTATCCCTTCATAACTCTCCAAAATAGCTTTAACTGCTCCACACTCTGAACAAAATAGTGTCGTACCGCATCCAGCCGGGTTCTCGGAAGAATGGATGCAATTCAAAACTTCGCCGGGTCTTTTACCCAATAAGTTCTTCAATTCTTTTTCTCCGGTCATTTCAAGAAGTCGGGCATTCCCGTAAACTATTTGCCTTTTTGAATTTAATATTAAAAAGACTTCTGGGATGGCATCAATCGTTTCTTTAAGCAATGGGAGTCCTTTTATTAAGTGATAAAGTTGGAAAATTTTTTCCTCTGACATACGTTCCGCCGGAGCGAATTCAGTATAATGCTCATCTTTTATCATTGTAGTCATATCCAACTCAGTCATTTCAAAAATTCCCTACATTTATATACAAAATTACAACATTTACTCGAAGAACAAATATTCAAAGAGATATTTCGATTTTTCTGGTCCTTATTTATACGAAGGGAAAGCGATTTTCAAATAAGAAAAAGGATGAACCGCGTTTGGAAACAAAAGATTACCCCTATCTAAACTATAATAAGCAAAGATTCAAAAAATCAATTCTTATAAAATGAATCGTATGTGATTGCAACCACAGCGCTATTTCATCCTTAATTCAGAAAAATGCGGCACAACTATAGAAGTTAAATGAAACTAAGACAAAGAACAGTTAATCAAATACAATTCGAAAGAAAATCATTTATTATTAATTAATTTTGAACTTTTTTATAAGGATATTTGTGGTTGGTGAACTTAGTGCTTTCGTTGCTGCTGTGTTATGGTCATTCTCGCCGTATGTGTTCTCGGCAATTGTAAAACGGTCGGGGTCATTTTTACTAAACACATCACGTTTGTTTATTTCAGGTTTGATGATGTTGATAACTTTTTTTGTTTTTTTTATAAATTTTGCTTTTACCCAGCCTCAATTTATTTACCTTGTCTTAAGCGGTTTAATTGGATTGGTTCTTGGAGATACTTTCCTTTTCAAAAGTTTGGACGAAATTGGCCCTCGTTATACTATGTTGATAATGTCCAGCAATCCGGCGATAGGTGCTATAATTGCATATTTTATATTTAACGAGATTATTCAGCCAATAGGAATAATTGGAATGGCAATTACCTTGTTTGGGATTATTTTAGTTATTAATCAACAACCCAACGAAGAAGTATCGAAATTCAAGATAACGCGAAAAGGTATTGTTTTGGGTTTTCTTGCTGCTCTGGGCCAAGGTTTAGGGCTTATATTCACTAAACTTGCATATTTCGAAGGCGATTTAAATCCTTTAATTGCTACTTTTTTACGCATTTTTTCTGCTTTCATAATACTACTCCCTATTGGCTATATTTCTAAAAGAATTACAATTGAGCGTCTTCAATTACTTTTTGATGGTAAAACCTTTTTATTGCTCTTATTAGGTTCTTTCATTGGCCCATATTTAGGTATTACTTTAAGTTACATTGCAATTGCTAATGCTCCAATTGGAGTTGCTTCGACAATTATGTCGCTCCAGCCAGTCCTTATGCTCCCAATTTCGAAAGTCCTTCATAAGGAAAAGCATAGTTGGAAATCAACGATAGGAGCAATATTTGCTGTATTGGGTCTTGTATTGTTGTTCATAAGAAAAGAATTTTAAAATTTAAGAAAATCCGATTAATTTAGTATAATTAATAAATAAAATTCATAAGGAAATATATGGAAAAACTCGAAAGATTAATAGACACATTTATCTGGATTTCGCTTCTAATGTCGGTTGCACAAGTTTACCTTCAAACCAACAAAATTTGGAAACGAAAGCACGAAAGACCAGTAGCCGAAAGCCAGTCAATTGTGGGTCTTTCGCTTTTGCTCTTAAATTGCTTTATTTGGTTAACTTCTTATATAATTAAACAAGATATCGAAAGCATTATCGATACTTCGTTGATTATGATTCAGTCTACCGTGTTTCTAATGGTTGGAACGGGTCTTTGGGTCAAAGGTCAACAAAAAATGGGATTTTGGAATTTAGTTAAGCAAGCCCTACGAATTGAACGCAAGGAAGCAAATTACTTATTGAAACGATTCTTTAAACCACAAAATGCCGAAATTATCATTGCAATTCTCCACCACTTGGCAATGATTGATGAAGAACTCGATGCACGAGAAAGAGCATTGATTCAATTCTTTGCTATTGAATGGAACATACCTTATCATCCAGAACAATATGATTATGAGTTAAATGTAGATTCTCGCGATAGAAAATATGTATTGCTCCGCAATAAACTACTCGACTATCTTGAACGAGACCCGCCAGCCGAGCAGGTTGCACAGGTCAAAGACTTGATTAATGAACTTATTCATGCTGATGAAAAAATTTCACCCGAGGAAGAATTAATTTCCAACGAATTGAATGGTATGCTCGATGGGTATCTACAAAAAGAACAGGGAATGGATAATTACCAAGTCATAATAGTTCCACAAAATCCTACACAAGAGGAAAGAATCCATGAGCTTATCCCAGACAGTCAGAAAGTTACTACCTACGGAGGCACAGTATATTCTATCGGTTCGTTTTACTCCAAAGGTTTTGCTGAAATGATATGTCAACGGTTTAGGAAACTAAACTTATTCGCAATAGTGTATAACCTCGAAAACTTAATTCAGCAAAATAATAGTAATTAATTTTATATTCGGATTTGTAACAGATATCAATCTTGAAACACCTATGAATCCTATAACAATCCTTGTATTGTATAACTTTTAATATCCTTACTCTTGCCCATCGGTATACTGCTTTAAATAGGAAACAAATTCCATATTTTTTACTATTTTAGTGTTTTACGATGTACACTAAATTACAATGACGTTTCTTAATGAAATATTCTACAATAGATGTGATATGGAAAGCCCCTTTCTTTGTAATCTCGAAGAATGCAAGGGGGCTTGCTGTTTTATCGATGGAGAACTCGGTGCACCTATTAAACCCGAAGAAGTCCAAGAAATAGCAAAGGCTCTACCACACATTTTAAATAAGCTTCCATTCGATTCGAACAAAGTCATCGATGACGAAGGTCCAATAGTTTTTCACAATGGAATCTACTATACAAATGTTGTTAATCGAGGTAAATGTGTATTTGCATTTTTCGAAAATGGCAATGCACGTTGCTCCTTCGAGCAAGCCTTCTTCGAAGGGAAAATTAATTTCCGCAAACCAATCTCTTGCCAACTCTTCCCTATCCGTGAATATAAATCTACATTTACCGAACTTGTCTATGTTCGAATACCTGAATGCAAAACCGCAATTACAAATGGTAAACGACACAATTCTCCCTTATATAAAACTCTAAAGGATGCCTTAATTCGTCGTTTCGGAGAGCAGTGGTATAACCAGTTAGTTGAAGCAATTGAAAATCCAAAATTACATAATAGTTTTTCCAAATAAATTGAGAGGAAGGATATGAAGCAAAGGTTAATTACTGGATTAAGTTTATCCCAAACTCTCACCCCGCAACAAATCCAATATTTGAAACTACTTCAAATGCCTTTGCAACAACTGGAGCAGAAAATTTCGGCTGAACTCGAAGAAAATCCTTTTCTCGAAATATCAGACTATGAAACCTATCAAACTTCATCGGACGAGTTTAATCTGGGTTTTACCGAAAATCCAGCCGAAACCGAAACTGACTTTGTCGAAGCCGACGTTTCTGGACAAGATATACAACGCCAGATAGCAGAAACAAAAGACCCTTTTGAGTATTACCGACGAATATGGGAGGAGGATGAAATAATTTCGCGCAAACAGAAAGCGGATTACTACGAAGATGAAGAAGAATGGGAACCATTTCAAATAAAAGCAACTACAACATTCCGCCAAGACTTAACAGAACAATTGCGAATGCTGAACCTCTCGGAAGAGGACCTTCTTCTTGGTGAACAAATCCTCGGCAACGTCGAGGACGATGGCTACCTGCGATGCGAGCTTTCTGAGATTGTAGAAGATACAAATGCAATTATTGCTGAGCTTAATATTGAGCGACAAAAAAGTAGAAATGCTTCGCAAGACAATCGCCCCAATAATCCAGCAACAGCATTTGCTATTTCCGAAGAGGCAAAAAATCGAGTAGAAAAAGTGCTCGGTAATAGAATAAGCGATGAAGAGAGCCTTGAACTTCTAAAACCAGTTACCATTGATGATGCGGAAAGAGTTCTAAAAATTGTTCAAAATCTTGACCCTCCCGGGGTAGCTTCCCGCAATTTGCAAGAATGCTTAATTGCTCAAACAAATGCATTTCCTCGCGAAACCGAGGGAAGAGGAGCTGCATACCGAATTTTAACGGAGGGTTATGAACTATTCAGTAAAAAGCATTTTAGCAATCTTCTTAAACAATTGGGAATGACCGAAGAGCAACTACGTTCAGCAATCGAGTTTATAAAAAAGTTAAACCCTAAACCCGGATATTCCGACAGTCCAACAGAGTTCAACACCGTTATTCCTGATTTCATCGTCGAAAAAGACCCAGATACCGCCGAACTCCTTGTTACATTAAATGAAAGCACAGTGCCAACTCTGAGAATTAACAAAGTTTATGAACAGATGCGAAAAGATGCCAAATTGAAAAAAGAAGACAAAGAAACAAAAGAATGGATAAAGAACAAATACGATAATGCGAAATTTTTAATCCAGGCTCTTTCGCAACGAAGAGCAACAATGCTTAAAGTAATGACTGCAATAGTTGGAAGACAAAAAGATTTCTTTTACTATGGACCTTCCGCTCTTAAACCTCTAATCTACAAGGATATTTCCGAAGATACACGGCTCGATATTGCTACAATATGCAGAATCGTGAACAACAAATTTGTTCAAACGCAATTCGGAACATTCGAATTAAAATACTTTTTCAGCGAATCTTTACCGAGTGAAAACGGAGAGGAAGTATCGACAAAAGTTATCAAACAGATAATAAAAGAAATAATCAACAACGAACCAAAAGATAAACCATACAGCGATGAAAAAATAGTCGAGGAACTCAAAAAACTTGGCTATATCGTAGCAAGAAGAACAGTAGCAAAATATCGCGAACAGATGCGAATACCAGTTGCAAGACTACGGAAAGAATTATAGCATAGCAAATGACAATTTTCCGCTTAACATATAACATCATCGGGCTCTTTTTCTTAAAAGGGAAGAATAGGATTTCACTTTATGCTCAATGAGTTTATTCTTGCGCTCAGTACAATTATTTATGGATTAAGAACCATTTTCTTTCTAATTGGTTTTATACGAGAAAAAAAAATATGCAGACAGCAAAAATCCGAAAATTACACTCCTTATGTTAGCATTGTGATTCCGGCAAAAGACGAGGAAAAGAACATCGAAGAGTGCATTTTGTCCGTTTCCCAAAATAAGTACCCACAAGACAAATTCGAAATAATTGCTGTAAATGACCGCTCACAAGACCGAACTGGCGAAATACTTCACAATTTGCAAAAGACAATTCCAAACTTAAAGGTAATAACTATTGAAAACAATGAACAGAAAGAAGGGATGATGGGAAAAGCGGGAGCATTACAGATTGGTATTGAAAATTCCAAAGGTGAAATCGTCCTTATAACCGATGCCGATTGCACCGTAACACCAAAATGGATTTCCACAATGGTTGAATGCTATAAAGATTCGAACGTAGGTTTTGTTGCCTCGTTTACTAATGTTACTGGAACTCGCTTGTTTGACCGTATCCAATCAATTGAATGGATTTATATGCATACAATGGCTTTCGGCGGAATTGGTAATGACCAACCGCTTGGATGTTATGGCAATAACATTTCAATTCGACGAGATGCCTTCGATTACGTGGGAGGTTATCGCAAAATCCCCTTTTCTGTTACCGAAGATTTGGCACTTCAGCAAGCAATCCATAAAACAAAGTATAAAGTTCGCTATCTCATTCACCCAGATACACTTGTTAATACGAAACCTTGCGATACTTTTGTTGAATATATACTGCAACACCATCGTTGGGCACGTGGTGGAGTCAAACTTGGTTGGCGGGCAGCAATATTCGTCCTTTCATCGTTAGCAATATGGGCCGGGTTAATCTACTTCCTTTGGAACCAACACCTCTTATATGTGTTAACTCTTCTATTAATTCGCATCGTTGGAGATTCTGTTATCACAATTCCATCGTTAATAATCTTGAAAAAACAAAAATATTTTGTCTATCTGTTTTTTGTAGTTTTCTTTCTTCTAATGGAACTAATTGCACCCTTTTTGTTGCTAAGTAAAAAGGTCCGATGGAAAGGACAAATCTTTCACAATTAATATAGAGGTTGGATTGATTCTATAACATTGTCAAAAATTTTGCGGAAGAATTCAAACTGATTAGATGGGGATTGAAAGAATGCAAAGAATAAAACATCTTCTTTGGCTAAAGCCAATTCATAGAAACGAAGCGTTGTTGTATTCGGGCTGATTTGAACTAATGTTTCGAAAAGTCTACCGGTATACCCCCCTTTGGTGAATAGCTTTTGTTGAAGATATTGGTAGTAACTATAGTCTTTTGAGTTTTTCTCCATACTTCCTCTCCAAAAATTAATAATATCGTCGGGTGTCTTAACACCGTAATTTTGGAACATATTTCTATTGAATGAGAGCCTAATCCCAACATTATAATAATCCGAATCGCTTTTTATTTGCTCTGGTGTGATGATAACTTCGTTGTAGTCCAAATAATTTTTTTCGATGATATACCAATTTTCCGGAACCTTCACAGAAAACGCTCCCAAACTATCCCTAAAATCTTTATATTTTATTTTTTCGGGTGGAATAAAGAGATTTTCGTTACCGGCAATTCTGCCGATACGCTGGCGGTCTTTGTCGGCAAGTTGTGTTTTCCCAATTTTATCGTATGCGACAGCACGATTATTCAATGCTTCTGTATCCAAAGAGTCCAATTCAAGACATCTTGAATAATCTTTAATAGCAAATTGATATTTCTCCAGTTTGAAATAGGCATTGCCTCTATTATAGTAAACTTTAGGGCTTTTTAATCCGAGTTCAATACATTTATTAAAATCTTTTACAGATTCATTATATTTTTTCAATTTATAGAAAGCACGCCCCCGTTCGTAGAAATTAAGAGGGTTCTTCGAGTTTAACTTAATTGCTCGCTCTAAATCCTGAAGAGCCGGTTCTATATCGCCTATTTCGATGTAGACCGACGCCCGATTAGAATATGCCTCTGCAAAGTTGGAATCGAGGCCAATAGCCGTAGAAAAATCATCCATTGCAAGTTTCAGTTCTCCAAGATAAAGATAGGCTAAACCTCTATTGTTATAAACATCGGGCAACTTGTTGCCTTTTTCAACAGCGATATTTAAGTCGTTCAATGCATTAGAAAAATCCTGAGAATAAAGATGAGATAGACCTCTATAATAAAAAGCGTCGAAAGTAGAATCACCAGATTCAATTGCACGATTAAAGTTTTGGATTGCACTTTGATAGTTTTTCTTAAAAAAGTCGGTTTGCCCCTTTGCAACCCAATGCTGTGAAAAACATTGATAAATAAACACAAAATATGCCAAGAACAAAATTTGAATTTTAACTAGCATTTAATCCTTCTAATAAATATCTGTAGGAATTCTTTCGATATCAGCCCCAAGTTTTTTAAGTTTTTTATCTATAGACTCATATCCTCTATCGATGTGATAAACTCGAAGGATTTCGGTTTCTCCTTCGGCGATAAGTGCTCCAAGAACCAACGCGGCACTTCCTCGTAAATCTGAACCCATAACAGATGCTCCACTCAAGGGCCTTGCTCCATAAACTATTGCAGTGTTTTCGCTCATTTCAATTTGTGCTCCAAGCCTTTGAAGTTCTGGTATATGCTTAAATCTATCAGGATAAATTGTTTCGGTAACTTTTGCTACTCCCTGTGCTTTCAACATAAAAGCAACCCATTGAGATTGCATATCCGTGGGAAATCCGGGATACACAGCAGTTGTAATGTCAACAGGTTTAGGGGGTCCTTCTAATCGAACAGTAACTTTGTCCTCATGAATTTCCAAATCGCACCCTGCTTCTTCTAATTTAGAAATTATTGAAGTAATATGATAAGGGTTACAACGTTCGATAGTAACAACTCCTTCGGTAATTGCACCAGCAATAAGAAATGTTCCAGCTTCAATTCTATCGGGAATTACCACTTCATTAGTGGGCGAAAGAGTTTCAACACCTTCAATTTCTAATATATTTGTGCCAATACCATTAATTTTTGCTCCCATTTTAACAAGAAATTTTGCTAAAGCGGTTATCTCGGGTTCTATCGCTGCATTCGAAATTATGGTGGTCCCTTTCGCAAAAACCGAAGCCATTAAAATATTCCCAGTAGCACCAACACTTGGAACATCGAGGTGAATCGTTGTACCTCGCAAACCATTAGAAGATGCTACAACGTAACCTCCTTCTATCTTTAGTTCAGCACCTAATTTTTCCAATCCCTTCAAGTGTAAATCGACAGGCCTTGGACCCCATGCACAGCCTCCCGGCAATGAAACTTTAGCGCGTCCAAAACGTGCAACCAGAGGACCAAGAACATAAAAGGAAGCGCGCATCTTCTTAACATGCTCATAGGGCGCTTCGAAACTATTGATATTTCGAGAATCAACGAACAACTCGTCCCCGTTGAGTTCAGAATAAATACCCATATCATTCAATAAACGGGACATTGTCCAAACATCTCGCAAGTTTGGAACATTCTTTAGCGTATAGGTTCCTGGAGCGAGTATGGTTGCTGGCATCATTGCCAACACACCATTTTTGGCACCGGAAATTCTTACTTTCCCTTTAAGTTTTTTCCCCCCTCGAACAACGAATTTATCCATGTACTATGTCAATCTCTACTTCTCAAAATGGAATAAATAGCTCAAACCTATTGAAAGAGAGGCTATCCGTGGGTTGTAATTGTTATCGTTTGCCATAACACCGGTAACGTTATAATCGCCGAATATGAGCAAATTCAGTCGTCCTACCTCGTCGGACATAAGAGGAATTGCCCCACCAAGTCTCAATTGGAGGACTGTGCTCAAATCTTTCGTGTCAAAATCCTTAATGCTTGGACCGAAATTATACCCCTTTCCCGATAAAGGTATTCCAAGATTTAATGAAAGGAAAAACCCAGAAAGGTACGTACCAACACCAATGTTGAAATAATGAAACTCATCTCGCCAATTGACGCTCGAATTATTATATAATTTATATTTAAATGCTGTCGTTAAATACGATAAGTCTGCAATTAATCCGAAATTCCTATCATTGCTAAATGGATAATAGAATGATATTCCAATATCCGGAAGAGGGCTTACTTGGAAATCGTTTTTGATACCTTGCGGTGGATCAACTGTATTAACACAACCCTTCCCTGTAAGTAACAACCCCAGCGACATTGGAAAAATTTCCTGCGAACTTACATTTAATTGCAAGCAAAAGAATATCGAAATAAAGAATGCAAAAAATCGCTTTATCATAGTTAGACTCCATTAATCAAACATAAATACAAATTTAAATATTTTTCTATAATAATTCGAGAGTCAAATTTCTGCATCACTTGCAAACGAGCGTTTTGAGAAAACTCTAAATGTTTGCTTTTATTCTCTAATAAAGCTATAGCCTTTTTAGCCATTTCTTCGATATTGCCAAATTCAACTAAATATCCACTTTTACCCTCTTCGACTATTTCTGGTAAGCCACCAACATTATAACATATCACTGGAAGTTCGCAGCTCATTGCTTCGAGAACGGCGAGCCCAAAACTTTCCATTTCGCTTGTTAAAAGGAAAATATCGGAAATAGATAACAGTTCTACAATCGAAATTTGATTTCCAAGACAGAATACATCATTCTCTAATTGCAACTTTTGAACGAGAGCTTCCACCTTCGGCATATCCGGGCCATCGCCCACTAGCACCAATTTTGAATCTACTTCTTTTCTAATTCTATAGAAGGTCTCAACAACATCGGTTACTCTTTTTACAGGGCGAAAATTTGAAATATGTAGAACTATTTTCTGGGTGGGCTTAGCAAACTCGCTACGTAATTCCGGAAGCACCAATCTTCGATAAACAGAGGTGTCGACAAAATTGTGAATAACATCTATGGGCTTAATTGGGTTAAACTCGCGAATTGTAGAATGATAAAGAAACTCCGAAACACATGTAATAGCATCAGTTTTGTTCAATGAATACCGAATCAAAGGACGGAAAATAGGTTGGTTACCTACTAAAGTTACATCAGTCCCATGCAAAGTGGTCAGAATCTTTACTTTTTGGTAGTCTTGAAGTATTTCTTTTGCGATTATCCCACTTATTGTATGTGGGATTGCGTAGTGGCAATGGATAATATCGATGTTTTCTTTTTCAACTACTTCAACAATCTTTCCGGCAAGAGAAAGGGAATAAAGATGAAATTCAAATAAAGGATAGTTTGGCAAATCAACGCTATGGAAAAAAATATTTTCCTTAAATTTGTTTAATCTAACTGGTGTGGAGTAACTAATTATATGAACTTTTTCGCCTCGGGAAGCAAGTTCCAAACCCAATTCGGTGGCAACAATTCCACTTCCACCATAAGTTGGATAACAAACAATAGCAATTTTCATTTTTTGATTACAAATGAAACACAATAATCCCAAATATAACGAATATATCAGAACCATAAAAGAAAAAACTTATACAGAAATTACAATCAAGCATTCAAAATTCATCGGTCAAGCGTTTCCAATAGCCACTATCAATGAAGTTAATTCAATCCTGAAAGAAATTCGGAAAAAATATAATGATGCAAGCCATAATTGTTTTGCATATTTCATTGGTAACAACAAAGACATTTTTCGCTATAATGATGATGGAGAACCAAATGGCACAGCTGGAAAACCCATTGCAGCAGCAATTCAAGAAAACGATTTAACCAACATTCTCGTTGTTGTAACACGCTATTTCGGAGGTGTTAAATTGGGAACGTCTGGTTTATATCGGGCTTATTATGGAGCCGCAAAAGAAGCACTTTCCGAAGCCGAAATAATCACTTTACCAATTACAACTCCTATATCATTTACTATCGACTACACAACTTATTCTCAAAATCAAAATATAATTTTCCAAAATTTAATTAACATAAAAGAAAACTTCGGAGATATGATAGAGATAATTGCAGAAGTCCCTCGAAACAAAAAGGATGAGTTTATAAAGAGGCTAACTAATATATCGAATGGGAAAGTAATGTTTAACAAATAGTGAATTGAAATGGAAGTAATTAGTGTAGTTACAGAAATGCAGAAGATTTCCGAAAAACACCGCAAAAATAACGACATAATTGTTTGTGTGCCAACTATGGGATATTTCCACGAAGGCCATCTCAATTTGATGCACATAGCTAAAAATTATGGCAATATAGTAATCGTAACATTATTCGTTAATCCAACTCAATTTGGACCGAATGAAGATTTCGAGCGCTATCCGAGAGATTTCCAAAGGGATAAAGAATTAGCACAATCTGTCGGTATAGATTATCTTTTCGCACCATCAGTTGAAGAAATGTATCCAGACGGCTATTCAACCATGGTAAAGCCAACCAGATTTGTCGATAAATTCGAAGGAATCAAGCGCCCCGGGCATTTCGATGGAGTTGCAACGATTGTAACTAAACTCTTCAATGCAACTAAACCCCACTTTGCTATTTTTGGACAAAAAGATTTGCAACAGACCTTGGTTATAAAGCAATTAGTTAAAGACTTGCTATTCGATATCAATATAGTCGTCGCACCAACTGTACGAGAAAGCAATGGATTAGCATTATCTTCGCGCAACGCTTATCTTTCCAACGAGGAAAAAGAGAAAGCATCGGTAATATTCCAGTCAATCCAAAAAGGAATTGGCAAAATTAATGTCGGGGAAAAAAAGAGAAAAGTTATAAATGAATGTGTTCAACAAGTTTTGCTTTCAGTCCCAGAAATAAAAATAGAATACGCTTGTGCTGTCGTTTCCGATACTTTAGAGGAACCCGAAGAATTCATCTCTGGTCAACAAGTTGCAATTTTAGTTGCAGTTTATTTAGGTAAAACTCGGTTAATCGACAACTCGATAACTACCGTTCCATAAATAGCCAGAGCAGAATATATTTCGCTAATCAAGGGTTTGTATATTGACTCGTGGTAAGGAGCAAATTCAAATCATTAATCATACTATCTAATTCACTCACGGAATATCCTTTTGCCATTACCACTTCCTCGAGTGTTCCCCAAATCGGCTCACCACAAATCAATACTCTAATTCCTTTATCCATCAAATAAGAAACGCTTTCTGGCAAAATACCAACAAGCTCTTCAATTGTCATTTCTTTGGTTATCATCAATGTTCCCTTTCCGCTTGCTTTTCGATGGTAAAAGCAAAGTAGCACCAACAAGCATTCCTAAAAAACTCGAAATATAAGGGTCGGACATTAATGAACAAGAACTGCTGCGACAACCCACAAAACTGTAATAAATGAACCCAAGCACTCCACCAACCAAACCACCCACAATTGTCCATAAATACTTTTTCATAACATTATCCCCCTCAACATAGTCAATGTCCTAAAAATTTATAATATTACTATCAAGTAATATTAACGTTTGAATCTAATTAATTATTTTAAGTGATTTACCTACCTTCACAAACGCTTCGATAGCTTTTTCTATGTGATGTGGCTCGTGCGAAGCAGAAAGTTGAACACGGATTCTATCCTTACCCCTTGGTACAACTGGAAATGAAAAAGCAATCACATAAATCCCTTCCTCCAACATTTGGTTTGCAAATTCAACCGCAAGCTCAGAAGAGTTTGGATATTTGCTGAACATAATCGGAACAATTGGATGTTCCCCTTTAATTATGTCGAACCCCGCGTCGGTCATTGCTCGACGGAAATACTTTGTATTTTGTTCAAGTTTATCGCGTAAGTAAGTGGATTCACTCAAAAGTTCCAATGCTTTCAAAGTTGCACCAACAACAGCAGGAGCGAGAGTATTGGAAAAAAGGTATGGCCGAGCTTTGTTTCGCATCCATTCGATTATTTCTTTCCTACCAGAAATACAACCTCCCGATGCTCCTCCTAATGCTTTTCCAAATGTAGTAGTTATAATATCAATTTTTCCCATAAGATTATGGTATTCGTGGGTTCCACGTCCGGTTTTCCCCATAAATCCTGTGGCATGGCTATCGTCAACCATAACAAGGGCATCATATTTTTCAGCAAGTTCAACAATTTTCGGCAGATTTGCAATATCCCCATCCATCGAAAAAACGCCATCGGTAGCAATTAAGCGGTAACGGCAATCTTGGGCTTCCCACAGACAACGCTCCAGCCCCTTTAGTTCTTTTCCGGTACTCGGGTCGGTTGTAATTTTATCGCTCATATCGTTATGGGCATATATCCAGCGTTTTGCTTTTGCAAGCCGAATTCCATCGATAATCGAAGCATGGTTCAATGCATCTGTAATAATCGCATCCTCTTCGGTCATCAATGGTTCAAAAACCGCACCGTTTGCGTCGAAACACGAGGAGAACAAAATTGTATCGTCGGTACCCAGAAACTCACTAACCTTGCGCTCCAACTCCTTGTGGATGTCTTGGGTTCCACATATAAAACGGACCGAAGACATACCATAACCTCGGCTATCGATTGCTGCGTGTGCAGCACGAATTAACTCTGGATGCGACGACAAACCTAAATAATTGTTCGCACAAAAGTTC
>CAZPSM010000014.1:0-407 GCA_964589125.1 uncultured Hyphomicrobiales bacterium | reverse complement strand
CACGAACAATAATTTCCGGTCCTTGTGGGCTTTCGATAATTCGCTCATATTTGTAAAGCTTCTGTTCTTCGAGTTTTACTAATTCGGCACGCAAATGTTCTCGAATTTTACCATACATATTTAAACCTCGCAAGTTTCAAAAAATTCAAATTAATCATCTTTGCAGTATAATGCAAGTAGATTCTCCTATCAATGGATTTAAATAATATCTGAACAATTCCAACATTGCTTCAACACTTTTATATAAATAAGCAAAAGCATTTAAAATTTTTTCACTTTGCTCTTGATTTTTCTAAAATTTTTACTATTTTACTATTTGATTTTATGTTTGAAGCAAAAAAATGTTTTGTCTTTTACAAAATATAATTGTTCCTAATATCCTATTCCAAAGAGAATGCCCATTTTTT
>CAZPSM010000013.1:36616-38645 GCA_964589125.1 uncultured Hyphomicrobiales bacterium | reverse complement strand
TTTTTTATGGTATATTTGTATGATATATTTAAGTTTTTTTGGAAGGTTTTGATATGAAAAAATTATTCTTCTTTTTGGGTTGCTTTGCCTTATTGATTCCATATATTGCGATTTCCCAAAAGATTTCTGCTGAACAATTATTATTTAACTCTTCGCAAGGGAGAGAGTTTTGGCTTGCCATCCCGCCCAACGAAGATGACCGTCAGCCTTATGGCAATACAGAACCTTATGCTATCGAAATATATGTTACATCTTCAAAAAATTGTGTGGCAACTCTTGAAATACCCGGATTAGGTATATATAAGACTAAGAAAGTCGAGGCATTCAAAATAACTGTTTTTTCGAGCGAAACAGGCGACTTGAATTGGGATTTAGAAGTTCGTCAAAGTGAGCAGCCTATCTATAAAGCCATTCATCTTACTGCCACAGAGCCTATTTCTGTGTATGTTCTGAATCATCGCCATTATACTGCCGATGGTTATCTTGCAATTCCTATTTCTTCGTGTGGAACCGAATATATTCATCTATCTTATTACGATTTTTATGAGAATAACGCTGGTGGTGAGTATCGCGGCAATGGATTCCTAATTATTCCCTCCGAGGACCAAACTAATGTGTTCATAGAATTAAAAGGAACAGGCAAGGGGATTGGTAAGACTTACGGAGGAAAAACGGTAGGGGACAAATGGAGAGTAACATTGAATAAAGGGGAGGTGTATTGTGTAATGGGCGATGGTTCAACACGTGGAGTTTTCGACCTTTCTGGTTCAAGAGTGGTTGCTAATAAACCTATCGGTTTTATTTCGTTTCATAAGCGAACGTTAATTCCTTCGTTTGACCTTTGGAATGGGCGTAATATGCTTACCGAGATGATTCCACCGGTTACAGCCTGGGGGAAAAAATATTATACGGTAGAATTTCTTAGGAAAGGAAGAGGTGATTTTTTCCGCATCATTGCCTCGAAGGATAGCACCGTGTTTACCGTTAAATGGTATGATGCAAAGGATGGGAAATTTTTGGGTCAGCGTGGTCCACAAGTATTAAAAAAGGCTGGTGATTTTGCTGAGTTTGAAGAGGTATATGTCCCGCGGTTTACAACCAATACTCTTGAATCAATCAAAGGGACATCGGTTTGGGAAGCGAATAAACCTGTTTTAGTGATGCAGTATTCTTATTCTACGGATTGGGATAATGCTCCGGAGTTTGACCCATTTATGATTTTAGTTATTCCTCGCGAGCAATATGTTCCGGCAACAGTTTTCCAAACTCCCGCGGGGAAAGCGCGTTTCTTGGATAACTTTTTTAATATTATAGCAGTTGGCGATACGAATGACCCATCGAACGCACCAATTCGCAGCCTTAAATTGGATGGCAAACCCATTTGGCAAATGGAACCTAAGTTTCCATTCAATAGAATTCCGGGGACAGACCTTTATTGGGCAAAACTTCAAGTTCAACCCGGTCCACATGTTGTTAAAGGAAACACCAAGTTCGGAGGATACATTTATGGATTTAGCGAGGCAGATGGCTATGGTTGGCCTGCTGCCACTGCTTTCAATAAGGTTGACGAAACCGACACTCTACCTCCGGAAATCTATGTAACCGAAAACTGTGGCATATTTACAATAAGAACAACGGAACTAAGGAATGGTAAACCCGATGATGACCCTCGACAAATTGACCAGGGTATCTACGATATTTCTTTGCTCGATGGTTCATACAATTTCGAAATTAAATTTATCAACGAGTTTAAAACATTTCCACCTTTGTATGATTATACTTTCATTGTTCAAGTTAGAGATAAAAGAAAGCCTGGATTGGCTTATCTTCAGATTATCGACAGAGCAGGTAATATTGCTTTCGATACATTGTCTTTCTACCCCGATTCAATTGAAATTAAACCAAGCCCAATAGTTTTTGGGAATACTCGCTTATTTACAACTAAATCCATAGATGTTCAAGTAAAGAACACTTCCGATACCGCTAAGAAGATTAAGGAAATACGACTACAAAGGGGGTCTGTTTTTTC
>CAZPSM010000013.1:36368-36604 GCA_964589125.1 uncultured Hyphomicrobiales bacterium | reverse complement strand
GATTGTTGCTGGAGCAGTTCCTCCCGAAATCGAACTCCCGGTCGAGGCAATACAGCCAGTTCAAATTTCCTATAGTCCAGTAACTGAATCCATTAATCCTACTATGTTTGACCTTGATACATTGGTCGTTATTACTGAATGTGATACATTCAAAGTTCCCATCTCGGGCCGAGGAATAATACCAAGGATTTTGGTTGTAAATAAGCAA
The DNA here is from genome assembly GCA_964589125.1 of uncultured Hyphomicrobiales bacterium. Taxonomy (GTDB): domain Bacteria; phylum Bacteroidota; class Ignavibacteria; order Kapaibacteriales; family UBA2268; genus JBBIJO01. Next base: position 36,396 of record CAZPSM010000013.1, on the reverse strand, counting down.
AAAAAAACAAAAACTATTGGGCTTGGTT
>CAZPSM010000013.1:17760-36338 GCA_964589125.1 uncultured Hyphomicrobiales bacterium | reverse complement strand
CAAAATGTAGGTTCCGATACATTAATAATTAATCAAATTGAGGGTGTTACTTCTCCGTTTTCTTTATCCACACCATTTACACCAGCTTTGGACATTGTAATACCTCCCGGAGGCACAGTATATTTAGAAACGCCTTGCTTTGAACCACAAGCCGTTGGAAATTATTCTATTGATGTTATTTTCCATAGCAATTCAATGGGTATCGACAGTATTTCGAACTGGCGTGGTGTTGGGGTTCAGCCGGGTCCTTATATTACAAGTTACGATTGGCAACGCCGAAGGGTTGGAACTTCCAACGAGGGGAAGGTATTCCTTCGCAATGCTGGTAGCGCAAAAGTTAGGGTTACCGATATTAAACTTGGAACAAGTAGCCCCCATTTCCAAATCAAACCGGGGGGAATTGTTCCTTTGCCATCGCCACAAACACCAATAGATTTAATGCCCGATACTAGTTCGGTTGGAGTAAAAGAAATCGAGATTACCGTTTTGTATGAGCCACAAGGAGAGTTCGACCACACAAATACCGTTGTTCCAGAATTTCATCCAGATGATTTAATTCCACCCGGTAGCGTTGTGGGTAATTTGCACGGCTATGGTTATTTGCCTAAAATTACTATCCGTGGATATGAATTCCAGCCTCCGGTTCTTGTTGGAACACAGCACCCAGATATTGGAAATGTTGTAATTAAATCAGTCAGTCAATCATCTGATTTATATATAGAGTCGATTAATTGGAGTCAGAATGCTCTTAATGAATTTCAGTGGGTAACTCCGCCACCTTCGAAGTTTACGTTGCGGATGGGTGATTCGCTTGTTCTTCCCGTTACTTTTACCCCAAAGGCAGTGAACAAGCGCTCTGCCATAGTTGAAGTTATCAACGACGCTTCTACTGCACCCGATTCAATTATTACCACCGATACAGTGGTAATTGGCTATGGCATTGAAAAAGGGATTGTTGTTGACTCAATAAATTATGGTGTCGTTCTACTTTGCGATGAACCAATTAAACATTTCACTATTTCGAACACAAGTAGCACAACCGAAGCTGTAATAGATAGCGTTGTATTTGTTGCTGGCGATGTTTCGAATTTCGAGATTCAAGCCAACTTTCCAATAGTAATCCCCGCGCAAAGCTCCGTTCGTATAAATGTTCAATTTAAGCCGAATAAAGTCCGAAATTATAGTGCTCTGCTTCGTGTATATTCTGATGTCGAAGGTGCATATTATGTTTTGCTGATTGGAAGTACATATACGGTTCCTGTACAATTCGATATTCTAGACTATGGTGCCCAACTTATGCTCGCTCCCGGCTTCTCAATTGTTTTACGAACAAACGTTACTTCCCCATCTTGGCGAGATGCGGCTATTACTTCGTTCGAATACGATATTGTTTATGAAACCGATTGGTTGCAATATCTTTCCATTGAAAAAGGTGAGATACTCGATAATACTTGGAACATTACCGCCAACGAGTCGAGAATAGACAATATCTATTCAAAACTTCATATTCAAGGGAATGGAACGAATCCAATTAGTAAGAATGGAACATTAGTCGAGCCGAAGGTCTTGCTACTTCTTTCCGATGCTAAATCTTTCGTTCCCAAGATTGAAAATATCACTTTCCACTCTCGCGATAAGTGTGTTATTCCTTCGCCCGATAGTTCAACTATTGTAATAAATACTTGCGTAGTTGATTTAAGACCCGTTGATATAGCTCTGAGTCCTTATTTTATCGAGGTTAACCGAAATCCAATTTCGACAAATGATGCTACTGTTCGATTTGGAGTAGCCTTCGATGGCAATGCTAAAATTGACTTGATTAATTTGACGGGTAACGTAGTGGAAACATTAGTCAACGATGAAATGAAGGCGGGGATATACGACTTACAACTCGATACTCGTAACTTGCCTGCTGGGGTTTATGCTTTAAGGTACTTTTCGGCAGGATATGCACAAACAATACAATTCGTTGTTACAAAGTAGATAACCCTGGTAAATTTGGGTTAAAGAAATTCGAAATTTCTGCGGAAGTGGAAATCCAATTTTGAGCAAGGGGTTGCAACCCCTTGTTCAATTATATGACTTAAATGCTCTTGCATAGTAATTTGTTGCTGGCTGTACTCTATTGGTGCATTATAATGTGAGTGGCTATCGATAGGAAAAAATTTGTTTTTCCCGGTTACTATCCTAACGATGGAGATGATATGGGAAGGTCTTTTGGTTACAACGCATTAAACTTTCGCTTTGTAATCTGTTCTAAGTAAATCGAGAATGTTGCGAGGATAGTTTGTTACGATTGCTTTGACATTGTAGTTCATAACAAAGTTTAATTCGTTTGGACTATCTACAGAATATACTCCAAGAAATAAACCGTTATCTTGAATATCCTGGGAAACTGTTTCATCGAGTTCGAATATCGAACACACAAAGCCTTGGCACTGTACTGTTTCGGCTATTTCCGAAGGTGATGTAGTATCTTTTGGGATTCGGATGGCAGCGGTTGGTATTTTCGGGGCAATTTTTTTTAGGAATGCAAGTTGGTTGTAATAAAATGACGATATGATGATTTTATCATTATAGTTATATTGCTCAACCAGGTCAATAATTTTTTCGATGTGTCCTTCAAAGTTTAGACCGAGATTTTTCAACTCTATGTTGATAAGGATATTGTTTTTGGCCAAACTGAGCACATTCTCTAATGAAGGGATTTTTTCACCTATGAAATTTTTTGAAAACCATTCACCCGAGTCAAATTTCTGTAGTTCTTTGAATGTCACACTTTGAACAAGTCCGACACCATTTGTAGTTCTACTAAGCCATTTATCGTGAAAGACTACTGGTATTCCATCGCTTGTAATTTGAACATCCATTTCGATGCAGTGTGCACCAGAAATTATTGCTTGGCGGAAAGATGCAATGGTATTTTCTGGTGCTGTACCGCTGGAACCCCGATGCGCTACAACTAAATAATCATATTTTTTAAAAGCGTCAATAAGAGTCATACTTATCGAAAAATTACAAATATACATTATTGAGATAAAGTTTTTTTAAGATGCCCAAAAAATATTGATTTTTTTCATTCAAATATTTCAATTTTTTAATTTATTTTTGTAAATCGAGTTGTTTTTAAAGATTAGGAGATTTTCTATGTTACAAAAGATCCAAGAACGCCTTGGCGACAAGGCAGATTACCTTTTAAACTTCAATAATCCCAAAGTGCCGAAGGAATTGTTAACAATTCCTTCGCCCGACTTTGTCGATAAAGTTTTTATGAATTCCGACCGGAATAACCGAGTTCTTGCAAATTTACAACGTATTTTCAATTCTGGTCGTCTTGCTGGAACTGGTTATCTTTCTATTTTGCCAATCGACCAGGGGATTGAACACTCGGGCGGTGCAAGTTTTGCTCGCAATCCTATTTATTTCGACCCGGAAAATATCGTAAAGCTAGCTATCGAAGGAGGATGTAATGCGGTTGCATCCACTTTCGGTGTGCTGGGACTTGTTTCTCGGCGATATGCTCACAAAATTCCTTTTATTGTTAAAATCAATCATAATGAACTGTTAACATATCCGAATAAGTACGACCAAATTCTATTTGGGACAGTCGAGGAAGCATATAATTTAGGTGCTGCTGCCATCGGTGCCACAATTTATTTTGGAAGTGAAGAAAGTTCTCGTCAAATCGTAGAAATTTCTGAAACATTTGCTATTGCACATGAATTAGGGATGGCAACTATCCTTTGGTGCTACTTGCGTAATTCTGCATTTAAAAAAGACAAGGATTATCACGTTTCTGCCGATTTGACCGGACAGGCAAATCATCTTGGTGCAACAATTCAAGCAGATATTATAAAACAGAAACTTCCCGAAAACAATGGTGGTTATCTTGCCTTGAACCAAGAAGGCAAAACTTATGGTAAATATGATAAGCGAATATATTCCGAGTTATGTTCAGACCACCCAATCGATTTATGCCGTTATCAGGTTGTAAATAACTATATGGGTAAAATAGGCTTAATAAATAGTGGTGGTGCTTCGGGTGAAAACGATTTGGCTGATGCTACTGCTACTGCGGTAATTAATAAACGCGCCGGAGGGATGGGGTTGATTTCTGGAAGGAAGGCATTCCAAAAACCAATGGATGAAGGTGTGCAAATTTTGAATGCCATCCAGGATGTTTACCTCTGTAAGGAAATTACAATTGCTTAACAATTATTAGTTTCAAAAAACTGCCCCAATTTTAGGGGCGGTTTTTGTGTTTATGAAAATATTTTTGCCTTTGCGGCAATTAAAAATATGGAGAAATTATGGGGATAAATGAAAGCGAGAAAGGGAAATCCGAGAAACAAAATTTGAACCGTTCGGTTATTACTTTGAAGGAAGACCTTTTGGTCAGCGATATCTACGCAAGAAAGGATTTCGAACTTATTCAAAAAAACGATGTAAAGGATTTCGACAGAAAGATTTGTCGGCCATCGATTTTGCGTCCACAACTTGCTTTAACTGGCTTTTTCGAGAATTTTTACGAAGATACAATCGTAGTGTTTGGTCAAACCGAATTACGTTACCTTAATTCTTTGAAACGAGATAAAAAAATTAAGATAATAAGCAAAATCGTTGAATACAGAATACCTTGTGTGATAACCACTTGCAATAATATTTTTCCTGAATATTTGCTTCATATTTTTCAGGAGAGAAACATTCCAGTTTTTACTTCTTCTTTGCCTACCGTAGAGCTGACCTATAAATTACTCGACTTTCTTGATGACCATTTTGCTCAGAGAGCAACTGTTCACGGGAGTTTAGTCGAAATTTATGGATTAGGTGTATTGATAATTGGCGAGCCGGGTACAGGCAAGAGTGAATTAACATTGGATTTAATAGAACGTGGGCATCGTATGGTTTCCGATGATGTTGTTATAGTTAAGAAAAGATGGGAAAATCGTATTTTCGGAGCAAGTCCCCCAGCGTCTCAGTTTGTTCTCGAAATTCGTGCATTGGGGATGATGGATGTTATGCGATTATTCGGTTTGCAAGCGGTTAAACTCGAGACACAAATAGACTTAGTGGTTAAATTAATCTTTTACGATAATATAGCGTGGAGCCAAAAAGATAGAGTTGGGCGGGCAGAACATCCTTGCTATATCTTGGATGTAGAAATTCCATTGGTTGAACTGCCTATCCTGGTAGGAAAGAATCTTGCAGTTGCTACCGAAGCAATCGTACTTATGGAACTATCGAAAAAGTATCCATATAAACGGATTCCCGACATTCTAAAAACACCCAGTTTACCGGAATCAACCAGTAGACCTAATAAGTAGAAAAATTGTTGAAATTTTTAGATAACCATTTCGTTTTTATCAATTTAAAAAGGGGTATATCTCTATGTTCAACATTCCAAGTCGTTTAGTTTTATTTTTGGTTGTGTTCTGTACTGCTATTGCCTTCAATCTTTTAGCAAAAGATGCGAATCAGCATTTTACTTGGTTTGCTCAACCGAGTAGAACGCAGGTCAAGTCTGGCGAAGCCTTTATAGTCAAACTAAGTTTTGAATTTGAAAAAGGGTGGTATATTTACGATATTGTTGAACAAGTTGGTCCCGAAGGGCTTGGACCACAAAAAACTGAAATTTCTTTTTCACCCAAGAAGTTCCTTTCGATAAATGGGAAAATCAAAACACCAAAACCCAAAGTGAAATACGATAGTGCTTTCTATATTGATATTCGAACTTTTTCTGGTAAATTTTCCTTCGAAGTTCCTGTAGTTGCTTTGAAAGACATAGATTTTAGTAAAGACAGGGTCTTCGCCGAAGTCTTTATTCAGCAATGTAAGGATAATCTATGCCTTCCGGGCTTAGAGTTTAAGACATTAGTTCAAAAAGGTTCACAGGCCACTGAGTTAGCGGATATTGCTCCAAAAGATTCGGAAAAGGCTGAAAATCTCCAGCTGGTAGATTCCAATGATAAATCTCGTTTGTCAGCAAATGTGAGCAATAAAACTGAATCTACGCGAGAGGTTGAGAGTGTAAAAAAACAAGGGATTTGGACATATCTGTTTTTTGCTATGTCTGCTGGCGCGTTGGCTTTGTTGACCCCTTGTGTGTTTCCTATGGTTCCAATTACAGTTTCGTTTTTTACCAAGCGAGCCGAAAAAAATCCGAGCAAAGGTTTTAGGGACTCGTTGGTATATGGAATAGGTATTATGTTGACCTTTACAGCATTGGGCTTCGTCCTTGCATTATTTTTTGGTGCCTCCGGAATACAGAATTTTGCAACCAATCCTTTTATTAATTTATTCATAGCCTTGATATTTATAGTTTTTTCTTTAAATCTTTTTGGTGCTTTCGAGTTTCAATTGCCGACATCATGGTTGAATGCCTTGAATGTAAAAAGCCAAGGCTCCGGCGTTTTCAGTGTTTTGCTAATGGGCTTGACGTTTTCGTTAACATCGTTTACTTGTACGGTTCCTTTTGTTGGGGTTGCTTTGGTTTCTGCCGCAGGTGGGGACTGGTTCTATCCGATAATTGGAATGTTTGGGTTTTCTGCGGTATTTGCATTTCCTTTCTTTTTGTTGGCTTTGTTTCCTTCTGCGATAAGCAAAATGCCTCGTTCTGGTGCATGGATGAATAATATCAAAGTTGTTATGGGGTTTCTGGAGATTGCTGCTGCTATTAAGTTTATTAGTAATGCCGATTTGGTTTGGGGATTAGGAATTATGCCACGCGAACTATTTTTAGGAATTTGGATTGGCTGTGGATTGATGATTGCTATGTATATTTTGGGGATATTTAGACTTTCGCATGATACACCAGTTGAAAGTGTTGGAACTTTGCGAATACTCTTTGCTATCTTTTTTATTTCAATAAGTTTTTATTTGGTTAGTGGGTTATTCGGAAAGAAATTAGGTGAACTCGAGGCTTTTTTGCCTCCGCCAGACTACGAGGAAATCATTGGCAGTAATTCTTCCGTAAATAGTTCGATGGCACTAACCAATTCTAATTCATCTATTAATAAGAATGTGCAAGATGAATGGTTGGATGACTATCAACTTGCTCTAAAATTTGCTAAAGATAGTGGGAAGCCAATCTTTATTGACTTCAGTGGTTTTACCTGTACCAATTGCCGATGGATGGAAATCAATATGTTTACCAAGCCTGAGGTTAAAAAGCTTCTTTCGCAAATGGTTAAAGTACGCTTGTTTACCGATAGACGCGAAGAACCGTATATTTCTAATAAAAATATGCAAATGCAAAGATTTAATTCTATTGAATTGCCGCTATACGTAATTCAAAGCCCTGATGAAAAAGTTATTGCAACCAAAGCCTTTACTCGGGATGTCAATGAGTTTGTCTCCTTTCTAAATCAAGCTTTTAATTAAGTTTAATCTTTAAGTATGTATAAAACCTTAAAAATCTTGATTGTAATTGCCGATGGTACCGAAGAAATCGAGGCAGTTGTTCCGATTGACTTGTTCCGTCGAGCTGGATTTGACGTTTCTGTCGCAGGGGAAAAACACATCGTTGTCTGTTCCAGAGGAACAAAGATTGTATCTGACCTATTGCTCAATGAGGTTGACTACAATGAGATTTACGACTTGATATTTATTCCCGGAGGTTCCAAAGGAACAGAAAATCTTTTAAAGAACCAGAAATTAGAACTTCTTTTGCAGAAGCAAATAATGTCGAATCGTTATGTTGCTGCTATTTGTGCAGCACCAACAATATTATCCGCAAAAAGACTTGTTGGCAAAGATGTTTCTATTACAAGTCATCCGAGTGTTCGGGATAATTTCCAAGACTTAAATTATGTTGAGCAAGATACTGTGATTTCTGGAAAGATGATTACAAGCCGCGGGGCAGGGACAGCAATCGATATGGCTCTGAAAATAATAGAGATTTTCAGAGGCAAAGAACTTGCGCGTAGAATTGCAAATGATATTGTTTATAGTTATTATGAATAGATATGACAAAGAAAAGAGCGGAATTTAGAGTCTATGGAATTGTTCAAGGGGTAGGGTTTCGTTACTTTGTCTATCGGAATGCTACGAATCTGGGACTCACGGGGTATGCGAAAAATATGTTCGATGGTACAGTATATGTTGTGGCGGAAGGGGAAGAAGAGCAGTTACAAAAACTTTACGAATACCTCTGCGTCGGTTCATCCCACTCTTATATTGAAAAAGTCGATGCCAAGTTTTCCGAGTACGAAGGCACATTTCGAACTTTCGATATTAAATATTAGTTTGGTAATTGATGAAGAAATTTATCTCTTTTTTGTCAATATTAACTTGCCTTTTTATTCCTTTTTATTTGATTGCGAGTAATGAGTTTGTTATTTATCCTAAAGACTTAGATGTAAAAATTGGTTTGGTTCTTAGTGGTGGGGGCGCTCGGGGCATTTCACAGATTGGCGTTCTTAAAGTTTTCGAAAGGGAAGGTATCGATATTTCCTACGTATCGGGAACTAGCATAGGTTGTTTTGTCGGTGGATTGTATGCTGTTGGCTATACTCCCAATGAGTTGGAAGAAACTGCTTTGACAAGTGATTGGACAGATATTCTATCATTAGACGAAGAACAAGAACGTTCCGATTTTTTCTTCGACCAAAAGTTAATTAAGGACAGAACTTTTGCTACTTTGCGATTCAATAAATTCAAAATTGTCTATCCAAAAGCAATTTCACAAGGTTGGAAATTTAGTTCGTTTATACAGAAATTGGTTTGGAAAGGTGCTTATTTATCGGAAAACTTCGATTCGTTAAAGATACCTTTTCGTGCAATAGCGACCGATTTAGTATCGGGTCGGTCGATTTCAATTGGTAAGGGCAACTTAGTTTCTGCATTGCGAGCAAGTGCAACAATCCCACTGCGAAATACTCCTATTGAAAGTGATTCAATGATATTGGTCGACGGGGGTTTGTTTGCCAATCTTCCAGTTGAGGCAATCGAAAATTTTAGACCAGATTTAATTATTGCGGTGAACACGACTTCACCGCTCTATAATCGAACCGAGCTGAACAAACCTTGGGCAATCGCAGACCAAGTTGTGTCTATTTTGATGCGGAAATTTACCGATGAGTCCAAAAACAAAGCCGATATTATATTAGAGCCACAAATAGGTAACCATACAAACGATGATTTTACTCATCTTGATTCCTTAATCAACAAGGGTGAAGAAGTTACGTTAAATAATCTTTCAAATATTAAAAGTCTTATATCAGCGAAAAGAGATTCGATTGTCAATTTCTTTGAACAGAAAGTTTGTAACTATTTCAAAGTTTCTCCTTTTTGTGTAAAGACTAGTAATCCAAAGAAAGACGGTTATACCGAAGAGTTCGAGTCTTGTAGATGCCAAGACTCATCCACTCGTTCAATGAGGTTCACAGACTTCTTAAATGAAGTCCCGCACGATAAAGTCAAAAAAATTATGTTACTTCGAACAGAAAACGATAGTTCTAACGTTTTTTCCGACAACGTTGGTGTGCGAATTATCGTTGAGTATCTTCCTCGGTTCGATTCCATTGTCGTCAACAATAGGATTCAAGAATATCATTCCCAGCTTGACTCGATAGTAAAAGATTTCTATGGTTTGCCGAATAGCGAAAATTGCAGAAAGAAAATAATCGAAACAATTAAAAAGTTCTACGCTAAAAATGGATATTCATTTGTTAAAGTAATCATTTCCGATGATAAGTTCAATCCTAATGTTCTTAGATTAGATATTTTCCCGAATGTTATTTCTAAAATTACTTTCCAAAATATTCAGACAAGCGAATTCCTTGTCGAACGCGAATTAGCAATTAAAGTTGGGGATTATACCAATGTTGATAAGATTGTTCAAAGTTGGTCAAATCTATTGAGTACAGATTTGTTCAGCGATGTTCAAATAGACTTCCGTCTTGATACCCTCCATTCAACCTGCGAAGTGATTATTAATGCGCAAGAACGCGGAACCCAGGTATTGAATTTGCTTGCCCGAATTGACAACGAAAGGAATCTACAAGGAGGGGTCGACTTTATTCAAATGAACTTATTTAACATAGGTTTAACTTCAATGGTGTCTGTTCTTGGTGGAAGTCGAAATTTTTTGGTTCGTTTTGGGTTCTCTCAAACAAGGATTTTTGAATCGGATTTTACCTTTGCTATTGATGGTTACTACGAACGATGGGGAACTTATAACTTTGTTCCTAAAAGGAATTTATCGCGAAATACTTATGCAAGTATAATTGAAAACGAAAACATTTCCGAAAAGTATGGATTATTTGCTAAAATTGGAACACAAATTGAAAGATTTGGTAATCTATTTGCTGGCTTACGACTAGAACGCCAACGTTTTTTCCTTATGGATGAGTTATCTAAGCCCGATTACTATGGGCTATTTTCTATTCGTTTCGGATTGGTTTTTGATAACAGGAACAAAGCCGACTTTCCCACGCAAGGAAGGAATATCGAACTTTATCTGGAAACCTCGTTGTTCGATATTAAAAATGCAGTGCAATTTACAAAAGCATACTTTCGCCAATCAACCAATTTTTCCATTAAAGATGTAACTTTTCGGCCTTCGGTTACATTTGGATTTGCAGATAAAGGTTTGCCATATCCAGAATTATTTTCGCTTGGTGGACAAGACTCGTTTCTTGGTTTTCGTGAAGATGAGTTTCGAGGAAAGCAATTGTTCCGCGGTAATATTGATGTTCAATATCGGCTGCCTTTCCGCATTTATTTCGATACTTTTATTTCTATTTCCTATGGGATTGGTTCAATCTGGAAGGAGTTCGAAGTCATTAGAATAAGTGAACTCAAGCATAGTGTAGGTTTCAACATAGGATTCGATACACCCATTGGACCGGCCAAATTCTCGATTGGCCGCGCATTCTATTTTCTTAAAAATCCAAATGCTGTCGTTTGGGGTCCTTTCCAAACTTATTTTTCAATAGGAAGTAAGCTATTTTGATGGTTATTAATTATTATTGAATTCTATTAAAGAATGAAAAATGTTATTACTCCGTTTGGTGGAAAAACTTGTTCGGTATTATCGAAACTTGTTCGAATGAAAAATTCGATAGAACCTTCGGCAACATCTTTCTTCCCAAAAAGTGTTTCTAATGAAATTCCAACTATTACATTTGCGTTCGTTTTAGTTAGTATTTGCCTAAGTGGTCTGTTTTGTTCCGATTCTATTATAATTTGATTCCCGCGAATTTCGAAACGAACATCCATTGGCTTCTGAACCACAATTTCAATTAAACTATTCTCTGCATATCCGCTAGTCAAATTTAAAGCAATCAATAGCATAGTCTTGCTGTTTCCAAAGAAGATATCGGTGAGTAGTTCTTTTCCAAAATGCATCGTTGAAATGGCCGATTTGGCGTGATACTTTCCCCATCCTGCTTCTTCCGAAGGATTTAAGTAATTCGATTCGTGGATTCTTTTGCTTGGTGGAATTAAAATACGGCTTCTTAACCTTTTGCCCAAAGGAGAATTAAGTTCCTCGGGGATTTCTTCTTCGAGAATTTCATATATTTGCTGTAAGTAAAAGCGGAAAAGGACATCGAAGTCGTCTTTGTTTGGGGCTATGTTATCGTCGCCGTACCACCAGAACCAATCGGAACCCTCTGCAATTAGAGCAATTTCCATTGCTTTGGAATATTTTTCTTTGTTTTCTTTATATTGTTCAATTAAATTTCTAACTTTTGACAGCCATTGCCAGGCAACCTGTTTTTCCGGTTGGCCAATCCATGTTGAAAAGTTTGCATTAATCCAAGAGCCGGGAAAAATTGTTTGTAAGGTGTATGGGTAGTTGTCGGGAATAGATTTTATGATGTCCGAAAAAGTTCGGGTAACAAGCCAGTTCTCGCCTTCGAGACGCGAAAAGAGTTCGCGTAGGAAAGGCAAACCATTGTCACGATAGAATTCCCAACAATTTTCGCCATCGAGTATAATTGGAACACAAGCATATTCAAGCGAATCCTCGCCAAATTCATTTACTATGCTTTCTCGAATCTTCGAAAGTTTGCTTATAAAGTCATTTACTGCATCGGTTGGGTTCCATCGCTGATATGTGAAACCGATTGAATCGGAAAGTTGGGTATCGCGGAAAAAGATAAAAAGTTCCTTTTGTTCAATTGAAAATCTGAATGGGAAATATTTTATAACTGACTTTTCTGACTCTACGGTTTTGAATAGCAAAGAAGAATCGGTTGCTGTCCAACGAAAGTTTTCTTTGGCGATTATTTGTAGGACTTCTTCTGAAAGCGAGCCTTCCGAAGGCCAAACCCCCAAAGGCTCTCTTTCGAAAAATTTCGTGAAATATTCTTTACCTTTCGAAAGTTGTAATTGTGCATCTTGAGGAAATGAAAAAATTGATTCAGACAGATTTATGTTGGGAAGCCCTACCTCGGCTATTTTCGAGTTGCATAGCAAAGGTAAAATCGGATGATAGAATGGCGAAACACTTAATTCTATTTGCCCCAAATTTTGTAAACGCTTGAGTGTTGGGACTATTTCTTGCATCACTTCAAGATGAAGTTCAAGAAGAATTTGTTTTTCGGTTTCAGTAAAGTTCAAGCCTTTTTTGAAAAATCTTTGGAATTGGGGCCGAAGGCGTGTTAGTTGCCCAACCCATGCTAAATTATACCATACTTGTAAGTCCCGAAAATCATTTTCGTCGAATTCTTCGATTGGATTTTTCGATGACTTTGCCTTTCGATATAACTCCAAGAATCTTGAGTTAGGTTGAATTAAATTTTCGTAATTGCATACAAAAAATTGACTTAAAATCTCTTCTTTTTCTTTGAAGGTAAGTTCGGATGGGGATTTCCAAGTAAGAATTTGGATTCTGTCTTGGACATTTTCGTTTGTGTATTCCTCTATTTGCAAAAGTAAGGAAGGGACAATGTTGAAAGTTTGCCGAACCCCGGGAAACTCGTCGAGAAGCAAAGGCAAGTCTAAGTAATCTTTGACGGAATGGAAACGCACCCAAGGAAGTATAAAGTGATTTCCTTTTCGATAATAAGGCTGGTGTTGGTGCCAAAGAATGCAAATATTAAGTGGTTTCATAAAAAAGCCTAAAATTCTAATTATGAATTCCCAATTTAATAGTTGTATTTTGTTTTTCAAAATTTCCTATCAGCAATTTTTTTGCCTCCCGTGCTTTTGGAAAAATCAGAAAGATAGAGAGATGGATGTCATTCTAAGCGAAGCGAAAAATCCAAAGAAAGACGTGGATGATAGGTTTCTACAATCACAATTTCCAAGCGTCTTCTTGAATATTTAAGAAATACCACATAGCAACACTTAATAAATTATAATTTTTTTTTTTTTTGTTTTTTTGTTATAGAAAATTTTTTATTAATTTTAAATGTTTTAAATAAGGATAATTTATGATTTTGTTTAACTACATTAGTGGAGGTTCTATGTTTAAACGTTTTCTTTCCGCTGTTTGCAACACTACCCTTGTGGTTGCAATTCTTCTTCTGTTTGTTTCCCAATTCGAGGCTCGTTCTCAGTATTGTACTCCGTATGGATATTATCCATACTACGGATACATAAACCGCGTCGTTTTCAATGGGATTAACAATTCAAGCAGTTATTCTTCTTCGGGATATAGTAACTATTCCAGTATCTCGTCGAATCCCTGTATTGTTGGGCAAACCTATCAACTCCAAATTTATGGATATTCTTTGTGGGGCTCATATTATCCCGGCTTTCTTCTTTATATCGACTGGAACCGAGATTACGATTTTAACGACCCGGGCGAGTTCGTAGCATATAGTTGGACCTATGGTGGGACAACAAACTACAATTTTACAGTTAATGTGACAATCCCTTCGAATGCCGTTTCGGGTTCCACAAGAATGAGGATTAATTATTCAGGATATTATTATTATTCCTATTATGTTTATTACTACTATGGTGGTCCTTGTGGTGGATATTATTATATGGAGTGGGAAGATTACACGATAAATGTTGTGGCTAAGAGTAATGATGCTGGAATTGCAGATATTGTGAGTCCTACCGATAAGTTTGATTCTTGGCAAAATCAATCGGTCCAGGTAAGATTGAAAAACTTCGGCAAGTTTTTCCCTTTAACAAGCGTTACGATTAATTGGTCTGTTGATGGAGTAACACAGACACCATATTATTGGACTGGATATCTGGACACAGGACAAACTACCGTTGTCACCCTTAACCCAAGTTTCAAGTTTACTCCGCAAGCCCCATGGGGTCCATTTACGGTTCGAGCTTGGACAACCAACCCACAAGGAACCGACCCACAAGCCAATTCACAACCCGATGGCGATGCTTCGAACGATAGTTACACTAAACAAATTACTCCAATACTTAACGATGCAGGCTTTCTTAACGCCGATGGTATGATTCCTATCGAGCCTGGCGTCAATCCCGTTAAGTTAAGAATTAAAAACTACGCACCGAAACCCTTGACCTCTGTCCAAGTTAACTGGGCTATTAATGGTGTTACCCAAACTCCTTACTATTGGACGGGTAATCTTGCGGCGTTGGATTCAATTGATGTTACTGTTGGCTATTATGATTTTGGTACGGCGAATTTGCCTTTCTATATTAAAGGATGGACATCCAATCCTAATGGCTATCCCGACGATGTTCCGTCCAACGATGAAAATACTGTCGAAGTGTTCAAGGCTTTGGCGGCTGGCACATATACAATAGGTGGGCGAAATCCTGATTTTAATGACATTATTGATTTTGTAAGTTATATCAGTTATTGGGGTATTGCTGGTCCGGTTAATATGCTGATTCGCCCGGGAACTTATAATGCTGGAATAACCCTCGAGCCACGTGGAAGTCGGCAATATCCATTAACTTTCCAATCCTTCACTGGTCGTAACGATGATGTAATTATACAACCCGACCCGAACTCACCTTGTGCTGGCTTCGTTTTCCAACTCAATAGATACAACGGTGTTACCTTTAAAAATTTAACATTGAAGAACGATAATAGTTCTTGTTCTACCGCTAATATAGTGAGGATGGTAGGTGGCAATCGGGGTGTTACTTTCGACAACTGTATATTAGTTGGCGGTTCTAATCCGGTTCAATCGCCTGACTATGCACTTATCATTTCAGATAACAATGCGTTGAGCGATTTCCATTTACTCAATTGTACTTTAAGAAATGGTTCTGTTGGCTTTTGGCAGGTATCGCCCACTGGACAATTTGCCAACAATATCGAGATTGAGGATAATATCTTTGTTGGGCAGAACTGGGAGGCAATTCATATTGAAGGTGCTAATGGGCTCTCGATTGCCGGTAACAATATTTCTGGGAGTAATTTAATTAATGGGATTTCGTGGCAAAATGGAGGTGTGGAAATTTTAGAAAACTTCGACAAAGGTGCAAAGGATATACCATTACAATCGGGTTCGAGTATCAGCGGGAATAGGATTAGCGGTGTTGGACCAGCACTTTCAACTGATATTTATGATAATAGCGCCGGCATTTCCGTGATGTATTGGGTTCCGGATTACGAGCAATTAGTTATCTCGGACAATGTCGTTATGGCAACGAATGCTAATGGAATATACATCGATGGTGCTTCGGATGCGGAAGTGCAAGGGAATCAACTTTCCATATCTGCAACTGGAAGCTACAATAAGGCGGCTCTCGCAATATTCAATTCAAATGCATCCACTCAGTCATTGGTTTCTGGGAACAGTGTAAATGGCTCGGGTTCTCACGGCTTTTATTTCGATAACGTAAGTGGAGTAAAAGTTTATAAGAATTATATCAAGTTGAGCGGTGGGAACAAATATGGCTTCAACTTTATGAACTCGAGTTTGACTGTTGCTAATAACATTATAACAACAATGAATGCAGGTAGCACATATCTATCGGGTGTTGCGAATTCTATGTTTTTCTATAATACTTTTGCTGGAAATACGCCCAGTGCCAATGTTATGCTCGGAAGCCTTGGGGATTACAATGTATTGAAGAGAAACATGGTTTACAACCGAGGTAATGGCTATGCCATTCAATATGTAGGGACTCCACCTGCGGTAATCGTTTCCGATGAAAATAATATTTACACTGGTGGAGCGGTGCTTGCAAACTTTCTGGGTATGAACCTTCCGACTTTAGGTAATTGGCAAAATGCAACAGGGCTCGATAGGAATTCTTCTTCGGTTGTTGCTTCCTTCCTTTCCGAGGATAACCCTCGTATAAATCAAATTAATCGTAATTTATATTATACGTATCGATTGCCCGAGTTGATGGGGTCCCCGTTGAAAGGCGAAATAGAAGATTTTGATATCGATGGCACTCCACGCAAGAAAGCATTCTATGTTGGAGCTAATACACTTAATCCTGAAATTCGCATTACTACCCAGCCAAACGATATAATTAATTGCGTTGGGTCGGTGGATAATTACTTCTCCATTGTTGCCGAAATCGACTTTGGTGGAACTTTGTCGTATCAATGGTATAAGAATGGTGTTCCAATCGATGGAGCTACCGATGCCATTTATATGCTTCCACCGTTAACTAACGAAATGGCTGGGGTATTTAGTTGCCAAGTGATGGGTAATGGAGAAGCCGACCCAGTTTGGTCGAAAAATGTTCTTCTTTACGCTGTTGAACCAACTACAATTACTCGACAGCCGGATGTAGTTTATGCTGATGCTGGTACAAACGTAGCCTTCCAAATTGATGTGCATATTAATACCCCGGACCAACCTGCATTCCAACCAAAAATTCAATGGTATCGTGGCACTATGCCGTTGGAGGACAACGACCGTATCGCTGGTTCGAAATCCTCTTACCTTTCGATTCGTGATGTGAAACCAATTGATTTTGGGAATGACTATTATGTGGTAGTTGATGGAATCTGCGGAACCGCTACCTCCTCGATGATTACGCTTTCTGCCAAGCCAAAAGTGGTTGCTCAGCCTTTGCAAGATGTAGAAGGATGTGAAGGAGAAAACATTACATTGACAGTTGATGCATCTTCGACCATTCAAGGATTTAACTTGATGTATCAGTGGAAATTCAACGGAGCTGAACTTCAAGAAGGTGCTAAATACAATGGTGTCAATACTGCAACACTAACGATTAACAATGCCAATAAGAATGATATAGGCAACTACACTGTGGTTGTTACAATCGAGGGATTTGACCAAACCGAAGTTGGACCAGCACAAGTTATGGTGTATTCCAAACCTGTAATAACTAAAAACCTTCCCACTTCGTTGAACGTAGAAACTGGGAAAGAATTAGCACTAGAAGTCCAAGCTACTGGCGACGATTTGAGCTATCAATGGTATAAAGACGGTGCGGAAATACCATATACTGGTGCAACATTGAGCATTACCTCTGCATCGGCTTCAGATGCCGGTACATATAAGGTCAAAGTTTACAACCAATGCGGCGAGGTATGGAGCGGTGAATGTGTGGTTACCGTAACATACAAGGTAATTCTTGGTTCCGAAGAAGAGGGGTTTGAAACGCTTCAATTATTCCAAAACGTGCCGAATCCATTTGATAACCGAACCAAGATAGAGTTTTATTTGCCTTATGCTTCAAATATTCGCTTTACAATATCCAATATGCTTGGCGAGAATTTGCTAGTATATTCGGGCAATTACCACTCGGGATTGAATTCAATTGAAATCAATCCGAAAGATATTAATTTGGTGCCCGGTGTGTATATTTATACACTCGAAGCAAACGGAGCCCGATTAAGTAGGCAAATGCTTTTCGTTAAATAATCGAAGTTTGATTTTCGCTCGAAGGGGGCAAATTAGTTGCCCCCTTTTTATTTTATTCGAAGAAGTGATTACTATTACTTAAATTTGCAATTCTGAAATATTAATTTTGTATGGAATCGGAACAAAATGGGCTTGCAAACAAATCTATTATTAGGTTAAAAATTTTTTTCCTTCTTTCTTTAATTGCTATTATTGCTATTATAATTAGGCTGTTTTACATCCAGGTAATTAATCGGGAATATTTCATTAAAGCAGCGAAATCCCAGCACACTGCAAAAATTGAAATCCTTGCTGAAAGAGGAAAAATTTACGATAGGAATCTGAACCTTCTTGTCTCGAACATATTAGCTAAATCATTTGCAGTAGACCCATTAATCGCACAGAAAGATTCACTATTCAATGTCAAGATGCAAACCATCATTCAAATTTTAAATCTTGACCCGGAAATTGTTAAAAGCATATTGTCTTCGAAGAAATCCTTTGTGTGGATACGCCGTGGCATGGTTGAATATGAAAAATCGCTCGATACGATAAGTCTTCCTTGGTTTCTTGTTTTAAACGAGCCTCGAAGGATATATATTTACAACAATTCTGCAAGTTCGTTGCTTGGAATAACTAACATCGATAATAAAGGAATATCCGGCTTGGAGCTTGTGTTCGACTCTATTTTAAGGGGTAAAGATGGCGAAGCGGTATCACTTCGCGATGCCCAAGGTCGATTAAAACCCACATTCGATATGGTTGTAAAAAGACCGATAGATGGAAAAACTATTGTTTTAACTTTGGATATCGATTTACAAAGAATGTTGGAATACTATCTTGCCAGTGGGGTTC
>CAZPSM010000013.1:7753-17744 GCA_964589125.1 uncultured Hyphomicrobiales bacterium | reverse complement strand
CTCCAGAAGCGGATGTGCTATTGCTATGAATCCAACAACTGGTGAAATATTAGCCCTTGCAACCTATCCTAATTTTGACTTAAACAACAGTAAGGGAATAGATGGGAGTTTATTGCTAAATCCCGCAGTAAATTATTCGTATGAACCGGGTTCGGCAATTAAGCCAATTATTGCCGCAATAGCATTGGGGAGTAGAGTCATAGATGAAAGCGAAATATTTGAGGGTTTCAATGGTAAGCTAACAATCGGTGATGTAAATATAATAGATGAGCACCCATTAGGGAAACTAAACTTAGAACAAGCTCTTGCTTTTTCGAGCAATATAGTATTTGCACAAATTTCGGCGAGAGTCGACCCCGAAACTTTGGTAAATGGTTTGAGAAAGTTCAGTTTTGGCTTGAAAACAGGCATAGAACTACCGGGTGAACAAAAAGGGAATTTGCCCGAGCCAGCAGTTATTTCTATCATACGACAAAAATTCATTGGTTTTGGCTATGGGTTTGCAGTTACGCCAATTCAGTTACTCACTTCGTATTCGGCAATTGCTAATAAGGGTTACATCGTTAAACCCCATATTATTAAGGGAATTTACGATGGTGTAAATCAAATTTGGTCCGATACGTCATTAACTTCACGAAAAATATTGGAAGAATCAATTGCCGAAAAAGTCAAGCGATTACTGACTAAAGTTGTTGACTATGGGACTGGAATTTCGGCGAAAGTTGAAGGGATATCTATAGCTGGTAAAACGGGGACAGCACAAAAATTTATCGATACAGCTTATTCGAAAACACATTATGTAAATTTTTTCGTTGGTTTTTTTCCAGCTGAAAATCCTAGAATTTCTATTTTGTTAATGTTAGAAGAACCCAAAACTTCTATCTATGCAGGGGCAACAGTTGCTCCAATCTTCAAAAAAATAGTTCTCTCTTTGTATAATTCTTCATTGATAAAATTACTTAAATAACAAGGTCTTGGAACAACATTCACCACACAGAAGTTACAGCCAATTTAGCCATTAGTTTTTTTATTTAAAAAAGAATTTTTAAGTTGCTTTTTATTTTTTGTAATTTTTAGTATATAGAAACGAGGTAGAAATGGCAAAAGCAGTTGGCGAAGTGGTAATCAACATTGAAAGATGTAAAGGCTGCGAATTATGTATTCTTGCTTGTCCAGAAGAAACACTTGCTTTGGGCAAATCTATTAACCATAAAGGCTATCAATACGTTGTTAAAGTTAATGATAACTGCACTGGTTGTGTGAATTGTGCAATAATTTGTCCCGATGCAGTAATTACTGTATATCGTAAGGTTTTTAAAACAAAAGTCGAAGCAACAAGTTAAGGAGACAGCGTTAATGGGTGAAATCAAACTAATGAAGGGGAACGAAGCATTAGCCGAAGCCGCAATCCGTTGCGGTTGCGATGCTTATTTTGGTTATCCTATTACACCTCAATCCGAGGTGATTGAATATCTTTCGCGTGAAGCAACAAAAAGAACAGGTATGCTTGTTTTGCAAGCAGAAAGTGAAGTTGCTGCTATCAATATGATTTACGGTGCTGCTGGATGTGGTAAAAAAGCAATGACAACATCTTCCAGCCCGGGAATTAGTCTTATGCAAGAAGGTCTTTCATATATTGCAAGTGCTGAGTTACCTTGTTTGCTTGCAAACGTTAACCGCGGTGGCCCGGGGTTGGGAACAATCCAGCCGGCACAGGGAGATTATTTCCAAGCAACTAAAGGCGGAGGTCACGGAGATTATAAACTTTTAGTGCTTGCTCCATATAATGTTCAGGAAATGGCTGATTTCGTCAAACTTGGTTTTGAACTTGCGTTTAAATACCGTAATCCTGTGATGATTTTAACTGATGGTGCTCTTGGGCAAATGATGGAAAAGGTGGAACTTCCTCCGCAGGAAGAACGTGTTAACATTGAATATCCATGGGCAACTACTGGAAAACCTCGAAATGGTGAGCGCAGGGTTATTACATCATTACATATTCAGCCTGAAAAAATGGAGGAAATAAATCTTCGATTACAGCAGAAATACAAAGAGATGGAAGAAAAGGAGGTTCGTTTCCAATCCAAGAAACTCGACGATGCTGAATATGTTTTTACTGGATATGGTCTTGTTTCACGAATTGCCTTGAAAGCGATGGACCTGGGTAGAGCCATAGGATACAAAATTGGTTGGATTAGGCCAATAACTTTGTTCCCATTTCCAAAAAAGATATATGCAGAAATAGCACCAAAGGTCAAAGGAATTCTTGACATCGAGATGAATGCAGGTCAAATGGTCGAAGATGTTCGTCTTTCTGTTGAAGGGAAAACGCGGGTCGAATTCTATGGTCGTATGGGTGGGATTATTCCTACACCTGAAGAAATTTTGGAAAATTTCGAAAAGTTATTTATTAAAGGAGAACGGTAATGGAAAAACAAAATTTAATGTTAGAGGCTGAAGAGATAATTGCCCCGGAAAATTTAGTTTATCGAAAGCCATCGACGTTACTCGATATCGATATGCATTACTGCCCCGGTTGTGGACACAGTACTGTTCATAAAATCTTTATGGAAGTTGTAGAAGAAATGGGGATACAGAATGACATAATTGGGGTAGCACCTGTCGGATGTGCTGTATTTGCATATAATTATATGGATGTTGATATGCAACAAGCAGCACATGGGCGAGCCTGTGCTGTTGCAACAGGGATTAAGAGAATGCTTCCGGATAAATTTGTATTTACCTATCAAGGGGATGGCGATTTAGCTGCAATTGGAGGCAACGAGACTTTGCATGCGGCAAATCGAGGCGAAAATTTTTTAGTTATTTTTATCAATAATGCTGTCTATGGAATGACAAGCGGACAAATGGCTCCAACTACCATTGAAGGTATGGTAACGACAACTTCACCTTATGGGCGCGACGCAAAGGTTATGGGTTATCCCTTGAAGTTTAGTGAACTTATCGCTCCTTTACCCGGTGTAGCCTATGTTAGTCGTCAATCTGTTCATACCGTTGCCAATGTTCGTAAAGCCAAGAAAGCATTGCAAAGGGCACTTGAATATCAGAAACAAGGGCGCGGATTTTGTCTTGTCGAAATTGTATCGAATTGTCCTTCCAATTGGAAAATGACACCAGTTGAGTCTAATAAATACGTTCAGAACTCTCTTATTCCGTTTTATCCATTGGGTGACATAAAGGTTCCGGAGGCGAAATGACACACGAAGCAATTTTTTCGGGTTTCGGGGGCCAAGGTGTTTTAACAATGGGGATGATTCTTGGATATGCGGCGATTTCCGAAAACAAGGAGGTAACTTGGATGCCTTCCTATGGCCCAGAAATGCGAGGTGGTACCGCAAATTGTATCACCATTGTATCGGACGAAATGATTAGCTCGCCAATAATTTCAAAGTTCGATACCGTTGTTGCTCTCAATCAGCCGTCAATCGATAAATTCGAAAGTGCAGTTAAACCTGGAGGAAATTTAATATACGACTCGACAAACACAATTCGCCATCCAAGCCGTAACGGTATTAATATCTATTCAATTCCCGGTAGCCAGCTCGCAGTTGAGTTGAAAAATACCAAAGTATTGAATATGATTATGCTTGGTGCTTTTTTGAAAGTAACCAACGTAGTTTCTATTGACTCGATATGGAAAGGATTGAAGGAAGTGCTTCCCGAACGCTACCACAAACTGATACCGTTAAACCAGGAAGCA
Organism: uncultured Hyphomicrobiales bacterium; assembly: GCA_964589125.1. Taxonomy (GTDB): domain Bacteria; phylum Bacteroidota; class Ignavibacteria; order Kapaibacteriales; family UBA2268; genus JBBIJO01. The sequence continues at coordinate 14,023 of CAZPSM010000013.1, read as the reverse complement.
TTTATGAAGGGTTATCATTATTTCTGATTTTATAATATTTTTAATTGGACAACAAAGAGGTTCCACCCAATTGAGAAAGGAGGAACCTCGTATCTTTTGTAAAAATATCAATGTATAGATTACTTTGTTGCTTCGGCAAATAGTTTAGCAACCTCATTCCAATTTACAACATTCCACCAGTTTTCGATATACTCGTTTCGCCGGTTTTGGTACTTTAAATAATAAGCATGTTCCCAAACGTCTAATCCCAAAATTGGTATTCCTCGAACATCAGCAACATCCATTAAAGGATTATCTTGGTTAGGTGTCGATGTTATAACTAATTTACCGTTTTGAATAATAAGCCAAGCCCAACCGGACCCGAATCTACCCATAGCGGCGTCGGAAAAGCTCTTCTTGAAGTTTTCGAATGAACCAAATGTGCTCGAAATTGCCTCGGAAAGCGAACCTGTTGGGAGACCACCTCCATTCGGTTTCATCAATTTCCAAAAGATACTATGATTCCAGTGCCCGCCACCGTTGTTTCGAACTGCTGGTGGAACGTGCGAGGCAATCGATAGCAATTCTTCGAGGCTTTTTCCTTCGAGTTCAGTCCCTTCAATTGCCTTGTTTAAATTGTTCACATACGCTTGATGATGTTTGGTATGATGCAACTCCATTGTCCATTTGTCGATATATGGCTCAAGTGCATCATAAGGATATGGAAGTGGGGGAAGTTCGAATTTCGGCATTTTTTTACCCTTTTGTATATTTGACATATCTAAATTAAATATATTTCCTAACGAGCTTGTTTTTGCTAATAAACTTATTGTTCCAATGCTTACAATAAAGTTTCTTCGTTCCATTTCTTGTTTAAATAAAAAATATTCGACGATGTATTTATTAATTTATTATATCTAAAAAATTTTTTAGGAAATTTAAACCCTGAAAAATATCTAAATATTATTTTTAATATCGACTTTAATTTTAAGGAATGATTATAGCGAAATTTTATATTTCCGAATTTTGAGAAACAAGCTATTAATTCAATATTCGGATTGATTATGTTAATAGTATTGCTGGTCTGGAAAAAACCCCTTCTTAGTTAAAGGAAGGGGTTTTTAAGGACTTGAAAGACTGATAGTTTCTAATATTTGCTGGGTGTATTTTTTAGTACTTCAAGTAAGAAGTTCCAGCATTTTTTAACGGTTGAAATCTGTACTCTTTCTGCCGGGGAATGGACATCTTTTAAAGTGGGTCCAAACGAAATCATATCCATTCCGGGATACTTTTCACCGATTAAACCACATTCTAACCCGGCGTGGATAATTTCGATTTTTGGTTCGTTACCAAACATTTCTTTGTATGTATTTTTAGCAACATCGAGTATAGGAGAATTAATGTTCGGCTGCCAACTTGGATAACCAGAACCATGTTCCGGTAACGAACCTGCCATTTCGAAGACAACCCTAACATTATTTGCAATGTCGAATTTTTCGGATTCTACCGAACTACGCTGACTGGTCAAAACGTAAATTGAATGTTGCTTTGTGGAAATAACAGCAAGATTGGTGGATGTTTGAACTAATCCTTTTACATCGGGGCTGAAGCGAATTACCCCGTGGGGAAGTGAGTAAATCGCATTTAACAGATTTTTTTGTGTTTCTAAATTGAGGACTCTTTCTGGGAGTTCGGTTGTTTCGTAGGTTAAAGAAATGTTGGGTTCTTTGCTTTTCCACTCTTTTGTAATTGTTTGGCGATAATTTTCACTAAATTTATGAAAGCGAACTTCATCGCCCGAATTGAATGTAATTGTTGCAAAAGCTTCGCGTGGAATAGCATTGTGTGCATTGCCTCCGTCGAAACTTGCAAGATTGAACTGTATATGGTTACCAAGATTCCACAAAAATCGGTTTAACAACTTGATTGCGTTTCCACGGCCGTCATGAATTTCGAGTCCCGAATGACCTCCCGATAATCCTGTTAATGCAATCTTATAAGCAATTGAATTGGGAGGAACGGGTTGGGCATCGTAGAAGAATGTCCCCGATGTGTTGGTTCCGCCTGCACATCCAATAATAAAAGTTCCATCTTCCTCGGAGTCAAGATTTATCAGGATTTGAGCATCTAACAAATCAGTTCCGAGTTGTTGCGCTCCGGTTAGTCCAGTTTCTTCGTCAAGTGTTAACAGAACTTCGAGATTTGGGTGTGCAACGTTGTTCGAAGCAAGTAGTGCAAGCCCCATCGCTACCCCAATTCCATTATCGGCACCAAGCGTTGTTCCTTTTGCTTTAACCCAGTCGCCGTCAATATAAGGTTGAATTGGGTCATTCAAAAAGTCGTGTTCAACATCAGCATTTTTTTCACACACCATATCCAAGTGTCCTTGGATAACAACCGTTTTGCGATTTTCCATTCCCGGGGTCGAGGGCTTTTTGATAACTACATTTCCTAGTTTGTCTTGCTTGAATTCAAGATTATGCTTTTTAGCAAAGTCGATTGCGAATGCAACAATCTTGTCTTCTTTCTTCGATGGTCGAGGAATTTGAGTGATTTCTTCGAAAATATCCCAAACAATTTGGGGTTCAAGGTTTCCAAGGATTTTTCCCATATTATCTCCTATTTAGTTCATAAAAGTTAATAAAACCAGCATTATATAGTTGCGTAAAAAAAAGAAGTGCTCTTTCGGTTATTGGCTGAAGGGTTTCGCCAAACTTTTCTTCCATTAGCTTAATAATTTCATATACCTTTCTTTTATTATCAATTGACAGCCAAAGGTAACTCCCATATTCATCCAAATTTGCTTTAAAATATGGGTTTTTCATTCTTGGTAGGATGTATTTCACCGCAAAGCGACTGGTAAAACGCGGCACAAGAACATCAATCAGTCCATTCTCTTTTTCTATATGGTTATATTTTCTTATAGGCGTCATTTCTAAATAATTTAAATTCTTTTTTTCTTTTCTTTTCAACATAACATTACAAATTTACAACCTTTTTATGTGAATCTAAAATGCGACGATATTCGTTCAATATATCTAGGAAAGGCGAAAGTACACATTCCAAAACACCTGTGCCGAGAAAGGTTACCGGTCCAATTGGTAATAGTTCCGTTGGTTTTTCAACTATATTGGTTGTGGTGCCGACAACAGGGGAAACAATAGAAACTTCTTGGTTAGCAATAAGATTTAGAAAGCTCGACTTTCCTACGTTTGTTCTTCCAAGTAGAGCAATTTGTAATCGTAGTGATTTTGGGGTATTTATCATTCAACAGATTTACTGAATAATTTAAAAAAGAATAACGGAAAAACAGCATAATAATTGCTAAATATTTACTATATTTGTAACAAGTTTGAAATAATTTCGTAGTTACTAATGAGTTAAAAATTATTGGAGTGTATTTATGGAGAAACGGCTTTACCGAAGCAGAACCGACAAAGTTTTTGGAGGAGTTTGTGGAGGCCTTGCGGATTATTTCAATATCGATGTTGTCATTGTTAGAATAATTTTTGTTGCTTCTGCCTTGGTTTGGGGTTTAAGTTTTATATTGTATCTTGTTCTATGGATTGCAGTTCCTCCAGAGCCGGTGAAGTCCGATGTTTCTTCTGAAGTTACTATGGGTAGTGCCGAAGAAGAAAAGACAAGAAAAGAGCGAGTAAAATCCAAGAGGTCGAGAGAAATGTTTGCCATGGTGTTAATTGTTCTCGGCATTTTTATTACATTCGATAACGTGTTCGTTTGGTTTACAAGTCGCCTTTATTTCCCTATAATTTTAATTCTTATCGGATTGTTAATCTTGATTTATTCGAGCAGGAAGGCAGATAATATGGAGACCGGGCAATGAGCAAATCGGCTATTTTTTGGAGCAGTTTTTTTATTTCTCTCGGAATCTTCTTTTTGCTCGACTTTGTTCCAAATTATACTTATCCGTTTGACTTGAACTTTAAACTTTTTCCCCTTCTATTTGTTTTCATAGGAATATTAATTTTAAAGCCAAAGAAAATCATTGCTTATTCGGTGATAGTTTTGATAGCGATTCTTCTTTCGAGTAGTGAAAAAAAAAAAAAAAAGTATTGTGAACGTAATTGGTTCCATCGCTGGGAAATGTTTTACCATCATTACGATAATTTTTAACAAATTGAGTATTTTAGTTTTTTTGATATATAACTTAGATAAAAATTTATGCCTACTCTTGGTATCGAAAGTAACGGAACCATTGAAAAGACCGCTGTTTACTATAATGGCCAGCAACTTGGTGGCTTAAGGGAACTTTTCCTGAACCTCAATGAAGATGGAACATTCGATTCTGTCATTGTTTATTTAGGTTCCGATGGCAACGAATACATAAAAAATCCTTTTTCGGACTATCTCGATAATGTTCAATTCCGCGAGCCTTCTTTCACAGAAGAGGAAGCTTCGAATCTTCAACTTGTTGAAATTGAAAGCGACGGTGACATCGAAAATACCAGTGTTTATTACAATTCTAATTTTCTCGATGGGTTGGTTGAATTGTTTATTCATATAAAATCGCCCACTCAAAATAAAAGTAAGATTGCTTCGCTCTTTAAATCCGGTAAAGTCAACGAAAGTTCAAGTTTCGTTGCTAATTTTACTTTTCGATATGAAGATGGAAGTATTGTAACAGAAGGGATATTTTAATGAAAAGACCTAAAAAGATATTAATTGTTATTCTATCATTTGCTTTGGTTTTGTCGTTGTTTCCTTTGGCAGAATTGTTTGCGAAAGGCGGGCGTGGTAGTTTCGGTGGTTCTCGTAGTTTTAGTAGTCGAAGTTTCGGTGGAAGTAAATCCTTTGGTGGCTCTCGTTCAACATCCCCTCGGTTTTCGACTACGCCACGAAGCACACAAACAGCGCCGCGGTCGAGTTTTGGTAGAACTGCTCCATCGGCTTTCAATCGTGCCGACATTCAACGAAAATATGGTGTTCCAAGAAAGCAAATTACTTCACAACAAATGTCTGGATTACCGAAGAATGCTGTTGTGAATCATTACGGTGATTATGCAAGTGGATTAATGATGGGTTATTTAATGGGCCATACCTCTTGGCTGTGGTATATGCCTTTTCATCCAGCCTTTTATTATTCCCAACCGGTTCGTGTTGTTAATCCCGATGGAACAATATCCTATTATCCTCCAACTTTCGATTGGGGCAAGTTCTTTATGACGTGGATAATTATTGGAGCGATTGCTTTTATAGTTTACAATTACTTTAAGAATAGAAAGCGAAGAACTTCGAGTATTAGTGATTTATCGAAGTCATCGTTTGGATAAAGATACAATCTTTTCTGGTTGAAATTGTTTAATAATTAGGGGTAAATACGTGTTGTTTCGTATTTACCCCTTTAGAGTTTTATGACTACCGTCGGAGCAATAGATAATAAACCCCTCCAGAATTTAATTCCGAGACCAAAAAACCGAATGGAAATGATTAGAATGCAAATACAAACCGAAGCATCTCGGACCATTTTGTAATTTCAAGCACTCGATAGCCGAGAAAAGTTCCGAAGCCGATTAAGGTTACACCCGCAAATTTGTGGATTTTTGAAATGAAATCTTCCGACATTTTTTCTTTAAAAACGACGAAGCTTTTTACTAAGAAACTCAGCCACAATAGATTACCAAGTCCAAAACCGAGCGAAAACAATATATTATTGATTGCACTAACTTCAACTAAGCCGAGTTTTTGAATATGAAGAGCAACATAACCAAGCGAAGGAAGGAATGTAGGATTGGCTATGTTAGCAAGAGCAATAGCAACGCCAATAAAGAATGGACCCTTTTCCGAAAGTTTTTCGAGGGAAAATCGAGACCTTTGTTGGGAAGCTGTGTTAAATCCTACTTTTCCTGTTCTAAGATGAGAAAAACCGTAGAGAATGACGGAAATGACAATGACTATCTGGACCATTAGCGAAATAAATGGATGGTTATTGGAAAAATCAGTCGCCCAATTAACCACAGCCGAAACTGCAAACACTGCAATTATACAGTAAATGAAATCCATTATTGCAGTTCCTATTCCAGAAAGCATTCCGTGACGAGAACTGTTGCTTAACCCAAGTTTAATTGCTGTTACTGCCGCTGGGCCCGGCGGCAAAGCCAAAATCACTCCTATAACTATACCAGTGAGTATTGAAAGCATAGCCTCCCCTCTATTTTTGTCAACTTTTTTTCACATGTGAAATTCTGCTCACACTAAATTAACAATAAAATTTTAAAAACAAAATTTTAAAAAAAATTTATTTTTTCCGGATAAAATACTTTTTCGAAGTAT
>CAZPSM010000013.1:6369-7704 GCA_964589125.1 uncultured Hyphomicrobiales bacterium | reverse complement strand
TTTTTTACACCCTCTTTTAGTGCTTTTTCGATTTCTTCGACTGTTCGACGATTGCGCGCGACATCCAGCATTACACCAACAAGACTTCGTATTAACCCATATACAAATCGGTTGGCTTTAATAGTATATTTGTATTGAAATTCTGAAATCTTTTGCCAATTACTGATTTCAACTCGACAAATGTAGTTTTTGGTCGAAGGATTTTTTTTTTCGAAAGCAGAAAAGTTGTGTTCTCCAAGAAATACTTTTGCACTTTCAAAAAGTCGGATTTCATCGATTTCGAATGGTACCCACAACGAATAGTTTCGTAAAAAAACAGATTCCCGCGTATGGATATAATATGAGTATTGGCGAGCAATAGCGTCTTTTGTTGCATGAAACTCTTGCTCTGTAATTTTTGTATCAAGAATTCGAATGTCGGGTGGAAGAACGGAATTAACAGCCGATATTATTTTGTGTTCTGGGATAGGGAAACGTTCGTCGATTCGGCAGTGTGCAACTTGCCCTCGGGCGTGAACACCGGCATCTGTTCGCCCCGCTCCAACGACGTGAAGTTCTATTCCGGTTATTTCTTTCAAAGCCCTTTCAATTGTTGCTTGGATGGAAACAGAGTTTTTTTGGCTCTGCCATCCAGAGTAATTAGTTCCATCGTATTCAATAAGAAAGACGATGGTTTTCTTGCCGGTTTTCATTCGATAATGCCCGGAGTGTTCAATCTTTGGAACAATTGAATTACTTCGTCGATAGATTTCGAGCCAATATCGCCAACGGTGTGTTTTCGAACAGAGATAGTTTGTGTTTCAATTTCTTTGTTTCCAATAATCAAAGAATAAGGTATTTTTTGGGCTTCACTTTCTGCAATCTTGCGGTTTATTCTTTCGTTACGTAAATCAAGATTGGTTCTAAATCCTCTTATTTCGAGTTTGCTATTAATTTCTTTTGCAAAAGAGTGGTGAGTTTCTCCAATAGGAAGAATTGAAACCTGAATTGGAGCAATCCAGAAAGGAAAGTTACCAGCGAAATGCTCGATTAGAATGGAAAAGAATCGTTCCAATGAACCAGCAGGTGCACGATGAATAATTACTGGTCTGTGTGGTAGGTTATCGCTTCCTATGTATTCCAATTGAAATCGTTCGGGCATAACATAGTCAACTTGAACAGTTCCAAGTTGCCATTTCCTTCCAATAGCATCTTTTAAGATAAAATCTATTTTGGGGCCGTAGAAAGCTGCCTCGCCATAGGCTATGTTGTATTCGAGCCCAATTTCGTCGGCAACTTCTTTGATTTCTTTCTGTGCGCGATCCCACAGCTCTAAATCCCCGCCGTCTTTTGTTG
>CAZPSM010000013.1:0-6359 GCA_964589125.1 uncultured Hyphomicrobiales bacterium | reverse complement strand
CTTCATCGCGAAACGAAAGGCGCGAGGTAAACTCCAGTTTGAAAATCCCAAAAAGATATTTCATTAAGTCGATAACACCCTTTATTTCATCTTTAAGTTGTTCTACCGTGCAATAGATATGAGCATCGTCTTGAGTAAATCCACGCACTCGGGTTAAGCCAGTTAATTCACCCGATTGTTCGTAACGGTAAACTGTTCCAAATTCAAATAGCCGAAGGGGTAAATCTTTATAACTCCTTGGCTTGCTTAAGTAAATTTGGTGATGATGTGGGCAATTCATTGGTTTTAGGATGTATTCTTCGTCCTCCACTTTCATAGGTGGATATTGTGAATCTTTGTAATACGGGTAATGCCCAGAGGTTTTATAAAGTTCGAGATTTCCTATATGTGGTGTAATAACTTCGACGTAGCCGCGTCGAATTTGTTCTTTTCGAGTGAAATCTTCTATGATTCGCCGCATCACAGCTCCTTTGGGTAACCAGATTGGCAGCCCCCCACCGACCGCCGGAGTGATAAGAAATAATTCCAGTTCCTTCCCGAGTTTTCTGTGGTCTCGCTTCTTTGCTTCTTCGAGCATTCGAAGATATTCATCCATCATCGATTTCTTAGGGAAAGTAATTCCATAGATGCGTGTCATCATATTTCGAGAACTGTCCCCGCGCCAGTAAGCACCAGCAACACTCAAAAGTTTCACATATTTGATTAACGAAGTATTTGGGATGTGTGTCCCGCGACATAAATCTATGAAGTTTCCTTGTTTATAGAAAGTAATTCTCTCATCCTTCAAGCCTTCGAGTAATTCAAGTTTATACTCGTCGCCAACTTTCTTGAAATGTTCAACGGCATCGGACCAAGAGATTTCGATTCTTTCGTAATCCGACTTTCTTTTTGCCAATTCGAGCATCTTCTCTTCAATTCGTGGCAAATCTTCGGCAACAATTTTTTGTCCATCTGGTAAAGCAACATCGTAGTAGAAGCCCCATTCAATTGCTGGACCAACCCCAAATTTAGTGCCTGGATATAATTCCAATATTGCCTCTGCCATTAAATGTGCCGATGAATGCCAATAGATTTCTTTTCCTTCGGGGTCGTCGAAAGTAACAAATCGGATGCTTCCATTGGAAGTAATCTTTTTAGAAAGGTCGATTTTCTCTCCGTTGAAAAATGCTCCTACTGCTTCGCTTGCCAAACGCTCCGAAATTGACTTTGCAATTTCATACGCAGTTATCCCTTCGGGAAATTCACGGAGCTCGCCATTTGGAAATTCAATTTGCATATTCTAACAAATGTTTTTTAAAAATTTAATTTAACGTAATTTTTCAAACTTTATTTAAAATTGAGTTGGCAATTAGTTTTGAATGCAATGAGTTCGCTACATATTTCACATATTCCCATTTGATAATTGATTGGGCGATGTTGAGCGAATTATCTACTGCCGTAAAAATTACTTTTGACTTCAATTCGCTTAATGCTTCAAATATCTTTTCAATAGGCACATTAAACAATGTAATGAGAGCAACCTCTTCGGTTCGTGCTGCGTCATCGGAAATATTCGATTGCTTGGGGAATTCAACTAAGCGTATAATCGAATCCAGCGAAGCATAAAAGATTTTATCATGTCGAATACTAATAGATTTATCGGTTGAATGACTCGACTTTCTTGTTCGGCATAAGTTGAATCTTTCAGAAATCAAAACAATAGGAGCAATAGTGTTTGTTTTAGGGACAATTAGGGTGAAGCCGTTCTGTGGATTGAATGCGGAACGATACACATAATTTGTTTCCGGATGTAGTTTGAAGAAATCGAGCATCGATGGACAAATCAACTTTAATCCGTTAAGTGATAAGCGTTCTGCTGTTTCGAATGAAATTTCTTCTATTAATTTTGTGTTATTAACAATTTTTGGGTCCGATGTTCTTATTCCTTCGACGTCTGTCCAAAAGATTACCTCTTCGGATTCCAAAATATGGGCTAAAATCAATGCAGTTAGATTCGAACTTTCGAATCCCATTGTTGTTGGATATCCATTTCTGCTTGTGCCGATAAACCCCTGTGTAAAAACAATATCTGTTTCTTCGAAAAGGGGCAGAAGGTTTTGCTTTACTGCTTCTGTGGTTGGTTCGATTAGCGGTTGTGCTGCTCCGAAATCGTCATCGGTAATTATTATTTGTTCTGCTCCAATAAATTTTGCATTAATCGATTGCGATTTAAGATAACTTTGCAAAACATCTGTCGAAATTTGTTCTCCGAACGATAGTATTCTATCGAGTGTTCTTGAACTTAATTCTTTCGTAATCGAAACACCATAAAAGATTCTCCCAATCTCCTCGAAAAGTTTCTCGATTCTTGCGTTCGTTTCGGCGGATATATTTTGGTTATCGATGATTTTTTCGATTAAGTCAAAAACAAAATTGCTGGCTTGCTCAATTTTTGCTTTGGATTCAGTTTCATCACCTTTCGAGATACTCAAAGCCGACTCTTTCAAGGTTCTACTTAAGTTCGAAAAAGCCGAAAAAACCACAACGTTTGGAGTTTTACAATAGTTCTTAATAATATTGAGCAAAGAGCGGAAGCCCTCTTCGCTTTTCAAAACCGCTCCACCAATTTTCATTATGTTAATCGCCATATTAGGCATATAACAAATAATGTATTACAACCATAACTTCAAAATTACAAAAAATTTAAACCAAGTATTGTGTGTGTAATAGTTGACAGTGTGTAAAAAATCTGACACTTTTTTGCCAAAAAGTTAAAAATTTTTGCCAAAGTGAAAGAAAGTTTACACTCTTATTTTAAAAATTCTGAATAAATCCATTTAAATTTGCTTTGGGTTAGAATGAAATTTTTGAATTAGAAGATGAATTTTTTGGAAAATACGATGAGATTTTCGCCTGTCATTCTGAGCGAAGCGAAGAATCTCAAATGGACGAGGGCATTAGATTCTTCGTCCCGTTGCTTTTCGGAAAACGGGACTTTTAGATTCTTCACTTCTTCCGTTCCGTGGAGCGGACCGGAATCCGTTCAGAATGACAAAATGTATCGAACAAAAATTGTTTTTCATATATGTATGTTTCACTTTTAAGGAGTTTTTCCAATGAAGTCCTCTTTTAAACTATCGCTTTACGTAGGAAGCCTTGTTCTTGCTTTCCTACTCGCATTCGTTCCTTCGGGGAAACTTGCTTCCCAACCGGGCGGCTATTGCGAGGTCTGGCCTCCCAATCCCTCGGGCTATTCGTATGTTTACTACTATTGCTATGGCAGTTTGTATTACGGCTACATCACTAACGTTAAGATAATTGAAACGGCAACTGGCAGAGTCGTATTGGATAACAGCAGCGGTGATGATGAGTGTTTCGAATTTCGGAGCATCGAAGCAAAATTGAAACTTGGCAAAAGTTACCAACTCTATTTCTCTTTCTATATGCCATATTCCTGGTATTGCCAATATATACGGCAGTATGGGTATAATAACTACTGCTATGGATTGGCTTATATCGATTGGAATATGAGCGGGGATTTCCGTCAACCGGGCGAATACCTCGGTGTTCAAACCCTCCAACTTGCCAATTGGAACGAGGCAGCATGCACAGGAACCTATGGTCCATTCAACATTAATGTTCCAAATACTCAGACCGTCGGCAAAACACGTATCCGTGTATTTCACAATATGTGGGGCCATTACGGAGGAAGTAACCCCTGTGCTCTTTATTACTTATGGGATTATCCTCCTTACTATTATTACAATTATGGATATGGCGAGGCGGAAGACTACATTTTGGATTTCCAACCTGATATAGAAGCCACATTTCCTGCCAATGGCGATATTTTGCGAGCAAACGAAACCTACGATGGAAGTGATGCAAATCATCCACGTCCAAGTGTTACTATGGGTAGTGCTCAACCAAGTGGTGCAATACTGCGTTATCGAATCACTGGTCCGAAGCCATCGACAAATGTAGTTTACGAAGGTTTGGACCCATCTTCGGGCTCTATTGATATTAATATGAGTGGTTATCGCCAGTATTTGATTCAACGAGCTCGTGGAACTTTTGCTACCGCTAATGCTGGGTTCCGTGCAAATCGTGGTGGTGAATACCGTTTGCAGGTGAACGTTGGCGGGACAGCGCCCCCGGCCGATGCTACGGTAGCCTTTACTGTTGCTTGGGACAACGATATTTCCATTCCTGCTGTTGTTTCGCCTAAATCGAATGCAGCCCCGAGATTTTTCAAATACTTGCGCGGTCAAACAATTAGGGTTATTGCAACCGTACAGAATACTGGGTTAAACACAGTTTCCGAGTTTTTTGCAACTGCAAGAATAGTAAACGAAAGTGGAGACACAATATATAATCGTGAATTCCACTTCGATGCAAACAACGACCCACGCTATTCACCATTGCAACCCGGCCAAAAGGTTGATATTGAGTTCCCAACATTTCAAACAACTAATATTGGAAAATACAGATTCTATGTAGATTGCGACCTTGCTAGTGCAATTGACCAAGAAGATTATAATGACCACTTCCCGCGCTCCGATGAATCGGCCTATGTTTTCGAGATTGCCTATGAATTCCAGGTTAAGGCAAATCGAGTTGTCAAACCTGCCAATAACGAGCAACTCATCGGCAATCGACCTATCATTCCCGTTGGTGAATTCAAGAACGAAGGTGTAAGTGTTGCATCCGACTTTCCTGCAAGGCTTATTATCTACAAACTTCCCGATACTAATAATTCGGTTTATTATAGCCAGATTACGATTCAGGATATTCAATCAGGGACTTATAATACAAAGCAAGAGCAGTTCGATGTCTTTATTCCGCGCGAAACGGGCAATTATATGGCAAAACTGATTTCTATACATCCCGAAGACCCCTTGCGAAATGATGATACTGCTTGGTCATATTTCTCGGTTCTCGGTGGTTTGGCTGGAACTTATCGAGTTGGGACAGGTGGAGATTTCCCAACAATTGATTCAGCAATGAACGCACTTTACCTGCGAGGTTTAAGTGGCAATGTTACATTTGAATTGATTGATGCACAGTACACAGTAACCAACTCGAACTTCAATGCCCCAGCATGGGATTTCCGTTCATACATTTTGAATCTTGGATTTAATCCGGATTTAAACACTACGAATACAATTACTTGGAAACCATCTACACAAAGGTCGTTGAGTAAGGGAAGTATCACTATTAATCTTGTAACTAATAGTGGCAAAGGTATTGCGTTTGGCCAATCAACGAAACCTACTAACCCTTATGCGGTCTTTACAGAATTCCAAACGAAAGGTTCACTTGCTCGAAAATATGTCAACTCACCGGGATATATCACCTTTGATGGCGGTTCCCAAAAGTCAATTAAATTTAGATTGGTTAGCTATTCCAAAGGTGGTCAAGCCATCTTTCTCGGTCCCGGTTCACATCATATTCAAATTAAGAATTGTATAATTGAAAATGCGACTTCGAGCATTAGCGATAAAGTTTGGTTGCCAATGACTGCGTATAGCCCGGTCTATGGCTTTACTTACCAACCCGACACATTGGTTCAAGGAGCGAATGTGTTAAGTTACTCTGCTGGAATTGTCTCTCGTTCTTATTTGCCCTATGACCCAATCGAAAAAGAACAATACTCGTTGATGGCAATCGACACACTTCCAAATACAAACAACGTATTTGAAGGAAACGAAATCTATGGGTTTGGATATGGGATTGTTTCTCTTGGTTATGGGCAACTTTGGCGAGACAACAACTATATCAAGTATTACAATTCGAACAATACTTATGCTAATAATGTTATTTATAATGCAAAAAGAGCTGGCATTTATCTCGGTTACGAGCAAAACTCCCAGATTGTAGGTAACCGTATTTATAACGTTAATGGTGGTTCAATTGCTGCCTATGGTATAGCCCTCGGTGGCGATGGTTCATCCAGTTATAAGGGATACCACAACATTGGTATTTCGATTCGCGGTAATGAAATTAGTGGCGTCGCCTCTAATGTTGGCTCTGTCGGCATCAAGGTTGAACAAGAAGCGAACGTGTTACCGCATCCATATTTGGGAGAAGTCCGATACCCCGACATCGAGGAAAAGACTGAACTTACCAATAATATAGTTTGGGGGTTAAGTGTCGGCAATGGAGATGCTTATCGCATTGGTATTCATCTCTTTACAACTCGAAAACCCAACGCTAATTTTATGAATTATATTACAACTCCAAAGATTGTTGGGTATTACTCTCGTAATGACAAACTGGCTAATAATACTGTTGTGATTAGCCCAGCTTCAGGTGTTGTTTCCAACTCTTTTGTCTCTGGTGTTGCGATACAAAGTGCGAAGGGAACGACGTTCAAGAACAAT
>CAZPSM010000012.1:27235-40317 GCA_964589125.1 uncultured Hyphomicrobiales bacterium | reverse complement strand
GAAATATTTACAGAGGTTTATTCTTTTATTTTATTAATCGCCAAAGACTTATTTGAAATCCCCCTAAATATTTTTGAAATTGATATTGTTTCTCCTGCTTGCTACCGATGGGTTGGCGACGAACTCCAGGGATGCCAAGATAATGCTTGCTGTCATAAAACCTGGGTCGTAAGTTTTAATCCTGAAACTAAAAGAACAGAAATAGCAAGTGTCGCCACCCAAAACGAGGTATGTAGTGTAGTTTACAACTGTCCAAACCTTTGCAATATTCTTAACCTATCGGATGGAGTTTTGAACTATCCTGCCTGGCCCAGTGGTTGCCTTGACCAGGACCCTTGTCCCGACGTTGCTTGGAATTTCGACCCCGCCTCGCACCATGTTTTTGGGACTATGATACCTCCACAAGATTGTCCTTTTGTTGCTTTTTATGAGAAAAAAATTTGCAATAATAACACTCTTTTCCGTGTGAAGTTTGTTCAGATGGCGTGTACAAACAATATATCCACCCAATCTATCTTGGCCAGGGCGGTAAGAAGAATTTTGAAAGAAGACCCGCCGCCAGGAACGGGCCCATTTGATATGTTTCTTTTATCATATTCGTGCTGGGACAATATAGATGGTTATTGTCCGCAAAGAATTGTTCCATGCTTAGATGTCAATGAATGCTGCTACATCCACTATCAAGTGAGAGGTACCGGGTATTATAGGGAATTATCCAGTAAGGAATTATTGTCGAGTGGTAATCAGAATTGCTCGGCAAACTGTGTCTATGTTTGCGACGACTTGGTGAGTGATGAACTAATGCCCGGAGGTCGACTGGAAGATAGACGGGGTAGAGTTTCACTACCGGAGGAATCGAAGCCAATTGAATCTCGGAGCATTTCTGAAAGCATAATTGCTTACGTCGTGCAGAATAATTTATTGATTAAGTTGAACCCGCTTACCTCCGAAAATCTGCAAATTTCAATCTTTAATGTTTTAGGTGAAAAAGTGTATAGTGGTACAATAAATGGGGGTAATCACTCTGAATTCAATGTGGATATAACAAATTATACTCGCGGATTTTACTTAATTGTTGTAAGCTCTAATAATCGAACGTTCCTCGGAACGTTTCTAAAATATTAATTAAACCGTGTGGGCTGTGCGGACTGCGCACAGCCCCCTACTAAAAAAAGGAGGAACATTATGAAAGCGATAAAATTTCTAAAAGTTTTTATTTTCTTTTTATTGCTTTTCGGTCCGTATCAACTTTTTTCTACATTTAAACAGGCATATTATTATCCCTTTCACGAATTAATCTTTATTGATACTACCTTGGGAACTTACTTCCGGCAGTTCAATTCTCTTAAATACAACCTTACGAATAATTCGTTAGATACTTTCCAGATAATATTAAAGAACACTGATAGTGTTGTAGGTATTGAAGTTCTCGATTTCCTTAATGGTGTTTTTAAAAATAATATATATTATCTCTATTACTATCGCGACGGTTTTTATAGCAATTACTCTATTTGCAATGGGAAAGGTGAACTAAAATTAATTAATATTAATAATTACGAGGTTCATAATCGGCCCAGAATTGATACTATCTTCTTCACTTATCATCATTTCTTTTTCGACAGTAAGTTCCATCCGATTCACACTGATACTACTTTACTTCCTTGGAGTTCTATTTTGTTTCGAAGTGAAGTCAATTTTCGAAAATATTTTTGGGCATCATACTCATACGATACTACAAATCTAAAAGGATACTTTCGTTTCAGAGTTTTTGGAGAAAGCCAGGAAACCTGTTCGATGGAACTCCTTTTCGACACATTGTTTATCGATTCATTTATTCTGCCTCAGCCATTTATTGGCACGTTTGAATCTATGTTTCATTGGCCTACTATAGAAGTTATAAGAAATAAAAATGGCAAGGACTGGTGGATAATCGTTATATCTGGTGCAGGGAGGAAATACCAAAAGGAATTCATTAGAGTATTTCAGTTCATTGATAACAAAGATGGGAATTTTTCGTTTAATACTGTACCGACTTATGTTGACTCTTTATCGATAAACCCTTTTGCTCATTTCTCGGGACTGGCGGTTTCACCCAAGGGCGATTTACTGGCTTTATTATATTATAATGAAGCCGAGGTATTGATTTACCTCTTAGGTTTTGATAAAACCAACGGTTTCTTTAAATCTCGTAGTCCGGGCACTATTTTGTCGGATTCATATGTCTCCTTAAAATGGAGAAGTATACCTAACTTTCGTTACATTCATAAGGGCACCGACATATTTCCCTACTACAACAAGAAAAATTTTTGGTTTTCAATTGATGGAAAGAAGTTATTGTTCGACAAATTTATGCTTGATATCAGTTACTCTTCTCTTGATTCAATTAAGCAAAGTTTCGTACAATTTCTACCGAACTACCTAACCAGTTTGGAGTTTTATTCTCGATTGGGTGTTAAAGATGTCAATAAATTAGGAGATTATTTTATTCCCAATAGAATAGGTTCTAATGGCAGTATATTTGATTATATGTATTTCCCTTACTTCAACTCAAAAATTTACCTTTATACATTGTCATTTCTTGATTCCCTTTCACAACCAATAAGCCTTTATAGAAATGATATTCATCCAATTAATAGGGTGCCTGCCTATTTCGATTATATTTTGCGTTCGTATGAGATAAAATATTCCAAAGATTCCGCTAAATATATTTTTCTATTTCTTAAAGCCGATACCTTACATTTTACTCATTTACTTTACGATACACTGTACCACAGGCCGCCTGATGGAACTACTTTTAGTCTTGGCACAAGGTTCTATGACCATATATATCTCTCTTCGTTTAAATTTTACTACGAGTATTTATATCCTTTTACCACTTTACCATTCCAATTGCTTGGCGGCGGGAGGTTCTGTGAGTCGTCAAGTTTATTTTTCAAAGCTATACCCGAGGATAGAGGAAAGATTACTTCTTTCCGTTGGTTCGGACCGAACGGGTTTGAAGAAACTGGTGATAGTGTGGTTATACCTTGGGCAAAGCCTGAGCACAGTGGGTGGTATTATTGTTATGCGAGTGTTGGCGATACAACATATACCGATAGTGTTGAAGTCGAGATTGTGCCCTCGCCAGCGATAAGATTCAAGCGCGGGTTGCCAGTGAGTGTTTGCAATACTGATAGCGTCGAGTTGGAGATTGACTATCCACGTGCAATGTGTTGTGATTACTTTGTGTTGTGGTCAACCGGAGATACAACGAAAAGGGTGGTCATTCGAGGTGAAGGCAATTATTGGGTAAAAGTGTGGAACGAGCTTGGGTGCTGGGATTCTGTTGACTTCGAGGTCAAATTCAACAAGCCGTTGAATGTAAGGATTAATGCCAATAGGGATTGGATATGTAGCAATGGAGATAGCCTTGAACTCGTTGTTGAAAGTGATGGTAATAGTTACGTTTGGAACGACGGTGTAAGTGGAAATCGGCGAATGATTTATTCTCCGGGTCACTACACAGTAGTTGCCTCGAATGATTATGGATGTGTAGATTCAGCAAGTATACTCATCCGAGAAGAGGTTGTAGTTTTAAAGGTAGACGAGAAGGTGGATTTTGGTAGGGTTTATATAGGTGAATCAAAAGATAAGAATATAACAATTAAAAACGATGGAAACAGTGATGTGAAGATAGGAAGAGTCAAGGTTTTTGGAAATAGTTATGAAGTCGATGCCTCCGATGTAGAGGAGAAAGTTTTTGGTGTTGGTAGAGGTAGTAGCATCAAGGTTAGATTTACTGCATTGGAATTAGGTTCAAACAATGGCGAAGTTGTTGTTTCAGTTGATTCACCCTGCGTTGTGGACTATAGAATCGGGCTGAGTGGCATTGGGAAAGGTAAAGTTGTTGTTTGGAGTCCCTGGGATACACTTGCCGCACTTGGTTGGATGAATTATTGTATTCCTGTGTATGAGAAGGTGATAGAAGGGAAGGAAGAAAGTGAGTACAGATGGAGTGGCTCAGTATTGGTATCGTCGAAGTTACTTCGAAGCGACGATGGAGTAGTCGAAGGAATGATAAGAAGGAAGAGCGGAACTGGTATTGAATTAATGCGTAAGAACGAGGAGAGAACATTAATGACCCTATGCGGTGATGTTATGATGAGTGGGAGAAGATACGAGCCGGTGGAGTTAGAGAGTTTCGATTTTGGAGAGTATGTGGAAGTTGAGATGAGGAACGGTAGAATACAGATTGTTGGAATATGTATGCCGGAGCTAAGCCAGATTGAAAGCTTTTTAGGTCTGGCAGTAAGAGTGGGAAAGAAAGATAACGGCGATGAAGTAGAGATTGAAGTTGAAGGAGAGAGTGAGGGACAGCACAGGTTGAGGATTTATAACATCTTAGGGAATGTTGTTGGAGAATGGACTTGGGATAAAATGTCGAAGCGAGAGAAAATACTTATCGATGTGCGACCATTTGGCAGAGGATTATTTTTCATTGTAGTGACTAACGGGGAGCAAATTGTAAGAAAAAGGCTTGTAATATATTAAAATTGTAAAAGTTAATTATTTCATTATGCATTTTTTAAATTTTTTGTATATTGCTATTTGAGTTTTTGTAAAAATTAATGTTTCGTTTTTTACAAAATATAATTGTTCCTAATATCATATTCCAAAGAGAATGCCAATTTTTTGTGTGTATTCCCTATTCCTATGTAACTTATTGTAATTCAATGACTTACGGGGGGGGAAGAGAACAAGACTTCTACTCAATTCGATAGTTCTATTTCGTTCGATAAAGTGGCGTTGTTCAAGATGCCGCGGACCTCCTAACGGTAAAGAATAGATTGAATTTCTAATTCTGTAAAAAACTTATGTTTCACTAATTTTATAGGAGGTTAAAATGAACAAATTTGGAACATTGTTTAAAAGCATAATAATAGTGCTTTTTTTGGCACTGTTATCAGGGTATAATACAAAAGCACAAGAAGTAACCTGCCCAGATGGGCAAGAACTTCATGTATTCAATTTGACTGTTTGGTGTGGTGGTTACCCGTGCACTCTTAAAGTTTATATTTGTTGCTACTGGGATAGAAGAACAGATACGATTAAAATTTACTGGAAACGGATTGAGTTTCCTCATTTTCCTCTTTACGGGGGAGAGTGGTATTGTTACTATTGTATCTATTATTTTCAATGGGAGCACTACCAAAGTTTGATCGAAGCAGAAATTCAACGTAAGGACTGCGAAGAACTGTGGTGTGGTTTACAAGGTATACCCCCTTGTGAGGAGCCCGTTTCTTTTACAATTAATAAATATTAGGAGGTTACTATGTTTAAAAAATCAATTCTTTTATCAACTTTTTTCGCCTTTGTGGTTTGCAATCTTTTGGCAAATAAAACACTTTCGGATTTGTTCGAAATTAGGAGAATCGGAACCAATTTCAACGGTGTTGCCTCGAACGGCAGTTCCATAATCGCTTACGGAACCGATGGCATCATCCTTCGCTCAACAGATTTAGGAGAAAAATGGGAGCAAGTTGCTGTAAACGACTCGTTTAATATCCTTAAAGTAGTAAACATAAGCCAAACCTATTATGGATTAATTAAAAATGGGATAATTTATTCTAATGACAATGGAAAAACTTGGTTCGAATTTCGAACAAGCGAAGAAATCCCAGATATTTTCCCTCACAAAAATCAACTTATTTGCGTGTTTAAGGATAAAATCCAACGCTACGACGAAAATTTAAATTTCGTTCGTGAACATAAAATAGACCTTGATTCATCATATTATCGAGCAACGATTTATAAAAATACTACAATTAGCGTTGCAAAAGCAGGGAACAAACTTTTCTATTATTCGAGAAACTGGAAATTGGCTTCCTTCAACTTAGAAACAAATGTTTTCAAAGAAATTGACTTAAACGAAATATTACCGGGTAATTCCTGGCCACTTCGAGAAAAACTTTTCTCTAACGATTCGGATAGGCTCTTTCTAATCACCTCCGACACTTTGTATGAATATAGAACTGATGAAAATAAAATTGAAAAAGTATTTAAAAAACCAAACGTAATAAAAAATGACAGCCAGATTACATATCTTGCTATAAAAGACCAAATTTATGCAATTTACCCATTGACGTTTCGGGTAATGAATGCCGATTCGGTAACCTATAGCAATAGTCTCGATAGCCTTTACTTCGGCGTAATTGACAAACAAAATAAAACACTTACCAACATAAAAAACCCTGTAAACGACCGATTCATTGCAAATCTTAGAATAAATGATTTAAAACTCTTTAACATTGGGGGAAAAGAAATTTTTGCTGCCGTGGGAAATGGTAAGTTAATTTATATTTCAACCGATGGAGGTAAGAACTGGGTATTAAAGTCTCTATTAAACGAATTAAATCAATTGAGTTCTATTTTTGTATTCGGCAGAAGTAAAGTGCGACTGATTACCAACACCGGCAAGTTCTATTTTACAAACGACGGAGGAATTACCTGGCTTCCGCAGAAGAACTACCTACCTAGCAAAGTCAATGCTTACCCTCAAATAAAAATGTTTATAGACTCGCTTCGCGGATTCTTTCTGGGAAAAGAAATGGTAATTAAATCTCCGCCGCCTAATTTTTATTACACTCTGGACGGCGGTAACACAGTTGTAAGCGAGAGAATCAACTTTTCTATCAAATCGGGAGGCTCCTTTACCGTTCTCTTTAGCAAAGGAAAAGTTATCCTACTATCTTCAGATACCTATAAGAAGCATAAATCAACAGAAATCGCAATTCTTAACGAGAGTCTAAAGCAAGAAGATTGGGTTTTACATACAGATACTATATGGGCGGAAAAGCCTTATTCCTTAAAGCAAGTCCAAGACTCTTTGTGGATAACCTATGCTTTCCAATATGGGGACACTTTGTATGGACTTTCCCCGGTGTACTTAGATACTGTTTTTACTGGTTTCGATGTTTATTCATCCACAGATTTTTTCAACACTTGGAAGAAAATTTTCTTTTTCCCAGCCCTGAATAGCAGTGTTCTTACCCCCTTACAGATTAAGGATACAGTCTTAATCCACTTTAGCAAAATAACCGAAAGTAGTTATGAGTTCACCATAATGGCTTTATATTTACAAAACCACAGATTTAAAAAATATAAGCTATCGCTCGACAAATACCATCCAAATTTTTCAGAAATCTTTAGATATTGTGATAAATACTACATTTTCGGACTCCCAAAAGATTTCGACACAACCTCGACCCCGGTTAAGCACTTGCTTGCAATATCGCTCGACAAAGATGAAATAAATGACTACGAGGAGATAGAAGTTCCAATTAAGTATAACCCATTAACATTTGGCGATGAGATAATAACAGTAAATACATCAACGAGATTTTCTGAAAAAGATGATTCACTTTTAGTATTTGCAAGTCTAAACAACTTTATACCAAACAAACCTCCAACATTTTTGTTTTTGATACCCAAACCTTGCGAACCAGTAAGCAGCACTCCAGAGGAGCCCCTCGTTGAATTCGAATATCTTTATGTATCGAAAACATATCCAAATCCTTCGCCAACAAATAACACAATAAACTTTAGGGTTTACTATGAACCAAAATACGAGATAAATGAATTGAACATTATTGCCTACGACATTTTAGGACAAAAAGTAGCCGAAAGAGAAGCATTTGAAATAACCCCCGTAAATCAATACACGGTAGAAGTTAAATGGAAGACACAAAATCTTTCGCCGGGGTTATATTTAATTCTGGTTAAACTTGGGAATGTAGCATCATCTGCAACTTATATCTTAACTTATTAGCAAGGGGCATCTTATAATATGATATTGTAAAAGTAATATTTTGCTATCTTGCTTTAAGATATATTGGTAGTGCAGTATTTTGCACCTCCTTACTTAAATTTGTTTATTTTTTGTATTTTAGTTTTTTTAAAAACAATCAGGTATAAGTTATGAAACCCTTACGGATAGTTTTATCTGCTATTTGTTTCGTTTTAATTTTCAGTGGTCAAGTTTTTTCTCAGCCTCAAATTCAGTACAAATCTCTCGACGAACGAATGCCAATTGACCCTGCAATTCGTGTTGGCACTCTTCCCAATGGTATAAGATATTACATAAAGTACAACAAAAAACCAGAAAAACGTGCAGAACTTTTCCTCGCTGTTAATGCAGGGGCTATTTGCGAAGACCCCGACCAGAACGGGTTAGCACATTTTTGTGAGCATATGGCTTTCAATGGAACAAAGAATTTTCCCAAACAAGATTTGGTTAACTTCCTTGAATCTATTGGTGTCAAATTTGGTCCCGACTTAAATGCTTACACAAGTTGGGACCAAACCGTCTATATGTTGCAAATACCTACCGACATCGAAGAACAATTTTTGAAAGGCTTCCAAGTCCTCGAAGATTGGGCACACAATGTTACTTACGACAATGAAGAAGTTGACAAAGAGCGTGGCGTTGTAATCGAGGAATGGCGGCTCGGTCGCGGTGCCGACGAGCGTGTCGAACGCCAACACTACAAAAAGACATTCTACAATTCAAAATATGCTGAGCACGATGTTATTGGAGATACCGGCATTTTACGCAATGCATCCTACGAAGTAATCAAACGTTTTTACAACGACTGGTATAGACCCGATTTGATGGCAATCATCGCAGTTGGCGATTTCGATATGAACCAAGTCGAAAAACTTATTAAAGAAAGATTTGGCAATATACCTAAAAAAGAAAATCCTCGGAAGCGCGAAGAATTCGAAATTCCGCCACATAGAGAGGTCTTCGTCTCAATTGCGAAGGACAAAGAACTATCTTTCCCCAGAGTAGAAATTTATTTCAAAGACAAAATGGAGCCTTTAGGGTCATTCTATAGTTATCGTGAATCCATAAAGTCTGATTTGTTTTCGACTATGCTTCAATATAGACTTAATGAGTATCTTCGGAAAGAAAATCCACCATTTAAATTCTTCTCGTATGCTGCTAAAACCCCGCTTGGACGGAAGAACTCAGCCTTCATTATGTTTGCTGGTGCACGCGGCGATGGAATCAACTTATGTGTCGAAACCTTACTCACCGAGGGCTTCCGTGTTCTCCAGCATGGTTTCACCCCAACAGAATTTGAACGCGCCAAAAAAGAGACATTGCGTCAATACGAGAAAGCCTTCCAAGAAAAAGACAAAACAGAATCGCGAAGATATGCTTTCGAATATGTTCGTAATTTCTTAACAAATGAACCAATACCCGGCATTGAATACGAGCTCGAAATCGTCAAAAAATGGCTACCGGAAATTACACTCGATGAAATCAATCAACTCGCTGGCAAGTTTATCAAAAAAGAAAACACTGTTATTGCTATTAGCCTTCCCGACCGAAGCGACGTAGTTGTTCCAAAAGAAGAGGAAATTCTACAACTATTTGCTACCCTTTCAAATAAAGCCTTGGATAAATATGTTGACAAGGCTCCAACAAGCCCTCTTTTTACAAAACAAGTTAAAGAGGGAACAATTGTTTCGGAAAAATATATCAAAGAACTTGGGATATATGAGTGGACACTGAGCAACGGTGCCAAGGTTGCTTTAAAGCCAACCGATTTTAAAAACGACGAAATTCTTTTCCAAGCATTTAGTTGGGGGGGCCATTCCTTAGTCCCCGATTCGGATTTTGTTACGTCCCTTGCTGCAACAAGTATAATTAGCCGTAGTGGTTTGGGTAGTTTTAATCAAGACCAACTCGAAAAATATCTTGCCGATAAAATAGTTTCCGTAAGTCCTTCCATAAGTGATTATTCGGAAGGATTTCGAGGGAATTCATCGGTCAAAGATATGCAGACACTTTTCGAAATGATTCATCTTTATTTTACGAGCCCACGTGTCGATAAAGAAGCCTTCAATTCATATAAAACCCAATTACTTTCCAATATTATCGATTCACAGAACGACCCCGAAGACATATTTTGGGATTCGATTAGCTATATCCAATGGAATCGCCATTTCCGCAGAAAGCCATGGACAAAAGAAATGGTAGAATCAATTGATATGAGTAAAACTTACGATATTTTTACACAAAGATATAGCAATGCCAGCGATTTTGTATTCTTATTTATCGGAAATTTTACACCTGAGGATATCAAACCTTTCATTACAAAATACATTGCATCTCTTCCGTCGGAAAAAGCAACGGAAAGGTGGAAAGATGTTGGCATCCGTTACATTTCCGGAAAACAGGCTAATGAAGTCCGCAAAGGAATTGAGCAAAAAAGTTATGTTTATATGTCACTTTCTGGACCTTTCGATTGGTCATTTCGGGAAAGATTTCTTTACACAGCAATGACAAATCTTTTGCGAATTCGATTACGCGAGGTTCTCCGCGAAGACAAAAGTGGGGTCTATGGAGTCGGAGTTTGGGGAAATCCGTGGAACATACCAACCAATTACTATTCTTTCAACATTTATTTCGGATGCGACCCCCACAGAGTAGATGAACTAATCCAATCTGCCTTAGATATTGTAAAAGATGTAGTAGAAAAGAAGCAGGATGATAAATATCTTATAAAAGTCAAGGAAACATTCCGCCGAGAACTGGAGGTAAATCTAAAAGAAAACAAATATTGGCTCGAAAGAATGTATAATTACTATTACTATAATGACCCTGCCGATATGATTGAGCAAACAAAAAAAATGATTGAAGAACTTACACTCGACGACATACATAAAATGGCCCAAAAATACTTGAAATTCAATAATTTCGCCAAGTTTGTTCTTTATCCCGAGGAAAGCAAATAAATTATTTAGTAAATCAAATATAAAAAACTATGGAGATTACCATTGATGAGCTAGCAAGAAGGATTTACGAAGCACGCGACTATATTCTTGGTAAAAACTCGACCAAACCAGAAATCGCGATTATACTTGGAACCGGCTTAAACGAACTTGCAAATTACATCGAGATAGAAACATCAATCCCATACGATGAAATACCATATTGTCCTGTTTCTACGGTGGATTTTCACCACGGAAAACTTCTCATTGGCAAATTAGGAGAAATAAGAATTGTAGCGATGCAAGGACGCTTTCATTTCTACGAAGGCTATTCTATCCAAGATGTAACGTTCCTTGTTAGAGTTATGCGGTTGCTCGGAGCAAAAGTTCTAATAGTTTCAAATGCATGCGGAACGCTAAACCCATATATTCCTAAAGGAGGGATTATGATTATTGACGATTACATAAACCTTTTAGGAACTAATCCTCTAATAGGATATAACAAAGAGATTTTTGGTCCACGTTTCGTCGGAATGCATGAGCCATATTCCCAACGCTTAATTGCATTAACGGAAAGAATAGCCTTCGATGAAAAAATAAAGGTTTACAAAGGGGTTTATGTAGCTATTCCGGGTCCCACGTTAGAAACAAGAGCAGAAGCACGTTACCTTCGAAATATCGGCGCCGACGTTGTTGGAATGAGTACAATCCCCGAAACAATCGTCGCTAAACAAATGGGAATGGAGGTTCTAGGTTTTTCGGTAGTTACCGACGAAGTGTTACCCGACAATCTTCAGCCAATAAACATTGACGATATACTCGCAACAGCGGCAAAAACAGACAAAATCCTTAGCAAATTGATATACAAAGTAGTTCAACAAATTACTTTCGAAAAATGAAGCAGATTCGTTTCTACTTGCTTTTTACTATCATTATACTTTTATTAAGTTGTGGCAAGGAAAACATCTTGGAGGGAGATTCCTCTCCAAGATATTTCCTTATTACAACCGATGACCAACCAAATAAATTGCAACTTTTCGAGTCCCCAACGAATAAAATACTTGACGAGGATGTTTTTTTTACTCGGAACCAACAAAGTCTTGGAAATATTTCAGCAGTTGCAGAATTTAGGGAAACATTATTTATACTTCAACACGATGACTACAAAATAACAATTACAGACAAAGAACTACGAGTCGTTTCTCAACTCGATTTCGCATCCCAACAACTCAAACCATCGAGTATTTGCTTCCCAAACGCAACAACCTCTTTCATTTCTTTTGATAACGACTCACTGCTCGAAGTTCTGGACTTAACAAACTTCGTTTTAGCAAGGGAAGTTAAAGTGCCTTATCGAACTACTAAATTAATCGCTTCGGGTTATTATGTCTTCGCTTTACATTTCTATGACTCTAAATTAAGTATCGTTGATACCCGGAATTATTCTTTGGTTGCCACAATCAATTTACCAGATTACCCACAAGATTTCGACTTAAACCCCGATGGTTCACTGTTGTATGTTCTTTGCTTGGGAAAAGGAAAAATCGACACCAAAGAAACTCCATCACCAGCCAAACTAATAACACTAACAACAACCGACTTCGCTTTTACAAAAGAAGTGATGCTGAATTTGAGTGGTGTCCCCGCAACAAATTTATTAACCACCGGGCTTGCCATTGCAAATAAATATTTCGGCTACATTTCTTCGAAAACTGCGTTGATAAGGTTCAGTGTTACAAACCCGACTCAATTCCAAAAATTTATCTTCGGGAATTTTACAAGTGTTATTTACAACTACAAAAAAGATGAAATCATAACAATTGAAAATAAAAACAATCTGTCAATACTGTACATCATTAATCCAACAAATGCTTCGGTCGTTTCGAGAGTTGTCTTTGAAAAAACATTGAAAATCCTTGTCCCAAGATAAATGAAAAGTCGCAACTCTACAATCAATTTAGACTCTCTCGTTGATTTAAGTAACAAACTTAGCAGAGCCAATAACAAACACTTCATCTTAAACACTGCCCTTTTGAGTATCATGGGTAAGATTGCTTTCCTACGCGGAAGCGCATTCTTTTTTTCACCCGAAACTAATTCTTTTATTCCATTAATTATAAAAGGAAAAAGCAAGCCCGAACCAATTCCATTTTCATTTTTCGAAAGCAAAAATCTTGAAAAAATTCAAGAGAACATTTTTTGGGATAAGACCTCGCATTCAATTTATATTTTGTTATCCTACCAAGACAGCATTAATTCTTTATTATTTCTCGAATCAAGATTAATCAGGAAGTCGCTTTCTTCTCGGGAATTCCATTATA
>CAZPSM010000012.1:23314-27225 GCA_964589125.1 uncultured Hyphomicrobiales bacterium | reverse complement strand
TCGTTGCTACATTAACAAGCAACGCACTTTCAATTGCTGAAAACTACGACAGACTAGTTCAAACGAAGCTCGATTTGGAAAAGCAAAATCAACTACTTTCGACTTTGTTCGAGATAAGTAGAGATTTCAGTTCTCTTATTTCCAAAGAACAAATATTATCCCATTTGAAGTATAGAATTATGGGACAACTTTTAGTAAACCGTTTTGCTGTTTTCGTCAAAAACGAAAATATATTTGAAGAGGTTATTAATCGGTTTGAACATAAAATACCTTTTGACTTGCTCGATGAATTGTTCGAAATAAGGGATGTCATAAAATGTAAAGATATTGCTTTTAAATCAGTGGGGTTAGGAAACTTTTGCCGAATGAATAACATTCAAATTGTTTCTCCGATGTTGGTTCAAGGGGAAATCCGAGGTGTTCTCCTTTTGGGAAAACGGCTCGACAATCAAGATTATTCACCCGATAACCTTCAATTCGCTAAAGCATTTGGAAATGCTGTAATTCTTGCTTTGGAAAACTCACGATTGATTCAAGAAGAAATCAAAAAGAAACAAATCGAAAACGAAATACACCTTGCTTTAGAAATCCAACAAAATCTTTTGCCCCACGAAATACCTGCCATAAATGGAGTTGACATCTGGGGGATTACCAAGCCAGCCAAGATTGTAGGGGGCGACTACTTCGACATAATAAAACTCAATGAGAATTCTTTGCTTGTGGCTATTGCAGATGTTTCAGGAAAAGGAATGCCAGCAGCAATTTTAATGGCTAATGTTCAAGCAGCCTTGAAGGTCCTTTCGGCAGCAACATTAAGACTCGACGATTTGGTCAACAAATTAAACAATCTTGTCTTCAACAATACTACATCCGATAAATTTATCACATTTTTTATCGGTGAACTAGACCTAAAACAAAAGCAATTTTCCTACATCAATGCTGGTCATAACCCACCGATTCATTTTGTAACACGAAACAACAGAACAAAGTTTCTTTCAAAAGGTGGTTTAATATTAGGGCTATTTAAAGGTCCAATAAATTATGAAATTGGAACTACTGAGATTGCCGTGGATGATGTAATTGTGCTTTATACTGACGGAGTTACAGAAGCAATCAACAAAGAAAAACAAGAGTTTGGAGAAGATAGATTACTACGCAAAATCCAAAATAACCTACATCTAAATTCTGAACAAATTTGTAATGCTATATTAAAAGAAGTTGTCGATTTCGCTGAAAACGAGGAATTACACGACGACTTGACTATTGTCTCAATCAAAATCAAATTCGAAAAGTGAAACTTTTTCTATTGTAATTTCGTCTTAATTGTTTTTCAAAAAATTCAAGGTAATTATGTTATGTTTCGGTTCAACACAACCAAAAGGTATTATTCATTGTTTTTCGCAACTTTGTTCATTTTTGCTATGTCGGTAGTAAATCCTTTCGAAACACGCTCTAAATTTAATCCCATCAAATTCGAGCGAGACTCTCTACCAAACGGTTTGCAGATTATTTATTGTGTGGACAGAACGGCTCCGATTGTTGCAACGGTTGTTCATTATAAGGTTGGTTCCCGCGATGAGTCGCCAAACAGAACCGGATATGCACACTTTTTTGAACACCTTATGTTCGAAGCAACAAGCGATATTCCACGTGCTTCAATCGATAAATACGTCCAAGAAGCCGGCGGAACTTTAAACGCACATACCAGTTACGACGAAACTGTATATTATTTCAAACTACCAGCAAATTACTTAAATCTTGCGCTATGGATTGAATCGCAAAGAATGCGTAAATTGAAAGTAGATTCAGTTGGAGTAAATACCCAAAAAGGCGTCGTAATTGAAGAATTAAGAATGCGCTACGATAACCAGCCGTATGGAACAATGCTAATGAAAATGTCAGAAAGGCTTTTCGGGGGCAGTTCTTATGGTTGGGCTACTATTGGGTATATCGAACATCTTGAAAAAGCAACAATTGACGATTTCAAAGGCTTTTACGACAATTTCTACAAGCCCAATAATGCAATATTAGTAATTGTTGGCGATATTGATGTAAAGGAAACTAAAAAACTCGTTCGGCAATACTTCGATATTTATCCCCCCAGTGAATTACCCAAACGGAATGTCTTCAATGTTCCAGTTTTAACTAAATCCACAGAAGAAATAGTCAATGACGCAAAGGCACAACTACCCGGAATTTTTATGGGCTTCCGAGGACCTAAACTTGGCGACCCAGACTATTACGCAATGAGTCTGCTTTCCGATATTCTTGCAAGCGGCGAGAGTTCACGACTATATAGACGAATCGTAGATGAAGAGCAAGCCGCTGTAACAGCTAACGTGTTCCCTTTGTTCCTTGAGTATAGCGGAGGAATTATATTTTATGCAGTTTCGAATCCAGATAAAAGTTTAAAAAAAGTTCGAGAATTGATTCTCGAAGAAATTGACAAAATAGCCAACGATGGTATTACCGACGAAGAATTACAAAAAGCAAAAAATATCACCGAGACTCAATTTATTATGGAGAAGAAAAATGTTTTGGACAAAGCCGAAACTATTGCAAAATATTTTGCCTACTTCGGAAATCCAGCACTGATTAATACGGAATTAGAAAAATACCTTGCCGTAAAAAAAGAAGATATTAAACGAGTCGCACAAAAATACCTAAAAACCCCGAACTATGTAACTCTTTTCTATCATCCAAATGGTTACAAAGACTAAAATTATAGGTGATAAATATGAAAAAGCAAATATTATTAACATTAATTTTAATATTATTTATTAAGTTTATGGCAATATCAGAAGAAAAAATCGACATAACTAAAAAGCCGGAACCGTTACCAGAAAAAGAATTTGTATTTCCAAAATATTCAGAAACAAACCTCAAAAATGGAGTTAAGGTTTTCCTTGTCGAAGACCACGAACAACCAACTTTTGCGTTCAGAATTCTTATCCCCGGGGGTTCAGCATACGATGGAGATAAACCGGGACTGGCTGAACTAACTGCCGAAATGCTGACCAAGGGTGCGGGAAAACTTACTGCTCTGCAAATTGCTCAAAAACTCGATGGAGTCGGTGCCAACCTTTCCGTTTCTGCTAATCCAGAATATTTTATTGTTTCTGGAAATTGCATTATAAAGCATATCCCTTTGTTGCTCGATGTCCTTTCCGATGTTTTACTACGACCAACTTTTCCAAAAGAAGAACTGGATAAACTAAAGCCAAGAGTCATCGCTGCAATCAGAAACGAGAAATCACGAGGAAGTGCAATTGCCAATGCACTTACCAAAAAAATTGTCTATGGCGAACAACATCCTTACGGGAAACGTAAAACCGAAGAATCAATATCAAATATTACAATCGATGACATCAATCAATTCTACCAAAAATATTTTAAACCCGACTGGGCTTCTCTTGTTATTACCGGTGATGTTAGTTTGAAAGAAATTATACCCATGTTCGACAAAGCATTGGCAAATTGGAAAAAAGGTAATATTCCGCCCTTAACATTTCCTCCAACAAATCCAAGCCCATTAGGTGTTTATTTTGTCAAACGCCCTGCCTCGGTTCAATCTTCGATTATACTTTCAACACCGACAGTTGAAATTAAAAACCCCGATTATGAAACGCTCGACTTAGCGGCAAGTATTATAGGTTCCGGTTTCGCTGGACGTTTATTCCGAACATTACGCGAAACTTATTCATACACCTATACCCCGTTTGGATACCAGTCTTCTGGGAAATTTGCAAATCGTTTTGCCTGTGGTGCCGAGGTTCGCAATGCTGTAACGGATTCAGCAATAAACGTCATTAAAGAACAATTATATTTACTTGCTACGGAACCGCCAAGCGAAGAAGAATTAAATCGGATAAAAAAAGTAGAAATAGGGCACTATCTAATGTCCTTCGAAA
>CAZPSM010000012.1:14107-23293 GCA_964589125.1 uncultured Hyphomicrobiales bacterium | reverse complement strand
GCCTAATACAAAATGCTTATTTTAATGGAATTCCATTAGCCGAATTGAAAGATTATCCCAAGCGAGTCCAAAATATGACCCCTTACGATATTCAAAAAGTTGCAAAAAAATATATGCACCCCGACAAAGCCTATATCGTTGTAGTTGGTAATCCCGATGTAAAATCGAAATTGGAAAAATTTGGTAAGATATTCGAATACGATATAGACCTTAATCCCGTAAGTGGGGAAAAAGCAAAGATGGAAAAAGTTTCACTCGACCCAAATGAACTCATTGAAAAATACCTCGATGCTCGTGGGGGCAAAGCATTTCTCGAAAACTTACAATCCTATTCACTCGAAGGTAAAGCAAGTTTGAGCTTCCAAGGCCAAATCCTAAACGGAACTATTACCCAAAAAATTAAATCTCCAACTAAAAAATACCAAAAGTTTGACTTCGGAATCTTCCAAAATGAACTATGGGTCAACCAAAACGAAGCTTGGTCGAAAGTGCAAGGACAAATCGAAAAACTTGACCCCAAAGAGTTCGATAAAGCTTTATTCGATATAGCAATACACAAAGAAATTGACAGACTCGAAAAAAATTTCCAAGTTAATATCCTTGGTAAACAAGGAGGACAAATACTTGTGAAATTTACGACTCAAAGCGGTTTCGAAGCTACAGCATATTTCAATGCATCGAATTATCTTCTCGAAAAGGTTGAATCTACCGAAGATACCCCCCAGGGCCCAATACCAATAACAACTACATTAGAAAAATGGGAAAAAATTGACAATTACTATTTCCCGATGTTAGTTAAAACTACTAACCCAATGTTCAATATCAAAATCGAAAATACTTATCAACTCAACGTGCCTTTCGACGACAATACTTTTTCCCCAAATAAATAATAAACCTAAATAATTAAGTCAAATAATAAAAAGGCTGTTGGTAAATTGAATTCCAGCAGCCTTTATGTTGTTTATAACAAAATTAAACAAACTATATTTCTTCTTTCGACATTCTGCGGATGCGTCGCAACGACTTCATTTTAATAAAGCGCTTTTCAACGGATGGTTTCGTATAAGCAGTTCGCCGTTTGTATTCCCGAAGGATACCACTACGTTCATATTTCTTTTTAAAGCGTCGCAACGCTTTGTCGATATTTTCATTCGACTGTAATGTTACACCAACCAAAATAAAGCCCCTAAATTATTAAACAAAATTTTAAATTTTCATATTTTCGATTAATCTTTTCTCGTCGTTCTTTTGAAATTGAACAATGATAGAATTTAAGCCATGGCTTGTGGTCTCTTTCGCTCGAACAATCCCGACATCATCCCAAATTGGATGATAAATTATGTCTCCAATTTCATAATCTTGAGTAATTTCATATTTTTTTGCATCTTCAATCGAAATATTTAGAACCCCACGAGACTTATCAATATCTGATTCAATGACGTCTAAATTTACCAATTGCATTTGGCGAGTTCGGGTGCAGCGAGCCCATTGCATTCGACCATTTGTAGTTTCAACGGGTTCACCGACTAATTCATGCTTTGTCTCCTTCATAACGAAGGGCGAATAAATAGTAACATACTTAGCTCGACGAACCTTTTTACGTTTTGCCATAACTTTCCTACAAATTTTACAAATTTTGACTTGCAAAATTACAAAAAAATTTAATAACTTACAAGATTATTTTTTGGTTCTAACTTAAATTTAGGTTCGCATTATTGTTTTCAATTGCGTTATCGTTGGAATTTGTGTTGGGTCAACTCCATTTTGAATTGCAAGATAAAAGCTACACCAATCAAAAAAATATAATAAATCGAAAAGTCGAACTAGAAAAGATGTTGCACTACTTTGGAATTTAACAACCTTGACCTTTTTGTTTAATATTTGTTCAGTCGCTTCTATACGAATTTTGTTCCTTGGATAATCATTCCTATCGCCCAATAAAACCACCACAACGCGATTTAGCAAATCGGAAGGAAACTCGTATGAATTGATTTCGTTGTGGTTCATCTCGGGGATATAGTGCGAAAAAGCAAGATTCTTCGCATTCTCCTGCAACTGTGCCCTAAATCGCAAAGCCAACGGGTATAAAGTCTCTTCACAGCCATAAATAATAAATATTTTCCCGGTATTTTCCTCGGCAAACATAATAGCAGGATTATTTTCATCTATAATTGAGTACCTTTGGGAATTTAGTTTTAACATATTGAGCAACTCATTTATTGAGTTGTCGACATCCTCTGGAATTTCGTTGTCAAATGTTGACCTTAAAATCATCAAAAGAAGAGAAAAGAAAGAATATCCAATGGCTGCACGTGGTTGATATCCATCGGGAATTTCGACCACAGGAAAACCGTCGCGTTGCAACAATTCCTTCAGTTTCCCGCCCGAGGTAATTCCAATTATCCTTTGTGTCTTCTCTTTAACTTTGGTATATGCTTCGAGTGTTTCCTCGGTGTTTCCAGAATACGAACTGATTACCACATTTGTTTGGTAATCAACTTTGGCGAGAATATTATAATTCCGATTTACAGAAATATTAATTTGTTCAAACTGGGAATTTCTAAAAAAAGTTTGTAACAAATCCCCGGCAATTGCACTACCACCTATGCCCACAATTATCCAACAATTAGCCTCTGGGAATTGAATAATTGGACAATTCCTTCCGATTTTAATAGCATCTTCCACCTGTAAAGGGAAATTAAGTATCACATCGAACATACCTAAAGAATCAATCCTTCGAATCTGGCTTTCTGTTATCATAAATAAGCCTAATTTTTAATTTTACTAATTTCGTAAGTTGCAAATTAATCTTTGTTTAATATTTATGGAACAGAAAAATTTAAGGAGATTCGATTGGGGAATTTTTCTATCGGTCTCATTCATTCTTTTATTTAGTTTAGCCGCAGTCTATAGTTCGAGTGCATCGATTGCAGAATTTAAATTTGGTGCCGCCGATATTTTTTTCCAGAATCAACTCCGTAATGTATTAATTGCTTTCGCAATAATCTTAATTTTCTATAGAATTGATTATCGAATTTGGAAAAAACTTGCAAAACCATTGTTATTTTTATCAATATTTGCGTTGATTGCTATTTTCTTCGTTGGGACTTCTATCAAAGGTGCAAACCGTTGGATAGATTTAGGATTTATTAACTTCCAGCCATCGGAGCTCGCAAAATTTGCTCTCGTGGTTTATATTTCGAAACTATTGGAAGAAAGAAACGAACTACTAAATGAATTCAAATATGTATCCTTTCCGATTTTTTTCTGGACATCGATAGTTTGCGGATTGATTGCACTTCAACCCAACTTTTCTTCTTCGAGTGTTATTCTGTTTGTGGTTATTGTTCTTCTTCTGATTAGTAATGTCAAACTTAAACATATCTTTTGGTTTGGAATTACCTCCATTTGTCTTGCAGGGATTTTCGCCGTTTCCGCTGAATATCGCCTCAATCGCTTAACCTCCTTTTTCAGTGCATTAATAAGTAATGCTTCTGATATTAATTATCAATGTACCCAAGCTCTCATTGCCTTTGGCAACGGAGGATTTTGGGGACTTGGACCGGGACAAAGCCGGCAAAGCCAACTTTTTTTGCCAGAGTCCTATGGCGACTTTATTTTTGCCATCATCGGCGAAGAATATGGTTTTTTAGGGCTTTTAGGTTTATTGTTGCTCTTTTCTTTTATCCTTTACAAGATTTATAAGGTAGCCAAAGCCGCACCCGACCATTTCGGTTTCCTTCTTGCTTCGGGAATTTTCCTATTAATTTCCTTTTATACTATAATTAATGCGATGGTCAATATTGGTTTCCTTCCAACAACTGGATTGCCTATGCCTTTTATAAGTTATGGTGGAAGTGCGATTATAATCCACGGGATTTCCATTGGCATTATTTTGAACATCTCTTCACACAAACCTATCGTCCAGAATCGAACGTAAATTTTTTTGTCCACCAGTCAAAAAAACTAACCCTTTACGATGAGAAATCCAGTAATTTGAGTTGCCTCCTTAACATCAAGCATAGCATTGGGAAACAATATCAAATGAAATAACTTTTGTTCCCATAATTACGCAGCACAGCAAATTAATTCCCCTAAAAATAATGAAAGATTTTTCATTTTTCTTAAATTGTATTTTGAAATTTTAACTTTTAATCCTATATTTGTTTTGATAAAAAATTGAATTTTCAATATGGTTTGGTTTTTACGTTCAAAAGACAACATAGAAGGCAACAAGCAGAAAGAGATGCCCGATGGGCTTTGGACTAAATGTCCATCGTGTAGCGAAATAATATTTAAAAAGCAACTCGAAGAAAATTTTTTCACCTGTCCCAAATGCAGTAACCATTTTCGAATTGGTGTTCGTGAGTATATCGAGATTCTACTCGATAAAGATTCTTTCGTTGAAACAAATGCGAATATTACCTCCGACGACCCACTTGCATTTTTTGATTCAAAGCCATACACAGAGAGAGTCGCTCAATCTATCACATCAACCGGCTTTAATGAAGCCTTAATCACCGGATACGGAACAATAAATGGTATTCTGGTATCCGCGGGATTTATGTGTTTTGCGTTCATCGGAGGAAGTATGGGGTCCGCGGTTGGAGAAAAGTTCTATCGTTCGGCTCGCTACAGCCTTGAGCATTCTGTTCCTCTGATTATGGTTTGTTCTTCGGGAGGGGCAAGAATGCAGGAAGCAGCTCTTTCTTTAATGCAAATGGGTAAAACCGCGGCTATATTAACTGAACTTGACGAAGCGAAAATACCCTATATTACTATTCTTACTGACCCAACCACCGGAGGTGTTACAGCCTCGTATGGTATGCTCGGCGATATAACTATAGCTGAACCAGGCTCTTTGATTGGTTTTGCAGGACCTCGTGTAATCGAACAAACCATTAAAAAGAAGCTCCCACCAACCTTCCAAAGAGCAGAGTTCTTACTCGAAAAAGGCTTTGTAGATATGGTCGTGGACCGTAAAAATTTAAAATCAACTATAACAAAAATCCTTAAATGGGTTTCAGAACACTAACGGGAATAGTTTTTTTGCTATATCTTATAAACGCTTGTGCTTTTTCAGAACCTCCCACGAATCGGAACTTATTCTACATACGTGGTATTACTATCTATTATTCTTTTCCGATAAACCAGATTTCTTACGATTTCTTTGAAAATTATAGGACTTACTCAAAATCTAATGTAAGTGAATTTAAAATGAGAAATTTCCCCGGCATAATTGTAGATGTGGCAGTTCCTAACATAACGGTATTTTCTATTGGCATAGAGTGGATTGAACTAAAACTAAATGACGACTTTTACCGAAATGTTCAAATTGCCTATATTTCTGGAAGACGAGACTACAATGAAAACTTTAGTTTCAACTTTTTCCCACTCTCATACAATTTGATTTTCTCTCCTTGGGAAACAGATTTCAAAACTTACTTTCGATTTCAACTCGGTGTATCCTTCGACAAAATCCGTTGGGAAGAGTACATTCAATCGAATATCCCCGACGACCCAAAGATTGGATTAAATATTTATGAGAAACAACAACTTAATCCCTTTATATGTATCTCGATAGGTGTTCTTTTCCCTTTCGACGTACAAGCCGATTCTACCAAATTTCTCGATAGTTTCTTTTTCGAGTCCAAATTTGCTTTCTCATATAGAAAATTTAATATTTTCGATGGCTTAGAACAATCTGAAAGGATTCCTTCTCGAGTTACAATTTTACCTTTTTTTATCGTTTTTAATATAGGACTACGGTTTAATGTTTCCTCGTTCTTTCTCAATTAACAATATTTTTAATGTTAAACAAAAGGAGTTCTGTTATGCAAACTAAAGTAACTTTCAGACATATCAAATCGAATCAAGACTTGCAACAAGCAGCCCTCGAAGCAGTGAAAAAATTTAAAAAATATTCCGATTCTATCACAAGCGCTAACGTTGAGTTCACAGTTGACAACAGCAGTAAAGTCCAGTTCACCTTAAATGTGGAGGGCAACACACTCGTAGTCGAAGAAAGTTCAGAAGATTTTATGAAAAGCCTTCGCGCAGCAACAGAAAAAATGGTTCGTCAGTTGAAGAAACACAAAGAAAAGTTAAATCATAGAAGTTAATTTGTAAAATCAATCTACAAAGGGTTGCTATTTTTAGCGACCCTTTTCTTTTTGTTATTAGCGGTATTATTGTTAATTTAGATTTTTTTAGGTACTTTTATGAGCGATTATCCAAAACTTTTGTTACCAGAAAAGGAAAACTTTCACAAAATTGATGTTTACCTTCAAAATGGTGGATATGAAACATTCAAGTTAGCTTTGCAAAAATCTCCCGATGAAATTATTAACGAGGTAAAAAAATCCGGTTTACGTGGCCGTGGCGGCGCTTGCTTCCCAACGGGTCTGAAATGGTCGTTTATGCCTAAGTCCAAGGATATCCCTAAATACCTCTGTATTAATGGCGATGAATCTGAACCGGGTTCATTTAAAGATAGACAAATTTTCGAGTATAATCCTCATCAATTAATAGAAGGTATCTTAATTTCTGGCTATGCAATGGGGATTCAAACTGCGTATATTTATATTCGCGGTGAATACCATAAATGGATAAACCTAATGCAAAAAGCTCTCGACGATGCCTATGAACACGGCTTTGTTGGACCAAAAATGAAAAACACTTTTTCAACAGACTATTCTATTAATATCTACATACACAAAGGAGCAGGGGCCTATATTTGTGGAGAAGAAACTTCGCTGATGAACTCAATCGAAGGAGAGCGCGGTTACCCAAGATTTAAACCCCCATTCCCTGCCCAACGTGGACTATGGGGCTACCCAACAACGATTAATAATGTTGAAACAATAACCGCAGTTCCACCAATAATCAAAATGGGTGGTGAAGCATATGC
Source organism: uncultured Hyphomicrobiales bacterium (assembly GCA_964589125.1). GTDB lineage: Bacteria > Bacteroidota > Ignavibacteria > Kapaibacteriales > UBA2268 > JBBIJO01. Next base: position 16,383 of record CAZPSM010000012.1, on the reverse strand, counting down.
AAAAATTGGTGCTCCAAGGCATCCGGGAACTCTCCTTTTCGGTGTAAGTGGACATATAGAAAAACCGGGGGTGTACGAACTTCCAACCGGTATACCATTGCAAGAACTTATTTTCGACATTTGTGGTGGTATCCCGAACGGCAAATTGCTTAAAGCCGTTATTCCCGGCGGCTCTTCGATGCCACCTCTAACTGCGGAAGAAGCAAAAATTGCAAAAATGGACGAAGAGTCGCTAAAAGAATTTGGAACTCATATTGGAACTGGCGGAGTAATCGTTATGGATGAAACAACCGATATCGTTAAGGTTACCTATAGAATAGCACATTTTTACCACCACGAATCTTGTGGACAATGCACTCCTTGCCGCGAAGGTTGTGGCTGGATGGAAAAAATCCTTAAACGTATTTACGAGGGCAATGCAACAGTGCAAGACCTCGATATTTTGTATTCTGTCGCGGATAATATCGAAGGGAATACAATTTGTGCTCTCGGCGATGCTGCAGCTTGGCCCGTGAAAGGTTTCCTTATCAAGTTCAGAAGTGAGTTCGAGCAAAGAGTAAAACCTTCCCGCAACTTTATCGCCCCGAACATTGTTCATGGCAAAAGGAAAAGTATGAATACACTTGTTGAGCATAGAGATTAGTTATGGCGAATATGCATTATGTCGCCATCTTGAACTATATACTCTTTTCCTTCAAGACGAAATACACCTTTTTCTTTGCATTTAGCAAATGAACCTAATTCTTTAAAGTCCTTAAAAGAAACAACTTCGGCACGTATAAACTTATGGAAGAAATCCGTATGGATAACCCCCGCTGCCTCCTGTGCTGTTATCCCCTTTTTAATTGTCCAAGCTCGGCATTCATCCTCGCCAACGGTAAAAAATGAACAGAGACCGAGCAAATCATAGGCACTTCTAAGAAGGCGTGTTAGAGCAGATTCCTTCAACCCAAAATCTTCCATATAAATTTGTTTTTCTCCGTCATCGAGTTGGGCAAGTTCCATCTCAATTTTTGCAAAGAAAGGCTCAATCCTTATTTTCTTCCCTCGATACTTTGCTCTTACATCGTTTACAATCTCGTCTGCAATGTTAATATCTTTTTCCGACAAATTTACAGCAACAATTAGTGGTTTCATCGTTAGCATTTGATAATTCCTTTGCAAAAGTTCTTCTTCGCGGGTGGTCTCTATTTCTCGAAGTTGGACACCATTTTGTAGGGCTTTGTTCCATTTCATAATAATCTGTTTTGTTCTGAGTAATTCTTCCTTGTTTTTTTGCCTCTGGAAATCTTTTTCCAACCGCTCAAGTCGGGTCTCGATAAAAGATAAATCAAAAAGTTCTATGTCTTCCAAGAATTCTTTCAAATCACGCGAGATATCAACAGAACCTTTTGTATGAGGTACCGAATCAGCCTCGAAGCCACGAATTACAAGGATAAATGCATCGAATAATCTGGCAACGCTCGAAAATTGAGTATTGTAAGTAGAAATTTCTGGATTTGAACTTCCCATAAAATCATCAATTTCCAATGTTGCATTTATTTTTTTCCTCGGATTAAAAACATTAGTTAGGAAGTCTAACCTTTCGTCTGGAACCTTTATAATTGCCAACTCACCTTTTGTTTTTCGAGCCGAGGCAGATTCTTCACCACAAAAGGTCAATGCATTAAAAAAAGATGTTTTCCCTGAATATGGAAGCCCAACAATCCCAATCTTCATATATTACCGAAAATGATTATAAACATTTTCAAAAATAAAAAATAAAGCGTAATTTATTTTTTCGAAAATTTCAAATAAATTATATGAATCTTCGTTTATATTTTTTAAAAATTATTTTTTATATAGGAGTATTGTATGCAACAATTAACAAAAGAAGCTTTTATCGAAAAAGTTTTCGACTATGAGAACAATAATGAATGGATTTTTAAAGGTGATAAACCTTGTATTATTGATTTTTATGCAGATTGGTGTGGGCCTTGCAAAATAGTTTCACCCATTCTCGAAGAATTAGACAAAGAATATCAAGGACAAATTGACTTTTACAAAGTTGATACCGATGCGGAACAAGAGCTTGCAGTAGTGTTTGGAATTCGTTCTATTCCTTCGATTCTTTTCTGCCCTGTCAACGAAAACCCAAGAATCGCAATAGGCGCAATGCCAAAAGAATCTTTTGAACAGGCAATTAGTGATTTGTTCAATATTACAAAACCAATCGTAAATTAGAACAACCTAATCTCCCATTTAGAATTTGCCATCCTGTTCGAGCACCGAGCAGG
>CAZPSM010000012.1:12396-14097 GCA_964589125.1 uncultured Hyphomicrobiales bacterium | reverse complement strand
TTTTTTTTAGTATAATTAGTTTTTTATTCTGAAATTTTTCGAGCAATAAAGAGAACACGATTAACATAATCCTTACTTCTATTATAACGGAACAAAGCGTTAAAGCACGCTATCGAATCGTTGTTTTTCCAGCCATTTTGTTTCAAAAAATTGCCCATACTGAATATCGCATCCGACATATTAAAAAGGTTAATTTTCCCATCACCATCGCCATCGATTCCATAAGCAATATAACTGGAGGGAAGAAACTGCGAAATCCCAAAAGCTCCAGAAATCGAACCATATAATTCGAACACATCAACTCGAAATTCCTTTTTCATTTTCAACAAAGCAACTAACTCGTTTATAGCAAAAGCGGCTTTGTCATCGGCTCTTCTTTTTATAACATTCCATAATGAATCCAAACTTAAAGATGCATTTACAGATTCTTTAATCTCGTAAAAGTTTTTATTCAAAATTTCAAGGTTCGAAGCCATAGCCATACTCAAGAATACACTCGGCAAATGATTCGTTCCTAAAACATCGCCCAACTTAGTTTCGACCCAAAGAATAGAAGCAAGAATTTCCCGCGGAACCCCGAATCTTTGCTCAGCCATCCCCAAGATAGTAGAATTTGCTTCAATAAATTTCCGAATTGCTCTTATAGAACTATTTTTAATAGAAAAAGGATATTGTGGTAGATTCTGGGGAAAGACGTTCACCTTTGTATGTTTTTCGTTGAAATGAGTTTGGTAATTGTTTATTAGTTGAAAAACAGATTCGGAATCGGCTCCCTTTTGAAGAAGGCTATCGACAACAGATTTGAAAAATTTAATTTTTTGATACTTTTTTGAACTGTTGCCATTATGAGAAATCGGTTGCCGAATAACAAATAAAAATACTAATACGAACAAAAGCAGTTTCATCGAGTAGTGAATTTCGTTCATCCGAACCAAAATCATCTTTAATTTTAATTTTCATAAAATCAAACTTAACTTTTTTCTAAAAAATAATTGCAATTAAATATTATTACAGAAGGGCTTTTTATTTTTGAATATTCGCAAAACAATATTTAAGTTTGCATTTTATTTTATATTATAATTTTAAAGGTTTATTATGGCTAATAAGAAATCTAAAAAACAGAAACAATATGTTTACTATTTTGGCAATGGTCAAGCCGATGGTAACGCTAAAATGAAAGACCTACTCGGCGGAAAAGGTGCTAACCTTGCAGAAATGACAAATCTCGGGCTCCCGGTTCCATCCGGCTTTACAATTACTACGGAAGTTTGCACATATTACTACGAAAACAACAAAACTTATCCCAATGAACTTTATGACCAAGTTAAAGAAGCATTAAACAAAATCGAAAAGGATATGGGTGCTAAATTTGGCGACCCCAATAATCCGCTTCTTCTTTCTGTACGCTCTGGGGCTCGTGCTTCTATGCCGGGAATGATGGACACAGTATTAAATCTTGGATTAAACGATGTTACAGTTCAAGGATTAATTATGCAATCGGGAAATCCTCGATTTGCCTACGATGCCTATCGACGCTTTGTTGCAATGTATGGCGATGTAGTCCTTGGCTTAAAGCCAGAAAGCAAAGACGATATTGACCCATTCGAAGAAATTTTAGAAATGAAAAAAAAGGCAAAAGGGGTTACATACGATGTTGAACTCGAAGAAGATGATTTGAAAGAACTTGTCTATGAATTCAAA
>CAZPSM010000012.1:9467-12380 GCA_964589125.1 uncultured Hyphomicrobiales bacterium | reverse complement strand
GAGCGACTCGGGGTGGAATTCCCCGAAGACCCAGAAGAACAACTTTGGGGTGCTATTGGAGCAGTTTTCCAATCGTGGAACAACAATAGAGCAATAGTTTACCGAAAGTTAAATAATATACCCGATTGGTGGGGTACTGCTGTCAATGTTCAAGCGATGGTATTTGGAAACCTTAGCGAAGATAGTGGGACCGGCGTTGCATTCACCCGTGACCCAGCCACTGGCGAAAATAAATTCTATGGTGAGTTTCTAATGAATGCACAAGGAGAGGATGTAGTCGCGGGTATTCGAACACCTCTCCCAATTGAACAATTAAAGGAGCAGGACCCAAAGTCGTATTCCGAGCTCCTTCGCATTCGACAAATACTTGAACAACACTATCGCGATATGCAGGATATAGAATTTACGATTCAAAAAGGCAAATTATATATGCTCCAGTGCCGTTCGGGAAAACGAACGGCAATTGCAGCAATGCGCATCGCAGTTGATATGGTCAATGAAGGTCTTATTAAGCCAAAGACTGCATTGCTACGAATAGAACCTGAACAGCTTAATCAATTACTACGACCAATATTTGATATCGAAGAAAAACAAAAGGCTTTACGTAATAATCAACTTATTGCAAAAGGGCTTAATGCAGGACCAGGTGCAGCAGCAGGGAAAATCGTTTTCAACGCGGATGACGCGGTCGAATGGACACATCGTGGAGAAAAAGTAATCCTTCTACGCATTGAAACCTCACCAGAAGATATTGCTGGGATGAATGCTGCCGAAGGTATTGTTACCTCTCGCGGTGGAATGACATCACACGCTGCATTAGTCGCTCGACAAATGGGTAAAGTTTGTGTTGCCGGTTGTGGTTCACTTATAATTGATTATAAGGCTCGTGAAGTACGAGTAGAAGGCAAAAACATAGTTTTGAATGAAGGAGACTATATTTCAATCGATGGGAGCACAGGAGAAGTTTTCCAGGGCAAAATTTCTACAAAACCAAGCGAAGTTATTCAAGTACTGCTCGATAAGACACTATCGGAAGACGAGGCTCCAACATACAAAATCTACAAACAAATTATGGAGTGGGCAGATAAATACCGAGTGCTTAAAGTTCGAACGAACGCAGACCAGCCCGACCAAGCCAGCAATGCAGTTGCTTTTGGTGCCGAAGGTATTGGCCTTTGTAGAACAGAGCATATGTTTTTCGGTGAGGGTAAAATCGGTCCTATGCGGGAAATGATACTTGCTGACACCCCCGAAGAACGCAAAAGAGCATTGAGCAAACTTCTTCCTTTACAACGAGCAGATTTCGAAGGAATATTCTTAGCAATGGATGGAAGACCAGTAACAATACGCACCATTGACCCCCCACTCCACGAATTCCTTCCTCACGACGAAAATGGACAAAAAGAAGTTGCAAAAATGCTAAATATCCCTCTACAAAAAGTCAAAGAACGCGTCGCATCACTCCATGAATTTAACCCGATGCTTGGATTCCGCGGATGTCGGCTTGGGATACTTTACCCGGAAATAACAGAAATGCAATCACGCGCTATTTTCGAAGCAACTATCAACGTAAAGAAGATGGGCAAAGAAGCGTTCCCCGAAATTATGATTCCATTGGTTGGGCATTACAAAGAACTAAAAATGCAAGAAGAAATCGTCCGTCGCGTTGCAAAAGAAGTTATGGAGGAAAATGGAATGCAATTCGATTATTTAGTAGGAACTATGATAGAAGTCCCTCGCGGTGCCATTACTGCTCGCAAAATTGCCGAAGTTGCTGAATTTTTCTCGTTCGGAACAAATGACCTAACCCAAACTACCCTTGGGTTAAGCCGTGACGATTCGGGAAGATTTCTACCTTATTACATCGAAAAAGAAATTTACAAGCGCGACCCATTCGAAACAATCGACCAAGAAGGGGTTGGTTTCTTAATGGAATATGCTGTAAAACAGGGTAGAAAAACACGTAAAAAACTAAAAATTGGTATTTGCGGAGAACATGGCGGTGAACCTGCTTCTGTTGAATTTTGCCATAAGATTGGCTTGGATTATGTTTCTTGTTCACCGTTCCGTGTCCCTATTGCCCGCCTTGCAGCAGCACGCACAGCAATTATGGAAAAAGAACAGAAAAAATTAAAAAAGGCTAAGAAAAAATAATGTATCAACAGGGGGAATCTCGCAATTCTCTCTGTTAGTATTTTGAATTTTGTTTTTTTTGAATATTTTTGATTTTGTATTTTAAATATTTTGTAAAATAATTTTAGAAAACTTATGGAATACCTGGATTTGAACAAAGAAGATTTCGAAGGGCTGAGATACTACGCAAGTAGCAACTCGGAGAATTTCGAGGAGTTTGATGCAGACGATTTCGAAGAGGAATTTTTCGAAGAATTCCAAATTGATGACGAAAGTCTCGAGGACTTCGGAACAATTGACGAAGAAGACCTTAAACGGCAAAAAGATGAGTCTTTGATAGAGGATTTCGATTTGCACGAAGAATTTGGTGATAATTTATTTGGCGAGGAGTTCGACGAAGACTTCGACGATGAAGACGAGGATTTATAAGAAACAATCCCACGTAGAATTATGCCCTATCATATTGAAGGCTATGGACACTATCCTATTCTAGATTCCTACGAGAGCGAATTTTTCTCAATAACTATACAAAAATTTAAGGACTTTTTATTCTACGAAAGAGTCGCTGAAACATCGAAAGAAAAGTATTCTACAAAATTGGGAATAGAAGCATCGGAAGTAATATTTCAACCCTCCGAACCGTTATTTCGCGAACTCGACACCACTTTAATTCTTCTACAATTCGAAGAACCATTTACAATGTTGCCCGATTCTTCGGTCGAACTTTTTACAACCCTTCCAATCGCCACATCTGTTATCCTTTCTAAAAACGGGAAAATT
>CAZPSM010000012.1:1023-9450 GCA_964589125.1 uncultured Hyphomicrobiales bacterium | reverse complement strand
ATCTCGCTCCAGTTAAATTTACTCTTTACGGAGATGCACATAAAGGCAAAATTTGCCGATACTATAAGACGAATCTTTCTTCCACCCCTATCGAAACTGATTTTCTTCAAACCTGTGCTCTAAATTTAAATATTTCAAATTCTTCTACAGGAATTGTCAAACTAACTAAATTAGTCTTTGATTTCGCATATCTTGAAATTCTTTACTCAAGGCGCCATTGCTTTTCAAATGCAAAAGTAAGGATACTTAGCGAAAATATTGCGGAAACAGAATTTTCTTCACCCATGTATATTGAAGGTTTCAGCCAAAGTTACGACTTAATTCCCACTAAGAAGTTTTCAAGTTCAAAATTCTTAATGGAATTCGGAATATGAATTTTCTCGGAATAATATCTAAAATAAATCTTTTAGAACTTTTAATTTTAATTTTTATTTTTTTCATTCTTTTCTTCCTGATTAATTTATTGACGCGTAAACTCAAAATTATCCTTCGCGAAAAAGTTTCTCTACAATCTTTGAATATATTGTCTAAATTCCTTGTGTATGGTTTTATCCTTATATACTTGATTTTTATTCTATCGTTTATGGGAGTAAATCTATCGGGTCTTATTGTTGCTGGTGGATTTCTTTCGATTATTATAGGTTTAGCAACTCAAAAAGTACTCGGGAACGTTGTATCTGGTTTATTCCTAATGATTGAAAGACCAATACGTATAGGACAACCTGTCGATATTAACCAAACTACTGGTATTATTGAGGAAATTAGATTTCTCTCGACAGTAATTCGTTCATTTGAAGGACCTTTTGTTCGAATCCCCAATGAAACGGTTTTCAATTCCTTAATTATCAATTTTGGTGAAAATATTGCTCGTAGAATCGATTATTTAATTGACATTCGATATTCCGACGATGTCGAACTTGCTATCAAAGTTACAAAGGAACTGCTGGACAACGAGTGCTATGTGCTTGCTTTTCCAGAACCTGAAGTCTTTGTTGAAAATTTTGCTTCGAGTAGCGCCCAACTTCGAGTTCGATTCTGGGCACCGACCGAAAAATGGTATGCAACAAAATGCAGATTACTACAAAAAATTCGTGAAAATCTCGAACATAATGGAATTTGCATTCCATTCCCACAAATGGAAGTAAAAATTCATAATATTGAGCCGTCAAAGTTTTAAAAACCTTTTAATATAAGCTTTACCACTCGGAGAAATTATTCTTATGAAATATAATCCACTTGTGAAATTATTGGAGTTAATTTGTTTCCATTGTGAACCCGGGAAATTGATTTCGTATCGCTCGGTTAATAATTCAATTCCGGCAAAATTATAAATTCTCAAAATATACCCTCCAACCTCTTCAACACTGAAATTTATAAACAAAGGCGAATTGTTGGATACGATTTCGGGAAAAACTCTTATATTTATCAAGTCATTGCTTCTACTTTCCGTTACACCCGTAATGGGAGGTTTTTTAACAATTGCAAGACTTTTCGACTCGTCCCCAATTTTAATACGATAAAATTTATTAGGGAAGAACGGCTTCCTACGTTGACGACCGTCTTCGGCTACTACCTCGACATAAAATTCAAAAACCGAGTCTATTTCATTTTCTAAAAAAATATCGAAAAGATAACGATTTGGTTCATCGGTCGCGTTCAAGAGATGCTCAGTAAAAAAAGGACTGCTTATCCCCCGAATAAACAGCTTAACTCCATTAATGGGCTTTTTATACACTACACTAAAAACAATTCTTTGCCTATCGAGGATACGGAAAGTCGTAGGTGGAGAAATAACGATGTCATAATCAAGTGCTGTGGAATAGAAATCTGGTATTCCGTAACCAAAATTGTTGTCGGGCTCTTTTGAACGACTCGAATGTTGAATGAGCAAAGATTTCACCTGAACCGGAGTAAGTTCTTCAAATGTAGAGATTAGAGTCGCAATTCCACCAGATATGAGCGGTGTTGCAACAGAAGTTCCGGTTCCAATAATAAAAGAGTCGGGTTGAACAGCAAATGCACTAATTACTCCACTTCCCATTGCACAGAAATCAGGTTTAATTCTCCCATCGAACGTTGGACCTCTCGAAGAAAATTTCAACACAGTATCGCCTGTTACATCTACAGCCCCTACAGCAATTTCCCCAAAAGCATCGGCAGGCGCATGAATGGTAGATGGTTCGGGGCCGCGATTTCCTACCGCAGTCACCATAACAATACCGCGTTCAAACGCTTTATTCGCATAGATGCTAGTTAAAGCAGTTTTGCCATCCATATCCTCATATAAGTAATTAACATTCGCAGAATCAAAGCTAAAATACCCCAATGAAGAAGAAATAACATCAACACCCGCAGAATCCATCCACTCGATTGCTGAAGCGAAACAATCCTCTTCAAAGCGGGATTCCCCACGTAAATCCTCTGTCTTCCCCAATATGAACATAGATAGCGGTGAAGAACCAATTAAATGACCAATGTCAAATCCAGCGATAATCGACAGAACCATAGTCCCATGAATATCCTGAGAAGGAGTGTCTTGTTGTTCGTTGGAAGTAGTAGTATCGAGAAATAGAAAATCATACTCATTAATTACATTAGCACCCATTAATGATTGGTGAGCTCTCCAACGAAACCCAGTGTCTAAAATTCCAACGCAAACACTATCGCCCAAAATCCCCAGAGATTGCAATCGAGTAATACCAAGCATTTCCAGTTGGCGATAAGACACTCCATAAATAGAATCCTCGGTTTCAGATTGTGTGAATAATATATTCCCTAAGCAGCTTGCTTTCTTTTTATTTTGAATAGAGTATGTTAAAACATCCGAAACTTTGTTGCCTACAAGTTGCACTCTTTTCACAAATGGTAAACTCGAAACCATCTCGAGTCCAATTGAATCCATTTCTGCAACAATATAGTTAAGCCACTTGAGTTGAAGAAGTATGTTTATACCAAGTTTCTGTATCTCTTGGATATATTTTTCGGGAATCGGAGCATCTTCGAAAGTTACAAGAGAATCGAAAGGCAGAACCTTTTGTCTCCTTTCGAGTGAACGGTAAGAAAGTGAACGGATTGTTCTTTCATATAACTCGCTTCCGACTCTAAAATCCTCGTTTCCTTTATCTTTAAAAAAAATTCTATACTTTTCGGAAATTGTTATCTGTGGCAAAATCAATAAAAATAATGCAATTATCCGCAACATATTCAAAATTTATCTTTAAATAAAACGTTAATTTAATGAAATGAATAAATATTTATGGCAACTGTATTAATAACTGGTAGTGGAAGAAGAATTGGACGTGGTTTTGCAATCGAGTTTGCTCGAAAAGGCTGGAATGTAATTATTCACTACAATGAATCGAAAGATTTAGCATTCCAAACAAAAGAATACATCGAAAAATCTTTCGGGGTAAGTTCATTCGCTTTCTATTGTGATTTACGTGAAACGAACAAAATTGCTCCAACATTTCAATCGGTATTCCAAGATTATGCAATACCAGATGTGTTAGTTAACAATGCAGGTATTTTCCCTACAAAAAAAGAACTAACCGAACTCGACGAAGAAATATGGAACAATACAATTACTATAAACTTAACCGCATATTTATTTGCCTCAAAAATATTTGCAGAATTTGCAAAAGAAGATGCAAGAATAATTAATATTGGCTCTCTTGGGGGCATAGAAACGTGGAAAGGAAGAATTCCATACAACATCTCGAAAGCAGGGGTAATTCAACTTACAAAATCCCTTGCAAAAGAACTTGCCCCAAAAATAACGGTTAACTGTGTGAATCCCGGCACAATTTACATACCAGATGAACCAAACCAAATCGACTCGCCTTTGCTGTCGGTCTCCAAAATTCCAATGCAACGCTACGGCACAATCCAAGATATTTTCGATGCTGTGTATTTTTTCGCTACTTGTAGTAATTTCATTACCGGGCAAGTGATTTCTGTTGACGGCGGTTACCATCTCGATAGATTTTCATAGAACAATTTCGCCGGAGGCAATTTTTTGCAAAACTTGTGGATATAATTTGTGTTCTTGTTCCAGAACCCTTTCGGCTAATGACTCCACAGTATCATCGGGATAAACTGGAACAACGCTTTGCTCCAAAATCCTCCCGTGGTCATAAATTTCATCAACTAAATGAACTGTGCAACCGCTTTCTTTTTCGCCCGCTTCCAATACAGCCTTATGGACAAACTCGCCATACATTCCCTTGCCTCCATACTTGGGAAGTAGAGCAGGATGTATATTTAAAACTCTATTTTTAAAATGTTGAAGCAATTTATTGCCAACTTTTTTCATATAGCCCGCCAGAACAACAGTATCTACATTATGCCTCAACATTGTTTGTAAAATAGCCTCATCGAGCTCATTTTCGTCGGGATAGTGTTTAGAACTTATGTGGTAGCAAGGTATCCCTTCACGTCTTGCTCGTTCAAGAGCAAAAGCATTGGAATTATTGGAAATTACAACACACGGAACAGCATCCAATTTTCCTTCTTTAATAGCATCAATTATTGCTTGTAGGTTGCTACCGCCACGCGAAGCCAAAAAGCCTAAATATAATTTCCCCAATTTCTAAACCTCCGATATTTGCACTTTAATAAATTATAATTTAATAAAATTTTAATTTTGCATTGTTTTTGTTTGAGAAAAATGGATTGACAAAATGTTTAAGAGATTCGCTATATGCTTTTTTGTTCTATTGACATCGTTTTACTGTATCAACTCACAACCCAAAATGAATCCGATTCTCGATTCGATTCTTAGAACGATGTCTCCCGATAAACTCCCATATCTACCACCATTTATTTCCAAATACGACCCATTAAGGTTGTCGGAAATGAGCCGAGAGGAACTAAAAGAAATCTTCGATTTCCAGTTCCCCAAATTCATCGCCGACTCTGGCTGGAAATACCTTCGAATAGAACCTACATTTATATTTAATGGTAACATAACATTTACACCAGAACTCTTACTTTCGCTGAAACGGGTTGGACACCCGAAAGTATCCCCGAACGGTAAATATCTTCTTTATTCTGTTGGAACTCCAAATATAAAAGAAAACAAAGTATTCACAGATTTATATCTTTTGAATTTAGAGAATCAATCAGTCAGAAACTTAACTAACGACCCAGAATTTTCTGAATCCGATTATCAATGGCTGCAAAATAGCAATAAAATAGCTTATATTTCCACAAGAACTGGTAAACCGCAAGTTTTTGTTATGGATATTACTACAAGCGAAATTAAACAGATTACTAATGTTGACAATGGCGTAAATAACTTTAAAATCTCCCCTAATGGGAAACTCATTGCGTTTTCAAGCGATGTTAAAGTAAGACCATCCCCAACAGAAAAATATCAATTCCTTGGCAAAGCAAAAGTAAGGATATATAATAATCTTCCGGTGCGTCATTGGGACACTTGGGAAGATGAGTATTACTCTCATTTATTTATTCAACCCATAGAAGGTGGAGAACCTGTCGATATTATGCCGAATGAACCTTACGATTGCCCCGACCCACCTTTCGGGGGCTCTGAACAATTCGATTGGTCGCCAGATTCTAAAGAGTTAGCCTATACTTGCAAAAAGGTTGGTGACTATGCTTTAAGCACTAATACAGATATTTTCCTTTATAACATTGAATCTAAAATTACTCGGAACATAACAACAGGAATGCCCGGATACGACAAAGACCCGCTTTATTCTCCTGATGGTAAATGGATAGCGTTTCATAGCATGAAACGTGCTGGCTTCGAATCGGACAGAGTTCGATTAATGCTCTATAATCGCACAACTAATAAAATCTCTGAGCTTTCTTTTACACTCGACCAATGGGTCGGAGATTTCGTCTGGCATCCAAACAGCCAATACATATTTTTTTCTGCCGAAGATGGACCAACGGTCCAAATTTACAAAATGAATATTACCGACAGTTTCTGGGAAATCGTTTCACGTGGCTATTTCAATCACGACGGAGGGCTTGATATATCCAGCGATGGTAAAACTCTTTTTTTCGGCAAGCGTAATATGATTCGGCCTTTCGAAATTTTCGCAATTAAACTCGATAACCCGAATGTACCTAATATTCAACTTACCTATGAAAACGAAGACACTTACAAAGAAATAAAACCAATAAAAATAGAAGAGAGATGGATTCCAAGTCGCGATGGTAAGACAATTCACACTTGGGTGCTTTTTCCCCCAAATTTCGACCCCAACAAAAAATATCCAATGATAACTTATTGCCAAGGAGGACCTCAATCTACAATTAGTCAATATTTCAGTTATCGATGGAATCTATTCCTATTTGCATCGCAAGGTTACGTCGTTGTTGCTCCAAACCGACGAGGTGTTCCGGGCTTCGGACAAGAATGGAACGATGCAATTAGCAGAGACTGGGGAGGCAAGCCAATGCAAGATATTCTCGATGTTACAGATTCGATTAGTAAAGAGCCCTACGTAGACCCTAATCGAATGGCAGCCGTCGGAGCAAGCGCTGGCGGATATGCAGTATTTTGGCTCGAAAAAAAAAAAAAAAAGCGATTCTCTGCTTTTGTTTCTCATTGCGGTGTCTTCAATCTTGAAAGTGAATATGGTGCAACCGAAGAATTATGGTTCCCAAATTGGGAAAATGGAGGACCATATTGGGACCCAAAGTATAAACCATACTACGATGCACATTCTCCACATAGATATTCTCAGAACTGGGATACACCTATATTAATTTCCACAGGCGAAAAAGACTTTCGAGTTCCATACACGCAGAGCCTCGAAGCTTTTACCGTGGCACAACTGAAGGGTTTACCATCTAAACTTATTGTATTTCCAGAACAAAATCATTGGATTCTTAAACCACAGGAGCAGATTCTTTGGTATTACGAAGTTTTTGAATTTCTCGATAAATATTGTAAAAATAAGAAGTAAAAATTATTTCGGTAAGAATACAATACTCGACCATTTTTCTGGATGCAAGTATTTGACTATAAAGTCAGAAATTTCTTTCGAGCCGATTGACTCAACAATCGAAATTGTTTCTGCAAACGGCTTACTATAGCCAAAAGTTAATTGATTCTTGATAATTGATTGCATTCTTTCGGATATACTTTCTTGGGCTATTATAATCGATGATTTAATTTGCTCTTTAGCAATCTCGAGCTCCGTCGATTTCAAACCACTATCGTAAAGAGAATATAACTCCTGCAAAATTAATTCTTTTGCTTTCGATAATTTTTTTTGTTCAACCGATGAATAAATGTAAAAAGAAGTATTATCCGAATAAATAGACAACGACGAGAACACATTATAAACCAATCCATACTTTTCGCGAAGATTTTTGTATAGTCTGCTACTTGCACTATCTCCGAGCGCAACATTAAAAATCGTAGCAACTAAACGCTCTCGTTCGTCGAGTTTGGGTAATCCACAAAAATACACAAAATGACTTTGAAGCAAGTGTTTACGAAACTCTTCTTTAATATTATAGTTTAACCTTATACGCTTCGTATCCGAAGAAGATATGCCCAAATATGGTAAAGCATCTAAATCTGTTCCGAGCAATCCCAATACACTTTCATGGTTCAATTTACTAACAACGGTAACAACTGTATTAGAAGGAATATAATTTTTAGAATAAAAATTTTTAACATCATCAAGTTTGATACGATGCACACTACCAACATATCCAACAATCGGATTAGAAAGTTGGCAGCCTCTATAGAGTAATTTATCGGCAAGGTCGAAAATCTCCTCTTCTGGGTCTTCGATATATGAACGAATTTCTTCTTTTATAATAGACTTCTCCTTTGCCAAATCAGTTTTGTGAAACTTAGGACGGAAAACAACCTCGAAGAGCAAATCCCAAACCTTTTTGAAGTTCGAATTTAAAGCCCGAACATAAAAGGAAGTATATTCTTTCGTTGTAAAGGCATTTGCATAGGCACCATAACGTTCGAATAGCTCATTAATTTCGCTCGAGGTATAGTTTTGAGTTCGCCTAAAAACCGAATGTTCTACAAGATGAGAAATGCCTTCTAACCCTTCTGGCTCACCACGCGAACCAATATTCACACCAATGCCTATTGCAAATGAATCTACGTATGGAACTTCCTCGGTTACCAATAGTAATCCGTTGCCGAAACGAGTTTCCCTATGAGTAATCGGAAAGATTTTCAATTCTTTTGGTAAAGTTCTATATTTTCTCTTTTTCGACATTTTCTATAATCTCGGATGTTTTACTTTGAATGAATTGCCACGTTCGATAAATATGTTGCCAATTTGTATTGGTTTGCCCGATTGAAAAGCGGATAGTAAATTTACCGTTTAGCTTTGTATGACTAAAAAAAGCAATACCCGACGCATTAATAGTATCGAGTAGTTTTTTGTTTAGAAACTCAATTTGCTCGTCTGTTTT